>NZ_JBHFFP010000002.1:0-17549 GCF_042611105.1 Neorhizobium fuzhouense | reverse complement strand
GAATGGAATCCGAGAACCGTGTACTTCCTGCTGTCGCGCATCTTCGGGGATAGCCCCAGAAAGCCGACACCGCAGACAACAACGAAGCTGCCTGAGCAGAACAAGTTCGAGCAGGCGCGGCAGAATGTTCGGAAGCAGCGCGCCAAGGAAGTCGTTGTCACACCGAAGCCAGAGCGGCCTCCGAAGACAATCAAGGTGCGGCCGCCTTCAGCTCCGGTGCCGCTGACCGCCGACGAGATGGCGGCGAGGTTGAAGGCGCTGCGCGATCATTTCGACGGTTAATCGGATGGGGTCCCTGGAATTCATTCTTCCGACGGGGATGGCTGCTACTCTGGGGAAACGAGGAAGCGGTAGAAAAGGAAAAGGCTGCCTCCGGTAGACAGCCTTTTTAATGTCGCGCCAACACTCCGACCTCACACCCGCGAAGCCAATGAACTGCCCAGAAGGCTTGCCGTAAGGGAAATCTATCCGGCGCGAGGTTCGGCTCCGCAATGACCATGATCATCGCTGGCGGCGAACAGATCAAGAGCCACTGTCTCTCTTCCTATTCCGAAAACAATGCTATCTTCGCGGGAAATCGAGGTGATCGCATGTTTCTGAAGGTAGCACAGGGTAATGATCTAGGATGACGGCGCTTAGCTTCTATGCGGCTCTCCTGGATCAGATGGATCTCGCTCTCGAACATCTCGACAAGGGCAGCGTCCACGATGCCCGGTTCGCACTCATGCTGACGGACAATGCAGTCGAGCTGGCGATCCACAAGCTCGCGACGGAGAAGTACGATCGTCACAAAAGCTGGTGTCGTCTGGACGAGAGCTATCCATACAAGCAGGAGCTGGCCGAGGCCTTGGGTCAATCCTTCGAAGCGAAGCTGAAGTATGCTAGACTTGAGAAGATGGTCACGGATGAGCAGGCGCGATCGGTGGCAATCATGCACGACTTCCGGAACGAGCTGTATCATGTGGGTCTTCAGCACGAACCGATCCTGACAGCCATCGCTCCCTTCTACTTCTCGTTCGCGTGCGACATCCTGAAGGCGTTCCCGGGCTTCGGACTGAGCTATGGCAACCTGACCGGTATCCCTGATCGCGCGAAAAAGTATTTCAACAGCAGCAGGCACAGTCCGGCTGAGCTGGGAGACTTCGAGAAGGCCTGTGGCACCTTGAAGGATCGATGCGCGTTCACCAAAGGGCCAATGATCGGGGTGCTGGCAGATCACATCGAACAGATCATCGTCGAGAACGATGCCTACATGGGCGTTATCTCAGTTGGTGCCTATCCACGCGGGCAGGGGATTTTACGCGATCAGGCAACGATCGATTGCCAAGTCTGGCGGCTGGCCTTTGCTCCGGAAGGCCACAAGTTTGCTCGTGAGAATGGTTTCTCTGGTAGCTCGATCCATGATCTCATTGAATGGCTGGGGCAGCATTTTCCATTGCGCATCAAGAAGGATCCGATACCGGGATGGCGAAGGCGGGTCACTCGCCTGCGCTCCAAGGGCAACCCGCATCTGGCTATCGCAGCTTATGTAGATTTCCTGAATGAGACAGCGCAGTTCCGGCAGGATCTCGGAGATAGCTGTGCGGCGGCCGAGGCGGAGATCGATCGCCAGATAGACGAGTATCGATCACGTCGCTGAGAGACGAAGCCTATAATGCTTACATTCATTGACCCTCAAGATGCCATTCTAGCTGACCGTTGCATTCGTCCTCTGTGCTTCGCGGCTCCTGGAAACGAGTTCTATGGAATGGACGTAATTGACATCACCCTCAATGAAGGTCCGGTTGTCCGTCGGATGCAGTACGGTCTTCAGGGGAGTGCTGTTCTGTTCACATACAAGGGAGGGCATTATGCCGTCTTCACTCGACATCAGATTGCGATGCTGCCTGACGAGACCCCGGAGGCCTTCAAAGACCGCATAAGCTATCTCATCGTTCTGATGGACGATGGAACCAACAGCACCAGCATTCCTTTCCATGACTTCCTGTTCGCCCCCGATTTCGACCGCGAGGATGCGTCGGACTATGTGATCGGTGTCGTCTTCGAGAAGATGCTTCTTCCCTATTCCCGAGGGCAGTTCTTTCCGGCCAGCCGTCAGCCTGCGGCTCGGTTTGGTGAGCCAGCCATGGTCGCCGGGTTCCCCAGTCATCGGCAACAGATGCTCTTGGAGAAGGATGGGCTTCGCCTTCAGCCTGTCTGCAAGTCGGGATCGGTCGAGGCTAGGTCCGATTGTGGTGTCATTCGGTATCCGGATGACGGTGAGCCCCTCGACGGCATGAGCGGAGGCGCTGTCTTCCTTCCGCGCCTGTTGGATCAGCGCCCGAGATTCGGAATGACTATCGACGGCATCATCCAGCGGGGCGGCGGCAGCTACGTCCGATACCTTGGGTTTGAGACCATTCTTAACCGGATCGACGGCTATCTGAAGGGGTTGGATTCTGAGTGCCGATAACGAATGTTATCAGCACTCAGGCGGCTGAATGACCAGTATGTATGATCGGTAGCGAGGACAATTTAGGTTCACAAAAACTATATAGGATATTATTATCAATAACTTAGGCGTATAACGCAGCTCGTGGAGCTTGAGCATCGCCGTGGTGCAAGTCTCTCTGATTGATCAAAACTACAAATGCTGGCTCTAGCGTTTGTATCCAGAAGTCGAAGCCGCGTTCTCGATGTCTGTCTTATACTCCCGCATGATCTGTAGCACGTCGTTTAGCAGATCCTCGAATTCCTTCCCGTTTATATCGATGTATTCTCCATGGGCAATTTTGTTTCGTCGATGTACGAGGCTTTCATCGATCAGTTTGAAGCGAGAATTGTACCCTGAAACATTGATGTCGAGCGAGGTGGCGATGTTCGCAAAAACCTTCGATGTCAGATTGGATTCTGTGTTTATCGCGGAGCTGAGCTGAAGGCGTGCAGTATTATCCAACTCCATCAGAATAAAATCGAATGCGTCGATGTTCGCAGCAGCTTGCCTTGATACGCTCAAGGTCTGCAGCTTCGTCTTGAGCCCGAATATCGAAAAACAGGACTTTAGCTCGCTGTATTTCAGGCCTCTGTTGGCGACGAAATTGAGATATAGCTCTGATGCCGTTTTCACAAAGCCTTCCCAGTGAGCATAAAGAAGTGCGACCCCCGCCCTAATGAAATAGCGCCGTTCTGGTCCATTTCCTTTTGATGCCACGTTAAAGGCTCTCACCTCCTTAGCTCTCCATGCCATCTCCTTGTCTAGTGCGTCTTGAAGTTGGTTCAGTGTTCGGATGTCAGCCACGGTTTGCCCCTCAAGGCTTGAACATGTCAGCAGCCAGCGGCAGGAGCTTGGTCAGTCTTGTAGTCCCGCGAATACCCGCTCCGGAGTTCTTTTTGAACACTTCGTTGTCCCAGAGTCCCTTTGCAGCAGTGACGATGAAGGTCTTTCGATCTTCGGCGGACATTCCGCGTAGCGCTTCCAGATTTTCTGAGATGCCCTTGGATATGACCTCGAACACCGACATGAGGAACATTCCTTGGAACGTGGTCCCATTCCATCTCTTGAACGCTGACTCTCCCAGCGCATCATTGATGTAATCGAATGCCAGTGCGAATTCCTCACCTCTGAGATCGCGATCATACGTTTCGTCAGTAGCAATCTGGATCAGGGCTGCATCCAAATATTCATGCACATCGAGACCGGGTTGGTATGGCACTGATTGGAAGGCCAGATATCGTAACACGAGTTCGACACCAGCCTGAGCCTTGATTGCCGACACGGTCTGCTGTGTCGTATTGATGAAGTCAGAATTTTCCGAAAGTCCGACCAGCCAGTCATAGAACGGCTTGTTGAGTGCTACCGTCATGCTGTTTCGAACTTCCTGTTCGGATAGTTCCACGCCACCCGTATTCAGACGCTGGAACAGCTCGAACTTCGCGCTGGTATCGCTTTCAGATTTGAGTATCTCGACACGCACACGCGCGCGTTTGATGTCAATTTGAAGAGATTGCTCCAAGCCGTCACCAGCCCCCTGAGCGCTTTCCTTCCATCGCTTTCCATCAAGGCTAGGAAGAAATTTGGTACCGTTAAGAACGAGTGGCCCAAGCTCCTCGGCCTTTTCCCCTCGGAGTTCTCCGGTCAATTGCAAAACAGTAGAGATTCGCTGTAAGCCGTCAATCAACTCCCATATGCCATCGTTATCTTGCGATACGAAGATCGAAGGTATCGGGATGCCAAGAAGAATGGACTCGATAAAGCGCGTTTTTCTCTCGTCATCCCATCTAAATAAGCGCTGGAATGCAGGATCGATTACGAGTTCTTTGTCACGATATAGATTTAGAATTTCACCCAGGGACATGTCGTAGCCGTCAGTGACTACTTTCTTCCGGGCAACTTGGATTTCTTCTTTCAGAGCCAATCTATCCTCCTGCCGCTATGGGCGACATCGCAATATTTCCTCTACCAATACGATTATGCGGCACTCAAGGGAATAGCGGCATGTCTATAGACATCGGTTCTAGGCGCGAACGACAGGAAGATCGGCAAGCCGGGTATCCGAGCTCATCAAGGATCAGCAGATCGAGACGGAAAAGCGTCTCGGCGATCTGGGCTGTCTTGCCCTTTGCCTTCTCCTGCTCGAGCGCATTGACCAATTCGATGGTCGCGAAGAAGCGGACCTTTCGGCGGTGATGCTTGATTGCCTGGACACCCAGGGCGGTCGCGACGTGTGTTTTGCCTGGGCTTCGGCGAATTTGTCGGCGAAGACGGTCTGGATCCCGGTGGCCGCAGCCCTGCGTCTCCCCGCGGAGAGCCACATGCGCAGGTCAATGTGTCGCTGGAACGGGATCGGTTCATGATGTCCGGACGACGCTCAGCCGCCCATGCAGATACGAACACTGTCGAGCCCCGTGGCTCCCAGTCCGCCTTCGATGGCTTGGCGAATGTCCTCGCCAGCTTCACGGCGGTGGGGTTCGAGTGTGGGCGACAGCAGAGGGTCAGGCGATAGCCTGGAGCGGGTCTGCAGCGTGCCACGGTCAAGCTTGTCCGCAGCGACTGATGTCACCGCGGCGTTCTTGCCCTTCCGACGCTTATGCTTAGCTGCCATTCCCGAGGTCTCCCATCCCCTGAAAGGAAATGGTGAGTCGGCCGGCTGAAAGTACCAAGCGGATTATTCGCCGCGAGGCAGGCGGTCGCTGTCGGAAGGCTTCACGTCCGGCTCGTGGCGCGGGTCGAGATCCGGAGCGGTTTCGAGTTGCGCATAATTCGCTTCCTCCTCGGGAGGCGGGACGTAGCGTTTCCGGAACTTCCTGGCGCCAGAGGATTCGGAAGGCGCCACGTCGGAGACATTGCTGGCGTGCGGGCGACGACCGAAGTTTGGCATGACCGGCATGGGCTTCTCGCCCTTCTTCAGGATTTTGCGAGCGTACTTCGAAAGCGGCCGGTCGGACATGTATTCGTGGTAGAGGCGCAGCGCGGCGCGGAGATCGGACTTCTGGCGAACATCGAGCGTGGCGAAATCAACCGTGTCTTCCAGCTCGGCGAGTTCGAGGGCGATATCGGCATATGTCCGACCGTGCAGCAGGCGCCTGGCCCGGTTCACCCGCGACTTGACATTGGCGATACTCGCCGGAGAGAAATCCTTGTCGGGGTGATCCTGTAGGAACTTCTCGAATCCCGGGTCAATGGCGGGGATCGACCTTCCTTCAGCCCTAGCGAGGATGACTTCACCAATCTTCTCGGCCAAGGTCGGAGGCACGGCATTCGCGATCATCTGCATCGTGTCGCGCTTCGCGTATGAATCCTTCCCCTTTTTCAAACGCTCCGCGCCTACGATCTGGAAATCTGCAGGGAAACCCTGAATTCGCATGGCCTGGTGCTCTTTGAGCTGGAAGGCTTTATCATAGGTCATGTGATCGGTCGGGTGCGGGTTCTCGCGATATGCCTTGTTGGGCTTCCCCGTCGACGACCGGATGATGGTCGGCGCTGGTCTATCGAGACGATGAACGCCTTTCCCGCCAGTGTAGGGCCTGACGAAATATCCACCGCGCCGGATCAGCTCTGCGTCATCGGGAAAGCGATCCGGATCGAGGATCGAACGGACAGGAACCTGGTTCTTTGACGCTGCGTCAATGATCGCAGATTCCAGGAAGCCATCGACCTCACCGAGCCGGCCGATGCAGAAGTAGCGCTGCCGAGCCTGTGGCGTTCCGTAGTAGGACGCATCGAGCAGGATCTCCGTCAGGCCGTAGCCTGCTCGCTTCCATATCGATCTGGCCTGACGGTAGTTGAGGCTCAGGGGCGCCCTCCGGGTGTTTTCGAAAATGAACCATTCCGGTCGGACCACGGCGATGATCATCGCAAAGGCCTGGGTCATCGCGGCGTTCTTGCCAAGCACGCCTTTCCCAGCCTCGGAGTAGTCTTGGCAGGGTGGACCTCCCACGATCATTCGGGGCGAGGATCCCATAATGTGCAGAGAGGCCGCGGCGACATCTCCAAGGTCGATCTGGAACGCCTTGCTCTTGTTGTTGAACTGCCAAACGTCGATCGCCTTGTCCCACTTCTCGTAGCCCGTCAGCGGCTGCAGACCCGCATGTTCGAGTCCCAGTCCAAGGCCGCCAATTCCGGCAAAAAGTTCTACAAAGCGCATGTTCGGATCCTTCACGGTTCCCTCCGTGAATAAGGACCGTATCTGAATCCTTGGTAAAGCGCTCTATCGATCAGGACAGATGGCAGATCTCTCGACAGAAGTTTGAGGCGTGGTCGGCTGCCGCTCTAAGGATTCGAGGCTCAGTGGAACACTGATCCTTGGCAATGGCGACCGCGAGCTGCGCGCAGCCGTCCTGCAAATCGTCGAGCAGGTATGCGCCGATGTCGACGTCACCGTGATCATCGTCCTGGTCGGAGATTTGGACGAAGGATTCATGACGGGCGCCGTGCACCAGCCGATCTGCGAGAAACGAAAGCCCGTCGGAAACGATCAGGTTTGTGCAGCCGAGAACCGCGAACACTCGGGCGAGGATTTCCATCTCCCACACCTGGCCGATGTGGACGAACGATGGCTCTTGGCGTGTGGCTGCCGTGTATTCCGGAAATGTCTCGATGTTCATTCTGTCGCCCTCCCAGAATGATGATCGACCACCGGCGAGAACCACACAACGAAAAATGGCCGAGCAGTGCCCGGCCGGAGTCAAAGGATACGAACATGAACTGTTCGAGATGATGATGTGCTTCGCCATCGCCGGCCGCAAGGCCGTCACAGAAGATCCATCTGCCTGAGACGGAGCACCTGGCGCCTGTATCGGGCGGCCATCTTCAGGATTCGCTCGGCGAGCTGGTCGTCTTGCATGGCCCGTTCGATCGTCGCTCCGCTCAGCATGTGGCCGGACGAGGAATCGGACTTGCTGAATCCTTCGCCGTTCTGAGCCCGGGCGTAGTCCGCGTCCCGATCCGCCACGATCTTCAAGGCCTCCAGAGCGGCCTTGATCGCCTTGCGGCGTGGGTGGTGTGTCGGCGCGCGGAACTTCAGCCTCGGCACAGGTCGGATTGTGACGGGCGTGGCGGTCCGGCCGTCACTACGGAAATCCGGAGATTCCTGATTCTCAAGTGAGAAGTAATGGGAGGACGGCGATGAATCGAGACTGGTCATAGTGATGCTCCTGCCGGTGCCTCAGAAGACCCGGAACGGGGAATTTCGCGAAGCTGGTGAAGATCGGAGCGCAGGAGGATCCTGGACTGGATCTTCAGCTTCGTCTCGCGCGTGTCAAAGCCCTGCTGCTTCAGGATGTCCTTCGCCAGGCGGATGATACCCTGCATCTCGGAAGACGGCTCGCCAAGACCGTAGTAGACCGCAACGGCTGCCGCCAACGCCCGGTCGACTTCCGACGCTTCGGGACGGCCCTTGGTGCCTTCCTTCCCCCGGGCCGCCTGCACCTTGCGATACGCCGCGGTTCTCCGGCGACCCAGCTCGTTCTTCGGATTAGCGATCCTCGGCATCCCGTCCTCCCTTCCGCACTAACCTGCACTACGCAAAAGATCGGGTCGGGCGTTGCAAGGAACCAGACTTGTCACAGGCTCGGCCGGCACTACCATTGTAAGGGATCTGCGGTAGCTGGTCGAGCGGAGCGGGAGCGTAGCGTCCACGAGAGACTAAAAGTCTCACCAGCCGAAGAGCAGATTCCCTTCAAATCCACCTCCGAAAACGACCTCTGCGAAGCCCCTATAGAATCTTTTAAGAATATCCGGGAGTTCGACACCCATTGCGGCCAGTCAACGCCTAGCTTCGTCAACTTGTTAGTGTCGGAACTTGTCATCGAAACGGCCTGTCTATGTCGGAACTTGTCATTAATGTCGAAAGCTCTGCATCGACCGACACTAACGTTATTAACGCATCCTGGGTCGTTTATGTCGGAATTCTGACAAAGCCCGACATAAATATCTTGCTCCATTCCGCCGGCCGACAAATCCTGTTTGTAGAGGACAGGAGGACATCACATGCGCAATTCATTTCGCCGTCGGCCGACGACGCAACGTTCGATCACTGGAGCCGACCGAACAGGTGTCCAGGGAGACCTGTCTGCGGTCCTCGACAAGAACCGCGCAGAGAAAGAGGATCCTCGCGTCGAGCGGCCGCTGGTCATGATCCGGAGCATTCGCTACGTCGGCGAGACCGAGGGCGCCACACCTGCAGAGGCGATGTCCGCGAAGAGCCACGCGCTGTACGAATACCTTATGGCATCGGCCAGGATCGAGATCGCGGCCACATCGGAACACTCTGTGCCTTTCGGCGATGCCATGGCGTTCCTGGACACTCCTCGGTCTGATCGGATCCGGGAATACATCGACGCGATCAACAAGACCTACGTCTCATACGATTTCACCGAGATGGACGGCACCCGCCGCGCGTCGAACAGGATCCAGCTTCTCGCGTGCGAAGACATTACGCTGCCGTCTGGAGAGCGCATCATCGGCTACCGCATGCATCCTTCAGTCCGCAAGGTCATCCTGGCCGCCACTCAATACGCCCATCTCGAAGTCGCCGCGTTCGCCCGGTTCCGCTGCAAGTATTCGTCTCGCCTGTATCCGAAGCTTGCATACGTCGCCGGCCTCGATGAGCAGCATCCAACCTTCTACAAGCCGGAAGAGCTCGCGGACGAGCTGGGCTATGTCTCCAAGAAGGGCAAGTTCCACTGGGGGCATTTCGAGAATGATTGCCTCAAGCCCGCGATGGACGACATGTTCGGCGCCGAAGACGGTTCCACGAATGCCAAGGTTCGCCGTTTCGTCGCGAACTACGAGCTGAGGCGCGCTGCCTCTCGCGGCCGCCCCGTTGAATCCATTGTCTTCCATGTCGGCCGCGCTGCCAAGCACATCGGCGAAGAGCAGAAGCCGAAGGTGGTGTCGCTGGACCGTGCGCGCATCCGCAAGATCTTCGAGAAAGCGGGGCTGGATCATGTGACCGAGACACCGAACGAAGAACTGCTCGCTCAGGCGGCCGGCCGGATGAAGGTCGGCATCGTACTGATCGCCCAGCGGTGGGCGGCGACGATGTCCCTTGCGAAGGAGGATCCCAATGTCCTGGTTGGTCTCCTCGGTCTTTTGACGGGCCACCAGATCCTGAACACGCTTGCCAGCGAAGGCGTTCGCGCAGCCTTCACGAAGTGGCTGACCGACTGGAAGGAGCCGACTGGCCTCAGCTATCGCCCGGGACAGGAGCCTGCTCCCAAGGCTGCCGAACCTGCGGCCACCATCGCACCGCCCTTGAAGCCGGTGGCGGACAACGACGTCGATTTCTACGCCGCATCGGTCATCCGGGTCGAATTCGACGATGAGCCTCGCACCATGCATTGGATCCAGACGGAGGTCATCGACAAGCTTCGCGAATCCCATCTGCTCGAGATGGGCGAGACGAAGACGCTCCGCCTCGAATGGAACGGTGGCGGCTATCGGACGCATAAGGAGATCACGGCTCCGATGCTGGAGCACACAATCAGATCTCTGCGCATCAGACATCGCGAAATCATCGAAAATGTGGAGTGCCTAGTATGACCAGATCCCGCCCGCCCTTTGCCCTCGTACCGCTGACCTACGAACAGCAGCTAGAGATCTTCGAGCGAGGCCTGGCATCTCTCGTCGCCAAAGTCTCCTCATTCACATCCGAAGGTGACTTGACCGGCGACCACCGAGAGACGTTCAACGGCCTCTTCAATATCGCTCATGCGCATCTGTTCTGGAGCAAGGAAAAGATCGTAGAAGCCTTCCGGCCGTTGGATACGGTTCACATCCGATGCTTGGATTGTTGCCCCGGTGTCTATCGACGGACTGGTGCGTGGGCAGTTCAGTTCGGCGCCGAAGAGGCCTTTCTCGACCTTAGGCTCATGACTCGCTCGGACGCTGCCGACTGGATCGTCACCTACGGCGAAAAGACAGGATACACGCCGGGGCAGATCGAGATTGCGAAGCTCGAACGGAAGCGCCTACGGGTCGCAGCTTAAATATAACGGATATGTCCGTTAAATGGCTCTTTACCACTTCCGCAGGATCCGGTACACGAGGGGCTCACAACCTCTCCGGGTCCTGCTAGACATTAGCCCGGATAACGAAAGCGACGTCAACATGACCATGGAACTCCTCATAGGCCGAATAGCTGCTTGAACCGCTCGAGAGGCGGCCGCTGTTCTGTGTCTATGTTTTTGGAGTTCCGACATGTCCTTCTGCCGCAAGTTCTACATTTCCGACACTCACTTCCTTCACGACAACATCCTGCACCTCTCCAATCGTCCTTTTCGGTCGATCGAGGAGCACGATGAACACCTGATCCAGCAATGGAACGCGGTCGTCGGCCAGGAAGACATCGTCTATCACCTCGGCGACTTCGGCTTCAGCCTGAACGAGAAGGCCGAGAAGATCCGCTGGATCTTCTCCCGCCTGAACGGCAGCAAGCGTCTGTGCATCGGCAATCACGACCTCCGCCATGGCGAGCTGCATCCCACGATCGCGGGCTTGCCGTGGGACAAACGCCCCGAAGGGTTCATCTTCACTGAGGACGAGGGCCACAAGCTCGTCCTCGCACACTACGCCCAGCGATCATGGCAGTGGGAACGCAAAGGCGGCTACCATTTCTACGGCCACGCTCACGGTGCGCTGCCCGGAATCGGGAGATCCCGCGACGTGGGTGTCGACATGCCGGACGTTCGGTTCACGCCGTCGACGTTCCGTGAACTTACGAAAGGAATGAAGTGATGACCATCGATCTCGACCTTCTGCCTAAGGGCTGGCGCGCGATGGCGCAGGGTCTGCTCGAAAAGGCGCGAGATCAGTTCGGCGGCATCGTCTTCACGAATATCTCCGCTAATCCTGGAGGCTGGCTTTCCGTCGACTTCGACCAGCATTCCGTCGGCGTGAAGCAGAACTGGCGCGCCCTCAAGTTCTGCGAGGGATATTCCTCCATGTCTTGGAATATCTGCTCCGAGTGCGGCAGCCACCGCGCAAAGGTCCACCCCGGCAGTGTTTTCGCGATCTGCGACGAATGCCGCAACTGAATCACGTCAACCCACCGAACCTGCTTTACCGATTAACAAAACGTGGGTGAACACATGACCGACGAAACGAAATCCATCGACCGCTGGATTGCCCAGTACCATCTGCAGCGCGCGCTCCGTCCGTATCGCGCCAGCCGCGCGTTTGTCCTTGTAGTCGTCATTCCGGGCGATGATGGTGCAGGTCACTGGCAGCAGGCCGCATACGACATCCTCAAGGCAATGGCGACAGAGAGCGAAGGCGAGGATGAATACGACTTCTCCCGCCGCAACGACTACCGAGCCGATACGTTCGAAATCACGCCGCGCAAGGTCAACGACAAGGTCACTCCGAACAAGGAAGATCCCTGGACGACGGTCAATTTCGCCAACTTCCGCTCGGTCTTCATCTGCCGCCGCGGCGACAAGGAGGCCGTCCTTGGTTCGCGCACGTCCGCCATCGCCGATGCCGTCATCGACGTCGCCAATCTGGAAATGTCGCTCGTGCAGCGCGCGATCGCCGAAGTCACGGGTACCGAGGTCACCATTGCCGAGGCCGGAGAGATCATGTCGTTGCCAGCCGAAGTCCGTTTGGTGCTCCGCAAGACCGGCCGCGGCGTGAAGAACGTTCTCAAGCGTATGCGCGCCATCCCGGAGCAGAAGACGGAAACGGTTGCCGTCGTAGCGCAGAAGACGGAGGATGGCCCGCGTCTGGAGGATCTCCACGGCTACGGTAGCGCGAAGGAATGGGGTCTGGAGCTGAAACGCGACCTCGAAGACTACGACGCAAGCATTATCCCGTGGGATGACGTCGATTCCGGCCTGTTGCTGTCCGGCCCGCCCGGCTGCGGCAAGACCACTTTCGCACGTGCGCTGGCGAAAAGCCTCGGCGCGCATCTGGTCGTCGGAAGCTATTCGACCTGGCTCGGCACGCGTGACGGCCATCAGGGGAGCCTGCTGCGCGCCATGCGTGACGCTTTCAAGGAAGCTCGCGAGAACGCGCCGGCCATCATCCTCATCGACGAGATCGACAACTTCCCGCAGCGCGGATCGCTGGGCAAGGCTTCCTACGACGACTGGAACCGTGGTGTCGTGAACGGCCTTCTCGAATGCCTCGACGGCGCCATCGAACGCCCCGGCGTGGTCGTGATAGGGGCGACCAACCATCCCGACAACATCGACGCTGCGTTGCTGCGCCCGGGTCGTCTCGACCGCCACATCGCCATCGAGCTACCGGACGCTTCCGCGCGCTCGGCGATCCTGCAATATCATCTGCAGGCAGCCGTCGACGTGTCGACCGTCGTCGCCCGCGCGGAAGGATTCTCCGGCGCCGACCTGGAGCGCGTCGCTCGCGATGCCCGCCGCATGGCGCGCCGCAAGCAGGTGCCGGTCAGCGTTGAGCATGTCTCCGCATCGATGCCGGAAATGCGCCCGCTGTCGCGCGAGCAGCGTCTGGAGACGGCCATCCATGAACTCGGCCACGCGGTGGTTGGCATTGCTCTCGGTCACCGCGATCTCAAAAACATCGTCGTCCACAAGCAGGTTTTCGCCAACGTCGCGACGCAGGCGGCTGGCTACGCTGAGTTCTCCGGGAAGTTCGGAGAGCGCAAAAGCAAAGGATGGTGGGAGAACGAGATCGCGATCTACCTTGGATCAGTAGCAGCCGAGACGCTGCTCATCGGGGATCACTGCGACGGCGCCGCTCATGACCTGCAGCAGGCAACCGATGCCGCCCTGCATATGCTCGCGGTCGCCGGCTTCGGCTCCAGCCTGATGTCGGACGGCTATGGAGCGGACATGTCGCTGCGCCGTCACCGTCTCGAACCCGAGGTCGATGCGATCCTGCACGAGCAGCTTCTGCGCGCGAGCCAGCTTGTGGAACGCTATCGCGATGTCATCGAGCGCCTCGCCGGGGAGCTGGCGGACAAGGGTGAGATCTCGGGGGAATTGGTGTCGGCTGCCGTTCGTAATCGCGGCAAGCACCTCCAGCTCGCGCCAGCGCAATCTGCAGAAATCACCCGGACACAGACCTCGCCTTCGGTTAAGGGGGATTTCACAAAGGATTCACCGCAACCGTCAGCCCAGCGTTAAGGCGCCGACGATAGTTTGCCGGGCTGAACAACAGAACAACAACGGAGGCATCCGTGAGCGACAACATCGTGAATCTCAAGCCGTTCATCGAGCGCCTGCAGGCTGCCGAGCGCAACGAGCGGGAGTACTACGCCGAACGGGACGAGCAGCAGCGCGAGACAGAAGAACAGTTGGACGACTGGGATCGCTATCTGGCGGCGCGTGGCTTGACCGAAGACGACGGCCCAGAGGGACACGACGGCGCCTTCATTTCCAAGCTCGACCGTGAGGTCAACATGGTGCTGGCGGAGTTCGAGGCTCTCGTGGATCGCCAGGTGCGCGACCAGGAGGATGCCTTGGCCGCACTCGACGATATCCGCCGCGCCCTGGATCCGAAGTCGTCGGTTCCAGCTCAGAAGGTTCGGGATCCGCATCCGGATGAGCCGCTGACCCTATTCGAGGTCGTGTGCCTGCCGGAGCTGGGTGGGCAGCTCTATGTCGGCAAAGACCTCCCGGGAACGCCCAGTCCAAACATCACGGTGAAGACGCTTCGTGGGGCAATATCGCGGGGTCAGCTCGCTGTCCTGCGGCCGAATGAAAAGAACATGTACGTGACGAGAACGATGATAAAGGAGTGGCTGGAAGAATGCCGAGAGAAGTCGAAGAACCCCACATCCTCGAACGAAAGCCCCGCTACGACAAAGCGGGCAAGCTCACCCACAGAGGAACCTGGTTCATCAAGCACGGAAGCAAGCAAGTTGCGACGGGATGCAGTTTCTCAACTGGCGAAGAGGCTAAGGTAGCAAAGCAGGAGGCACTCCTGAAGCTCCACGAATACAATGTGGAGCGCTATTCGACAGCGGAGATCAAGGACGGCCTTTTGGCCTCCGAGGTCAAGATCGGCGACTTGATCCTCTATTACCTTCAGGAGCAGGCGGATGTCATAGCGGAGATGCCGACGGCCAAGCGGCGGGAGCATCTGGGGCAGATCGAGCGTCTGAACGCGTTCTGGGGCGACATGTTTGTCTCGGAGATCAAGCGCAAGACATCAAAGGAATACCAGAAGGGCCGCAGCCAGTCGGTCGTCCGCAACGAGCTGATTGCATTCCGGGCGCTCATTAACTTCTGCGCCAAGGAAGGCAAGCTAAGGAAGTACGACAATGAGCTGAACTTCGATATTCCGCCGAGCCTTCCTGCGCGCATGCACTACTACTCGATGGACGAGTTCCTGAAGCTCTACAAGGCTGCACGCCGCAAGCGTCACATGTGGCATGGCAAGCCCACGCACAGGGTCGCCACTCACATCGCCAGATTCATGGTCGTCGCCGCGCTGACCGGAAGCCGGACTGCCGACATCATCAAGGCATCGTTCTACGACGAGCCGGGACGGCCGTGGGTCGATCTGGACAACCAGATTTACTATCGCTCCGCCAATGGCGAACGGGTTCCCAACAACAAGCAGGCAAACCCGTGCCGGATCCCTGACCGCCTCGTCGAAGTCATGAAGCGCTGGCGGGACGGCTACGGAAAGGTGAAGCCCTCACGATACCTGGTGGAGTTCGCAGGAGAGGCTGCCGACTGCAAGAAGGCGTTCTTGCGTCTTCGTCGAGAAGTCATGTCCGAGGAGCGTGCTGCGCAGCTCAACCGACACTCCTTCAAGCACACCTGCGTTACTTGGTTGCTTCAGGCCGGGGTTCCGATCGAGGATGTCTCGACCTATGTCTCCACCGATGTGCAGACGCTCCGGAAGATCTACAGCCATGTGATCCCCGGGGAATACTCCCCAGTCAACCAGGCGTTCGCCCGAAAGAAGAGGGTTGGATCGGAAACGCGCCGCGACCGTTTCCTCGCGGAGGAGAAAGCGGCTTGACTCCCGTCCGGAGTCGGTCCATTGAGCAGTTGTTCCGATGGCTTTCTACCGCCAACGCACCGCCAACGGAACAACGTAATTCACCGGGAACGAACGGGGATCAACCGGAGTTCTCAAATGTATGAAACAGCTGCATAGCCGTCCATGTCGCTGGTTTGGGACCAGAGGGTCGGGAGTTCGAATCTCTCCACTCCGACCAACGGCGCCGAAGACGTGCCGCTTCAAACCTGCTGCCGCGGGTTTTTTCGTTCCATTATGAACGAACCGCTGCAACACAATCGAAGCCTTGAACGTTTCCGGACGGAGCAAGAGGCGCGAAAGGGAGCGTTGAAACGAATGACGGCCAAGATTTTCCGTCCCGCCAAGACCGCGATGCAATCCGGCAAGGCAAAGACTCACCTCTGGGTTCTCGAATTCGATCAGCAGGAACCGCGCCGCATCGATCCGGTTCTCGGCTACACGTCCCAGTCCGACATGAACCAGCAGGTGCGCCTGACATTCGAAACGCTCGAGCAGGCGCAGTCCTATGCCGAGCGCAACGGCATCGAATATCGCGTCATCCCGCCGAAGGAAGCGGCCCGTCAGGTCGTATCCTACACCGACAATTTCCGCTTCAACCGCATCCAGCCCTGGACTCACTGAGCCGGGGTTTTCCATTCTGGCCCCTTAGCTCAACTGGATAGAGCAACTGCCTTCTAAGCAGTAGGTCGCAGGTTCGAGTCCTGCAGGGGTCGCCACCAATCCTTTTATCCCTAATAACGTATTGATACTACGTCTTATTTATTAAGGTGAGGGGTTGCGGGTCTAGGGTGAGGGGATAGAACGTTCTCTTTTAGTTTCGTCGCGGCGGATTTGGCGAGCTTTCGCTTATCGGCATCGCGGGTATAGAGCGACGCCATCGCATCCGTGGACCAGCCGAAGAGCGCCTTGAGTTCCGCGTTGCTGCCGCCGGCTTCCGCCAGCTGCTGGGCCACCGTTTTTCGGATGCCATGCGCCCTGCTTCCAACGCCCGCAGCGGCACACATCTTTCCGAACCAGTTGCCAAAGCTTTCCTTGCTTTTGAACGGCCGGCCGTGCACGGGCGTGATGAGGTAGGCGAGGTGGCCCGTCGAGACTTTTGACAGGCTTTCGCGCAGAATTGGGTGCAGGGGGATGAAGAGCGGCGTGTCGGTCTTTCCAGCCTTCAGCTCGATCACGTCGTCACGAATATGCTGCGGGCCGATCTTCCAGACATCGCCGCGGCGCAGGCCGGTGAACAAAATCAGCTCCATGGCCAGCCGCGCCTGTGTGCCTGGGCCATGCGCGCGATAGAAGGCGATCACGTCTTCTTCCGTCCAAGGGATGAAGCCGTCGGATTTCACCTTGGGCCGCTTGACGCCGCGCACCGGATTTTCCTTCGCATACCCGGCATCTACTGCCCATTCGAAGAGATATCCCATCACCTTCATGAAGTTGATGGCGGCGTGGGGGGTGTCGGCGCGCCGATCCCGGCCGGCGGCGATGGTGACCCGCGTTATGTGCGCAATCAGCAGATCGCCCCCGGTGCTGCACGCCGCCTTCAGGATGTTGCGGCGATTCGCCTGCGTCGATGCCTTCAGGCCCTTGAACGCGGCGCTCTGCTGATACTTTTCCGACAGCCACGCCAATGTGTGGCGGCTCGGTGCTTTCGGCGCGCAATCCTCCCCGGAGATCAGCGCTTTCCAGGCGGCGATAAATTCTTCAGATCCATATTCCCCGGGGAGACGTGTGCGCTTTCCCTCGCCGATGCGAAAATACCAGACCACCTTGCCGTGTCTGGTCGTCTGGCGCTGCACATACTGATAGCGTTTGCGGGGCATCTCTTCCATCAGAGGTAACCCCTGGCGGATTGTTCAAGCTGTTTTTCCGAGATTTCCCCGCTATCCCCATTAATCACAACCGCGCCATCTGGTTCAATGCGAATGCTCTTCACATCGACGCCAGCCTTTTTCACGGCGCGGATGGCCCGGGAGATGCTGTCTTCGGTGAACGGTACGGTGCGCCGGCCCATCAGGAACCCGCCCTCGATGGGGGAGTTTGGTTGAGCGCGGCAAAGGCTGCCCGCCTGCATGGGCCGCCGTAAGTCTCGGCATGGCATGGT
>NZ_JBHFFP010000019.1:0-46173 GCF_042611105.1 Neorhizobium fuzhouense | reverse complement strand
CCCAAAACGTCAACACTCAAAAATCATAAATCGCAGAAAAACTCGCAAGGCATTGATTTAATGGGGGAAATTTCGGCATCGGGAAGAGCATGACACTTGCTCGGCTTCGGACAGCGGCGTTCGAGACCCCTCCTCGCCCTTTGCGGGTCGGCATTTTAAGCGCCGACGTCCCCGCCCGTGTCGGGGAATGCGGATTAAAGCTTCGCATGCATGCGTCGTGCTCATGATGAACCTTGCCTTACCTCCCGCTCGCAGCCCTTTCGGTTGCGCGCGAAAGGAAAAATGGTGGATGCCTGCTCTTCCCCATACGCATCCGTGGCGCGCGCCCCTACAATTCCACAATCCGAGCGTAAGGGCATCCGGACGCCGAGGGGGCGGGACAGGCCGGCGCGTCCGGTTTCTAAAATTTGACTCTTAGGCTCTAATTCGGCACATCCTTGCGCCGATGCACGCCAAAACCGCGCAACAGGGGAGAGCACCACAGGAATGACGACGCCTCGCAGCTTGCTGTCTTCTCTGGGGAACGAGGCGCCGATCCTTGCGGATGGCCGACGTGCGCCCGATCGACGCGAGATTTCACTGCGCTGGCTCTCGGGCACGTTTCTGACCGGCATCACCTCCTCGATCCTGATGGGCGTGGCGCTGTTTGCAGCACTTGACGGGCGCCAGCAGCTGGCTATCCCGGCTGAAGCCTTTGCAGCACTTCCCGTCAGTGGCAAGGCGGATGCGGTATCACGCGGCGGGCGCCTGCTCTCCAACAACGTGATCGCCATGCCGACGGACCGTAAGGTTCTGGAAGTGGCAACCGTCGTCAAGGAAGGCGCCAAGGAAGTCGTACGTCGCCAGCCGTTCTCGC
Organism: Neorhizobium fuzhouense; assembly: GCF_042611105.1. Classification (NCBI taxonomy): domain Bacteria; kingdom Pseudomonadati; phylum Pseudomonadota; class Alphaproteobacteria; order Hyphomicrobiales; family Rhizobiaceae; genus Neorhizobium; species Neorhizobium fuzhouense. The sequence goes on along the minus strand of NZ_JBHFFP010000019.1, from coordinate 45,317 downwards.
ATGTGAAGATGGCGCTTGCGGCAAACCATGTCGCCACGGAAAATTACCCGCCCTTCGATCCGCTGACGATCTTTTCCAGCGGCGAGGGCGACAGCGACGCTCCGTCGAATACGGGTATGATCTACGGCTCCGAAGTGGAGACCGATGTGAGCCTGCAGACGGTCCCCTTTCCCGTCTCGTCTGCGAAACTGCCCTTTGCGCCGGGCATGTCGCTCGACGAGGTGGAAGAGAATGTTCGCACCAACGGGTCGATCCTGACTGACGGGACTGCGCAGATTTCTGCCCTCACCTATGTCGACCCGCAGCGCTTTGATGGCGACGCCGATGCCCTGCCATCGCTCGGCGGCCCCTTGTCCGCACGCGTAGTGGAAGAAAACATGTCTGTGTCGGCGCCGGAGCCGACAACCGCCAAGACGCGCGACTATGCCGAGGACGTCATCCCGCTGCGCCAGCCGCTGGATGTCGTCGAGGCCATGGCCGCCGTCGGCTATCCGAAGGAACAGGCGAGCGATATCGCCAGCCATTTTGCCGAAAAGCTCGGCACCCCGCAATTGCAGCAGGGCGACGTGCTGCGCATCGGCCTCATCCAGGAAGGCGAGATGGTATCGATCATCCGCGCCAGCCTGTACCGCAAGGGCGAGCATGTGGCGACGATTGCCGTCGATGACCGCGGGCGGTTCGTCAACGGCGCCGAACCGATCCATCTCGATGCGGTCGACAGTGCATTTTCCGAAGACGCGCCGACGATCCTGTCGGGCCGTGAATTGCCCAGTGTCTATGACGGGATCTACAGGGCAGCCTTGTCTTACGGAATGACCGCCGACATGACGGCGACCATGGTGAAGCTTCTGGCGAGCACCGTCGACCTGCAGGCCCAGCTGAAACCGAGCGACACGATCGAAGCCTTTTTTTCGGCCGCCGACGAACAGGGCCGTGCCGGCCCCCGCTCCGAACTTCTCTATGTCAGCGCAAAATTCGGCGATACGGTCACACGCTTTTACCGCTACCAGAACCTCGAGGACAATTCGGTCGATTATTTCGACCAGGACGGCAAGAGCATTCGCCAGTTCCTGCTGCGCAATCCAGTCCCGAACGGCCGGTTGACCTCCGGATTCGGCATGCGACGGCACCCCATCCTCGGCTATTCGCGCATGCATACCGGCACCGATTGGGCAGCCCCCCGCGGCACGCCGATCATTGCCACCGGCAACGGCATCGTGGAGCGGGCCGGCTGGGCCTCCGGCTATGGCAACCAGACAATCATCCGCCATGCCAATGGCTATGAAACCTCCTATAACCACCAGAGCGCGATCGTGAAAAGCGTGCGGGAGGGCGCGCGCGTGACGCAGGGCCAGGTCATCGGCTATGTCGGCTCCACCGGATCGTCAACCGGCGCGCACCTGCATTACGAACTGATCGTCAACAATACCAAGGTGGATTCGATGAAGGTGCGACTGCCGGGCGGAAAATCGCTCTCGGGCACGCCGCTTGCCCGTTTCGAGGAAGAGCGCAAGCGCATCGATGCGCTGCTGACCAGCAATGGCAGCGAGCAGGTCGCATCCAAGTAAGAACTGCCGGGCAAATTCTCCGGCGCTCCCAGCGTAAAAAAAGGGCCACCCCGGAGGATGGCCCTTGATCGTCATGCCGCTTCGGCAAGGTGCTTCTTCACGGAGAAGAGCAACCGGTCGGAACCGGCACTGACCTTCACCGTCGAGGCATCCGGTACCGTACCGCCGAGGATCTGCTCGGCGAGCGGATCCTGAACGTATTTCTGGATCACCCGCTTCAACGGACGTGCCCCATAGACCGGGTCATAGCCCTTGTCCGCCAGCCATTCCCGGGCATCCGACCCGAGTTCCAGCGTGATCTTGCGATCAGCCAGGAGCTGCAACAGGCGCAACATCTGGATATCGACGATGGCGCCCATCTCGCTGCGGGCGAGACGATGGAACAGGATGATCTCGTCGACGCGGTTCAGGAATTCCGGCCGGAACGAGGCCTTCACCACGTCCATCACCTGCTCGCGAACGCTATCGACATCCTGCCCCTCGCCGAGACTGGTCAGATATTCCGCACCGAGGTTCGAGGTCATGATGATGATCGTGTTCTTGAAGTCGACCGTGCGGCCCTGCCCGTCCGTCAGCCGCCCGTCATCGAGCACCTGCAGGAGAACGTTGAACACATCCGGATGCGCCTTCTCGATTTCGTCGAACAGCACGACCTGGTAGGGCTTGCGGCGGATCGCCTCCGTCAGAGCACCACCTTCGTCATAGCCGACATAGCCGGGAGGTGCGCCGATCAGACGCGAGACCGAGTGCTTCTCCATGTATTCCGACATGTCGAGGCGCACCATGGCCGTCTCGTCATCGAAGAGGAAGCGGGCGAGAGACTTGGTCAGCTCCGTCTTGCCGACGCCGGTCGGGCCGAGGAAGATGAACGAGCCGATCGGCCGGTTAGGATCCTGCAAGCCGGCGCGCGAGCGGCGCACGGCGCGCGAGACGGCCTGCACCGCATCACCCTGCCCGACGACCGACTTCGCCAGTTCGTCTTCCATCCGCAGCAGCTTGTCGCGTTCGCCTTCCAGCATCTTGTCGACCGGAATGCCGGTCCAGCGGGAGACGACATGGGCGATCGCATCCGGCGTCACGACTTCCTGCACCATAGACGAGGCGGGATTGTCCCGCTCCTCGGCTTCCTTCAGCGCCTTTTCCAGATTCGGAATGACGCCATAGGTCAGCTCGCCAGCGCGCTGATACTCACCCTTGCGCTGGGCAATCGCGAGATCATTGCGGGCTTCGTCCAGCTGGCGCTTCAGGTCTGCGGCAAGGCCGAGCTTCTGCTTTTCCGCCTGCCAGCGGGCCGTCAGCGCATCGGCCTGTTCTTCGAGCGCAGTCAATTCGCCTTCAAGACGGGTCAGCCGGTCGGCGGAGGCCGCGTCGGTTTCCTTCTTCAGGGCTTCGCGTTCGATCTTCAGCTGGATGATGCGGCGGTCGAGTTCGTCCAGTTCTTCGGGCTTGGAATCCACCTGCATGCGAAGCCGCGATGCTGCCTCGTCCATCAGGTCGATTGCCTTGTCCGGCAGGAAACGGTCGGTGATGTAGCGGTTGGACAGCGTTGCTGCTGCCACCAGGGCGGAATCGGAGATCCGCACCTTGTGGTGCTGCTCGTACTTTTCCTTGAGGCCGCGCAGGATCGAGATCGTATCCTCGACGGTCGGCTCATCCACCATCACCGGCTGGAAGCGACGGGCAAGCGCCGGGTCCTTTTCCACATGCTTGCGATATTCATCGAGCGTGGTGGCGCCGACGCAGTGCAGTTCACCGCGGGCAAGTGCCGGCTTCAACAGGTTGGAGGCATCCATCGCGCCATCGGCCTTGCCGGCGCCGACCAGCGTGTGCATCTCGTCGATGAACAGGATGATCTCGCCATTTTCCGACTGCACTTCGTTGAGCACGCTCTTCAGGCGCTCCTCGAACTCGCCGCGATATTTTGCGCCGGCAATCAGCGCGCCCATGTCGAGCGCCATCAGCTTCTTGTCTTTTAGGCTTTCCGGCACGTCGCCATTGATGATGCGCAGCGCCAGGCCTTCGGCAATCGCCGTCTTGCCGACGCCCGGCTCGCCGATCAGCACCGGATTGTTCTTGGTGCGGCGCGAAAGCACCTGCATCGTGCGGCGAATTTCATCGTCGCGACCGATCACCGGATCCAGCCGGCCATCGCGGGCTTCCGCCGTCAGGTCACGGGCGAACTTCTTCAGCGCGTCAAAGCCCTGCTCGGCATTGGCGGTATCGGCGGTGCGGCCCTTGCGGATATCGTTGATGACCTGGTTCAGGCTCTGCGCGGTCACGCCCGCCTTCTTCAGGCTGGCCGATGTGGAGGCCGAAGTCTCGATGGCAAGGGCCTGCAGCAGGCGCTCGACGGTAACGAAACTGTCGCCGGCCTTCTTCGCTGCCTCTTCGGCGGTGGTGAAGACCTTGGCCAGCGGCTGCGCGAGATAGACCTGACCATTGCCGCCAGAGACCTTCGGCAGTTTGGCAAGGGCTGCATCATTGGCAATGCGCGCTTCCTTGGCATTGCCGCCGGCACGCTCGATCAACGACGACGCCATTCCCTGGTCGTCGTCCAGCAGAACCTTCAGCACATGTTCGGCGGCGAATTGCTGGTGCCCTTCCGAAAGGGCATGGGTTTGTGCCGATTGCAGAAAACCGCGCACGCGTTCGGAGTATTTTTCGATGTTCATGACTGACCTCCATGGATCGTCCTGCCCTTATAAGGCGCAGACCGACAATTGAGATTGAGCTCCCTCAAAGGCGAGCCCGTGCTTTTGTCCCAAGTGGTTTGGAACCAAGCATCCTGACGCAGATATGGTGGGGCTTTTTGCCGGTTTAAAGACCGCAAAATGAAAAACCCCGGCCAAAAGACCGGGGCTTGATGAACGTCAGATCCTGCGGGATCAGGGGGTCATTCGCCCGCCGCATCGGCAAGCGAAGGCTCGCTCTCCGCCGATGCTTCGCCTTCACCCTCTGCCGTGCGACGCGGACGGCGCGGACGGTTGCTGGCATTGCGGCGGCGCGGCTGGCGCTCGCGCACTGCACCGCCCTCTTCCTCGATTGCGACCTCCGCAGGGGTGCCTTCGATGACCGGCTGCGGACCGCTGCCATCGATGACCGGCGCTGCTTCGGCAACGACCACAGGCGCTGCTGCGACCTTCGGCGGTGCAGGCTGACGCGGCGCCTGCTGGCGCGGGGCCGGCTGCGGCTGCGGCTGCGAGACCTGAGGCTGCGGCTGATGTTGCTGCGGCGCGTGGTACTGCTGGGACTGCGACGCAAAAGCGTTGTCGTCGGTATCGCCCATGTCCATCTCGTCGCCGTCGCGCTCGTTGTCGCGATCATTATAGTCCTGGCGATCGTCGCGCTGGACGCGTTCCTGCATCTGCGCCTGGGCTGCGGCAATGATGCGGTTATAATGTTCAGCGTGCTGGAGATAGTTTTCGGCCATGACGCGGTCGCCGGCGCTCTGTGCATCACGGGCGAGGGTCGAATATTTTTCCGCAATATGCTGGGCCGTGCCGCGGATCTTCACATCTGGACCGGAACTGTCGTAGGTCCGGGTCAGCGGATTGGAGCCCTTGCGGTTGAAGTTGTTACCGCCGCCACCGCCGCCGCCATTGTTGTTATTGTTGTTATTGCCACGCCCCCGACCACGCTTGTTTTGCTGTCCTGGCCTCATCGATCTTTCACCTGAATTCTTTGTGCTTTGCTGATTAAGGGCCACGCGGCCAGCCGGCATCTGCCGGAACAAGGCTTCACGTGCCGCGGACAGGGTCGATCCATCCGTCCCGCCGCTAGTGGAAGTCAGTTTATCTGAATCACACACTAGGTAACGTTCAACCCGTGAGGCCTCCCAAAGAAGGCCGCATTCCGGTTGAGCTTAACCTGAACGAATCTCCGTTCATTCCCAGCCGCCCAGTGTGTGCCCGCAACCTATCCCGCTTCATCTCCAAATCCAAGCCTTTTCTTTCGCGTCTGCAAAAGCGGCTTAAGGCTCGGCGGGATAATGATTTTTCCGCGCAAAAACCAATGCGCGGTCATTTCCCCCATAGTCGCTTAGCGCCTCGATCAAAGTATAATCATGCGCTGCAAACAAGGTGGAGACGGAAGACTTCTGATCGAAACCGATCTCCAGGCCAACCACACCGTCTGCTGCGAGAAACACGCTCGCACCGGCAGCGATCGCGCGATAGGCATCAAGCCCGTCCGTCCCGCCATCCAGAGCCAGCATCGGGTCGAAATCTCGAACATCCGGCGAAAGGTCAGCGATCACACTGCTGTTGATATAGGGGGGATTTGACACGATTATGTCGAACAATCCCTCGATCCTGTCGAACCAATGGCTTTCCACAGCCGTAAACCGATCGCCCACACCATTCAGGTCGGCATTCCGGCGGGCCGTTTCAAGGGCACCGGCCGCAATATCGGCGCCGATCGCAAAAAGCTGCGGGACTTCCGACAGGAGAGTGATGGCAATCGCCCCGGTTCCGGTACCGAGATCGAGAAGACGCGCCGAACCTTTCTGCGCCACGATCCGTTTCAGAGGCGCAAGCATCGCATCGACCAGGATCTCGGTATCCGGGCGCGGCTCCAGCGTGTCTTTCGACAGAAGCAGGCGCACGCCGTGGAAATCGCGTTCTCCGAGGATGCGATGGACCGGCTCATGCGCCAACCGGCGCGCGAGGGCTGCGTCAAGCCGCGCCATTTCCTCGCTCGACAGCACCCGGTCGCCCCGCAACACGAGATCGGTCGGCGTCAGATCAAAAAGGCCGCAGACCAGAACTCGCACATCGGTTGGCGCATCGGCAAAGCCCGCAGCCGCGAGCCTTGAGCGCGCCCCCGCCAGTGCGTCAGCAAGGGTCAGTGTCACGGCTGCTGCTCGCCAAGTTGCGCCAACTGGCCAGCCTGATAATCGGAGATCAGCGCATCGACCACTTCGTCGATTTCACCCACCATCATGCGGTCGAGCTTATAGAGCGTCAGATTGATGCGATGATCCGTCACGCGCCCCTGCGGGAAATTATAGGTGCGGATACGTTCTGAGCGGTCGCCCGAGCCGACCTGGCTCTTGCGGTCGGCCGAACGCTCGCTATCGGCCTTCTGGCGTTCCATGTCATACAGGCGCGAGCGCAGAACCTGCATGGCCTTGGCGCGGTTCTGGTGCTGCGATTTTTCCGAGCTCGTGACGACAAGGCCTGTCGGCAGATGGGTGATGCGCACCGCCGAATCGGTGGTGTTGACGTGCTGGCCACCGGCACCCGAAGAGCGCATCGTATCGATGCGGATGTCTTCGGGGCGCACCTCGATATCGATCTCTTCCGCTTCCGGCAGAACGGCAACGGTTGCGGCAGAGGTGTGAATGCGGCCGCTCGCTTCGGTTTCGGGCACGCGCTGGACGCGGTGGACACCGGATTCGAACTTCAGCTTCGAAAAGACGCCGCGCCCGGTCACCGTTGCGATGATTTCCTTGAAGCCGCCGGCTTCCCCTTCGCTTGCCGACAGGACCTCGACCTTCCAGCCCTTCGCGGCCGAAAAACGCTCATACATGCGAAACAGGTCACCGGCAAAAAGGGCGGCTTCCGATCCACCCGTGCCGGCGCGAATTTCAACGATCGCGCTTTTCTCGTCCGCAGCATCCTTTGGCAGAAGCAGGATCTGCATGTCCTTTTCGAGCGTCTCGATCCGCTTCTCGGCCTCGGGCAGCTCCATTTCGGCAAGCTCGCGCATCTCGCGATCCGTCGTGCGGTCGGCCAGCAACGCACGCAGATCCGCCTCCTCCGCCACGGCCTTTTCATATTCGCGGATCTTGACCACAACCGGCTGAAGCTCGGAATATTCCGAGGCGAGCTTCACATAGACATCGGCCGCCGGGCCCTCCGACATACGGGCCTCGATCTCGCCGAAGCGGCGCTCCAGCTCACGCATCTTTTCGACAGGAAGCTTCGCCACCGTCTTACACTCCGCTTGTTCTTGTTGTTGTTCTAGACGGGAATATTGTGCGCCGCTGCAAAGGCCAAAAGAAGCTCGCGTACAGGTGTGATGGACGCCGTATCATCCAGCGCCGCATTGAGTTCGAAACTCAATTGCCCCGCATCGAGCCCCAGCAGCATGGCTTTGACCGGACCGATCGCCGTCGGCGTCATCGACACTGCGCGAAAGCCGATCCCGATCAGCGCCATCGCCGAGAGCGGCTTGCCGGCCATTTCCCCGCAAAGCGTCAGTGGCGTCTTGTTGCGCTCGGCAGCCCGCACGATGTCACGCAGGATCCGCAGAAACGGCTTGCCCAGCATGTCGAAACGATCCGACACCCTGGCATTGCCGCGGTCTGCCGCCATCGAGAACTGGAACAGATCGTTGGAGCCGACGGAGACGAAATCCACATGCGCCATCAACTCGTCCAGCTGCCACATCAGCGAAGGCACTTCCAGCATGGCGCCAAATTGCAGCTTGCGCGGCAGCGGATGGCCGAACTTCGACAGATACTGCACTTCCTTCTGCATCAGGTCGCGCACGGCGCGGATTTCCGATACTTCCGTCACCATCGGCAGCATCATTTTGAGCTCTGCGCCGGCAGAGGCGCGCAGAAGCGCCCGAAGCTGCGTGCGCAACAATCCCGGCCGGTCCAGCGAAAGCCGGATGGCGCGCCAGCCAAGCGCCGGGTTTTCCTCTTCCTGATTGCGGAAATAGGAAACCACCTTGTCGCCGCCGATATCGAGCGTGCGGAACGTCACCGGATGGCCGGCCGCCTGGCGCAGCACATTGCGATAGAATGCCTCCTGCTCCTCGAGCTTGGGCATGGTGGAGGCGATCATGAACTGCAGTTCGGTGCGGAACAGCCCGATGCCATCAGCACCGGATTCCACCAGTTGCGGCAGGTCCACCATCAGGCCGGCATTCATCATCAGGCTGATGCGCTGGCCATCCTTGGTGACCGAATCCACATCGCGCAGGGCGCGGAACTGTGCCTGCCGGCGGGCGCGCAGCTTGACCTTTTCCTCGTAAGCCTTGACGAGGTCGGCCATCGGCCGCAGATGCACCTGCCCATCATCGCCATCGATGATGACCGGATCACGGTTTTCCGCAAGAGCCACGATGCCGGCCGCCTGGCCGACGACCGGGATGCCCATGGCGCGCGCCACGATCACCACATGGCTCGTCACGGCACCGTCTTCCAGAACAAGGCCGCGGATATTGGCGCGCGGATAATCGAGCAGTTCGGCGGCGCCCATGGCGCGGGCAAAGATCACCGCATCGGTCGGAAAGCCCTCATCGAAGGCGCGGCCCGAAAACCCGGTCAGCTGGCGCAGCAGCCGGTTGGCGAGATCGTCGAAATCATGCATCCGCTCGCGCAGATAAGGATCGGTAAGGCGCATCATGCGCGCCTTGGTATCGCTCTGCACCTTTTCGACAGCCGCTTCTGCGGTGAGACCGTTGCGGATCGCCTCTTCCATGCGCCGCACCCAGCCCTGGTCATGGGCAAACATGCGGTAGGTTTCCAGAACTTCGCGGTGTTCGCCCTCCTGGGAGACTTCGCGGCGCGACAGCATGTCGTCGATCGACAGGCGCAGCGAGCCGATCGCCTCCACCAGCCGCACGATTTCCTTGTCGGCATCTTCGTTCAAAAGATTGGTGACGACGATTCGCGGCTCATGGAGAACCACGTGGCCAAGGCCAATACCTTCGTTATAGCCGTCCGCCTCGATGGTGATGGCGCGCGTCAGGTCAAGCTCCAGCCCCGGCTGGGTGATTTTCTTCAGCTCTCCGGTCGCAATCATCTCGGCAATTACCATGGCGGTGGTTTCCAGCGCCTCGACCTCGTCCTCGCGGTAATTGCGCTGCGCCTTGTTCTGGACGACGAGCACGCCCAAAGTGCGGCCGGCGCGCAAAATCGGCACGCCGAGGAAGGAGTGGTAAATTTCTTCTCCGGTTTCAGGCAGATAGCGGAAGGCCGGATGCGCCTGCGCGTCGGACAGATTGAGCGGCTGGGCGGAGGCGGCAATGGTGCCGACAAGGCCCTGCCCCATTTTCAGCTGTGCCAGATGCACAGAATCCTTGTTGAGACCTTCGGTGGCATAAAGCTCCAGCACGCCATCGGACCGCAGCACATAGACGGAGCAAACCTCCGCCACCATGTTGCTGGCGATCTGGCGCACGATCCGGTCGAGCCGCTCCTGCGGCTCCAGCGGCTCGGCCATCAATTCCCGCAGTCTCTTCAGCAGGACGCGCGGGCCCGCCGACAGGTCTCTCATCGGCATGTTCGCTCCCGAATTCGGCTCTGTCCCATCCGGAAGACGTTGCACCGACTCAAGCCTGAGGCGGCACAACCAACCGGTTCAAGATCAACTCTTATCCAGACCGTAGGCAGAATGCAAAGTCCGAACTGCGAGTTCGGAATAGGCGCCATCAATCAGGATCGAAATCTTGATTTCCGAGGTGGTGATGGCCTTGATGTTGATGCTTTTTTCGGCAAGTGCCTTGAACGCGGTCGCAGCCACGCCCGCATGGCTGCGCATGCCGATGCCGACGACCGACACCTTGCACAGGCCCGTCTCGTTCTGCACCACGTCGAAGCCGATCTTGGCCTTGTTGTCTTCCAGAACCTTCATGGCCTTTTCGACATCGCCGTAAGGAACCGTAAACGTCATGTCGGTGCGCGAGCCATCTTCGGAGATGTTCTGCACGATCATGTCGACATTGATATGCGCTTCGGCAAGCGGCCCGAATATGGCTGCCGAAACGCCCGGCCGGTCGGCGAGGCGACGCAGCGAAATCTGCGCTTCATCCTTGGCATAGGCGATGCCGGTGACGACTTCCTGTTCCACGATTTCTTCCTCGTCGCAAATCAACGTGCCGGGCGGATTGATGAGATCACCCATGCCCGGCGCATCGGGATCCTCGAAACTGGAGCGGACGAAGGTGCGCACTTTGTGGACCATGGCAAGCTCCACGGAACGCACCTGCAGCACCTTGGCGCCGAGGGATGCCATTTCCAGCATTTCCTCGAACGAGATCTTCTTCATGCGGCGTGCCTTGGGCACGATGCGCGGATCGGTCGTGTAGACGCCATCGACGTCGGTGTAGATGTCGCAGCGGTCGGCCTTGACGGCAGCGGCAATCGCCACGGCCGAGGTATCGGAGCCGCCACGGCCAAGCGTTGCAATGCGGTTGTCGGGACCGATGCCCTGGAAGCCGGCAACCACGGCCACCTGACCCTCACCCATGCGGCGCACAAGCTCTGCCCCGTCGATATCGACGATGCGGGCGGCACCATGGGTGTTGTCCGTGCGGATCGGGATCTGCCAGCCCTGCCAGGAACGGGCATTGATGCCCATGGACTGCAACGCAATCGCAAGCAGTCCAGAAGTTACCTGTTCGCCGGAGGCCACGACGGCATCATATTCCCGCGCATCGTAGAAGGGCGAGCTTGCACCGTTGACCTTGGGGGTATCCTGCACCCAGCCGACGAGTTCGTTGGTCTTGCCGGACATGGCGGAGACGACCACGGCCACTTCATGACCGGCATCGACCTCACGTTTCACATGGCGCGCGACATTATGAATGCGTTCGAGATTGGCGACCGACGTGCCGCCGAACTTCATGACAATGCGAGCCATATCCGACCAAAACCACCCTGATCGCGCAAGGCGTTGGACCCCGCGCGGCTGAAAATATGAAAAGCCTTATGCCATAGGGGAAAGGCTTGCGGCGTCCTCTTAGCGAAAAGGGTTCCACGGTGCAATGGGCAAGAGGCGGCCCGTAACGCGCAAACGCGGCACCTTGCGGGCGCCGCGTTTGTCTCTGTCGAAGATAGTCCGTGCTTACTGGCCGGGCGGCGGGCAAGGATTGTCCGGCGTGCAGCGGTTGCCAGGCGTCCAGCTGCCCTGCGGGCCGCGCGGGCGATCCCGGTTCTGATCCCCGTCGAAGCCCGGGCGTGCCTGCTCTTGACGCCTGCCGTCATCGGGACGGCGGTTGTCGTCAGGACGACGGTTGTCATCCGGACGCCAGCCTTGGTCATTGCCCCGGCGACCGCCATCCCAGTTGTGGTTGCCATCCCGACCATCAGGCATTGGGCGACCCTCGAAGCCCGGGCGGCCGTCATAGCGGTTGCGATCGTCGGGCCGGTTTCTGTCATCGCGGCGATTGTTATCGTCCCAGCGATAGCGGTCGCTCATGCCGTTGCGGTCTTCGTAGCGATAGCGGCCGTCCTCGCGGTAGCGGTTCGGATCGCGAATCGGATCATCGCGGCGGCTGTCGTAACGGGGCGGCGGCGGGGGTGGGGTATCGCGACGATAATCCCAGCCACGCCAGCGGTCGCGTTCGCGGTAGAAGTCACGGCCGCTGTAATAGCGCCGCCAGTAGGTATCGACATCGAAGGTGATCGTCGGAATGCCGAGCGGACGGTAATACTGGCGATCGACGTAGATGCGGTTCTGCCGATAGGTCGTCTGGATGTAGTTGCCCGACACCCAGCCGCGGCCACGCGAGAACGACACGTCGCACCAGTTGACCGTATCGAGGCAGCCATTGATGCTGATCGGGGCGCCGACCGGGATGACCACCACGGCCGGATAACGCGTGCTCGGGCCGGAGCGCATGTTGACGTTTGCGGTGGCAAAACCTTGCGTTGCCGCAGACGCAAGCGAGGGGAAGGCAAGCAACGCCCCCACCGCCAAAGCTTTGTAAATATGACGTTTCACTGGTTTCCTCCTTGGGAATTCTTGATACTCGGCGCAACGTCCCTTCGTCCGCCACAGGTCGTGCGGATTTTGGTTTTTTCATGTCGCGGGGACGTATATGGAGCCGGACCCGTCCCCGGTTTTTCCACTGCGACATTGTGAGAGGCTTGACAAGCGCGGCCCGTGGCCCGACTTCAGACACATATTGACAGGGAGCCGAACCATGACCGATGCCTCCGGCACGACAATTGACCAGGCGGAAGTGGACCGCTTTTCCGCCATGGCTGCGGAATGGTGGAGCCCCACCGGCAAGTTCAAGCCGCTCCACAAGTTCAATCCCGTGCGGCTTTCCTATATCCGCGACCGCGTCTGCGAAAACTTTGCCCGCGACCCCAAAAGCAACAGACCGTTCGAAGGCTTGCGCTTTCTCGACATCGGCTGCGGCGGCGGGCTGTTGTCGGAACCGATGGCCCGGATGGGCGCAACCGTTGTCGGCGCCGATCCGTCGGAAAAGAACATCCGCATCGCCCAGACCCACGCGGCAGAGAGCGGCGTCTCCGTCGACTATCGGGCTGAAACGGCCGAACAGCTGGCAGCTGCCGGCGAAACCTTCGACGTCATCCTCAACATGGAAGTGGTGGAGCATGTGGCGGACGTGAACCTGTTCATGACCACCTGCGCCTCGATGCTGCGCCCGGGCGGCCTGATGTTCGTGGCCACCATCAACCGCACGCTGAAGGCCAATGCGCTGGCGATCTTTGCGGCGGAAAACATCCTGCGCTGGCTGCCGAAGGGCACGCATCAATATGACAAGCTGGTGCGGCCGGAAGAAATCGAACGCCCGCTCAACGCGTCGGGCCTCACCATCACCCACCGCACCGGCGTGTTCTACAATGTGCTGCAGGACCGTTGGAACCTGTCGAAGGACATGGACGTGAACTACATGATGCTTGCCAGGCGCGAGGGCTGAGGCCCGCAGCGCAAGGCGCGGCAGACGTCAGTTCGTCTCGTCGGGCAGCACCGGTAGCGGCGCGATCTCGATGCCTTCGTCGATCAGGTCCTTCACATCGGCAAGGCTCGCCTTGCCCATGATGCCGCGGGCATCGGCTTCGCCGTAATGGATTTTTCGCGCCTCTTCGGGAAAGCGTTCACCCACATCCTCGGCATTCGCCTTGATGGTGGCGACCATCTCCTTCAACTTGGTGATGGTCTCCTGGCGCGCCACGTCCATTGCCACCTGCTGGCGCTCCTGCTTGCTGCGGGCGGTGGAAACGGAAGGGGCCATCAGGCTCTTGGAAATGGCCGCGGATCCGCAGACCGGGCAGGTCAGAAATCCGCTTTCCACCTGGCGATCGAAATCGGCGCTTTGCGAAAACCACCCTTCGAACGCATGCGCATTGTCACAGATGAGGGAATAACGGATCACGCCGCCTCGCCTCCGGCAGGCGCCATGGCCTGCGATTGTGCAAGCGTGAAGTCACGCGCATTCTTGAGGTTCGGAATTTTTGCGCGGGCGGCCTTGACCGCTGCGATATCGAGTTCGGCCATCACCACCGCTTCGCCGTCGCCACCCGCCGATGCGAGCACGCGCCCCCAGGGATCGATGATCATCGAATGGCCATAGGTTTCGCGGCCATCCTCGTGAACACCGCCTTGGGCTGCCGCAACCAGGAAGGCGCCGTTTTCGATGGCGCGGGCGCGCAGGAGAATTTCCCAGTGCGCCTCGCCCGTCTGGCGCGTGAAGGCGGCCGGAACCGTCAGGATCTCGGCACCGGCAACCGCTTCGGCACGAAACAGCTGCGGGAAGCGCACGTCGTAGCAGATGGCAAAACCCAGTTTCGCAAATCCGAGATCCGTAACACGCGCCTCCGATCCCGGCTGATAGGCGGCGCTTTCGCGCCAGCTCTCGCCATTGTCGAGATCGACATCGAACATGTGGATCTTGTCGTAGCTGCAGATGCGCGTCCCATCCGGTCCGAAGAGGAAGCCGCGATTGGCGATCTTGTCGTCATCGCGGGCAATCGCCGTGGAGCCGACATGCACATGGATCTTGAGGTCGCGTGCAAGCTCTGCCGCCCGGGACACGATGATGTCGTTCTCTGCATTTCGAAGGATGGCGCGCAGTTCCGCGCGGTTCTTCTGCAGCGCGCCGGTCATTTCGGGCGTCTGGACATAGACGGCGCCCTTGGCCGCCGCGTCCCGCACAAGCCGCGCCATGGTATCCGCATTCCTTTGCGGATCGACACCGGAACACATCTGGATGGCTGCGACCTTCACCGTCATGTCACACCTTACGCAGCAAGCAGCGGATCGAGTTTGCCGTCACGGTCGAGCGCGTGCAGATCGTCGCAACCGCCGACATGACGACCATCGATGAAGATCTGCGGGAAGGTCGAACCGCCGTTCGCCTTCTGGATCATCTCCTGGCGCAGTTCCTGCGAGAACGTGGCGTCATGTTCCGTGAAGTTCACGCCCTTCGACTGCAGCAATGCCTTGGCGCGGGCACAGTAGCCGCACATCTGGCGGGTATAGATAACGACGTCTGCCATGATGATCTCCATGAAGAGCGATCGCGCTTGACCGCAATCGCGATACTGATCGTCATATAGGCTCGGCCAGCGCCATTGCAAAGGTCAAAACCGTGACCTCGGCGGCTCCCGCCCGCTTCAGGGCACGCGTCGCGGACGACACGGTGGCACCTGTGGTAAACACGTCGTCCACCAGCACCAGCCGCTTGCCGAAAACCTGATGCTCCTCGCCCTTGGGGACACGAAAGGCGGCCCGCACATTTTCCTCCCGGCCCTTCGCCGTCAGCCCCACCTGTCGGCCGGTGCGCTTGCGGCGCGTGAGGGCGCGCGTCAAAAAAGGGCGGCCGCTGAGGCGGGCGAGATGACGGCCAAGTTCCGCCGACTGGTTGAACCGCCGCTTGAGAAGGCGCGTCCAGTGGAGGGGCACAGGGATGATGGCATCGCACAGCGCCAGGTGCTCACCGCCAGCGCGGGCCATCCAGGCGGCCATCATCGGGGCAAGATCGGTGCGGTCCCGGTATTTCAGCCCATGCACGAGATTGCGCGCCGGCCCCTCATGTAGCGCGACTGCCCGCAAGCGGTCGAAAATCGGCGGCTCGGCTATGGCCAGTGCCGAAACCATGCCCTCTCCCGGATCATGTGCAAAGGGCAAGCCCAGGATGTCGCAATAGGGTCTTTCGATGAAGCGCATGCGCGACCAGCAGGCGCCGCAGAGCGCATTGTGACCGGCCGTGCGCACACCGCAGGCCGCACAGCAGGGTGGATAGACCAGATCGAGCAGAGGCCGCAGCAGGGCGCGCGGCGAAAACGATCGCGCGACGCCCTCGATTTTCTCCGCCTCATCCACCATGTCTTGACATTAGCGGCTCGTCAGCGCCCATGCGACACCAAAATGCAAGGCGTGCCGCCTGCCGACACACCTCACCTCAACGAAGACGGACAGACAGCATGGACATCCTTTTCGACCTGCCTTTGGTAACTGCACGGCGCGAACGCGCCATTGCGCGGGCCGTTGCGGGTGGTGACTTCCTGCTCGACATTGCAGCCAATGAACTGGCCGAGCGCCTCGGCGTTGTGGAACGCCATTTCGAGGAGGCCGTGGAACTGCATGGCGGCGGCGGCAATGCCGCGCGCGCGGCGTTCAAGACCGGCAAGATCGGCCATCTGACGCGCATCGAAACGAGTGCGGCTTTTGCCGGACCCGGCGAAGACATCTCGCCGGCAGCACTTGAGGACATGCCGCTCGCCGACCAGTCGGTCAATCTCGTCCTCTCGCCCCTGTCGCTGCATCTGACCAATGATACGCCGGGCATGCTGATCCGCATTCGCCGGGCCCTGAAGCCGGACGGGCTGTTCATGGCCGCCATTCCCGGGGCTGGAACGCTCGTCGAACTGCGCGACGTGCTTCTGGCGGCGGAAGCCGAACTCTTTGGCGGCGCAAGTCCGCGCGTCATACCGTTTGCCGATGTGCGCGACATCGGCGGCCTGATGCAGCGGGCAGGCTTTGCGCTGCCGGTGATCGATGCGGAAACCTATACCGTACGCTACGATACACTGTTTCACCTGATGCGGGACCTGCGCGCCATGGGCATGAGCAATCCCCTTGCCGGGCGAAGCAGGACACCGCTGACGCGGGCCTTCTTCGTGCGGGCGGCGGAGATTTATGCAGAGCGCTATTCCGATCCGGACGGGCGCATCCGCGCCACCTTCACCATCGTCTACGCATCCGGCTGGGCGCCGCATGAAAGCCAGCAGAAGCCGCTGAAGCCAGGCTCGGCAAAGATGCGGCTGGCCGATGCGCTCCGCGTCACCGACCACCCCGAATAGGCGTCGGAACCGGTTCACCGGGCCGCAAGCGTGTCCGCAAGGAAGGTCAGCATATCCTGCAATGTGCCGGAAAATGTGGTGAAGCCGGCAAGCACCACGGCGGACAGGACGGCAACGACAAGGCCGTATTCCACGGCCGTTGCACCCTGATTATCCGCGGCGAATTTCTTGAGGATCGACATCGTGCCCCCGGGTTCCATCCCGGGATGCATAGCATCGGTTCACTTACCGGCAGGTTACCGCGCTCAGCACACGCTCTCGCCGTCATAGCCCTGCGTGACGCAGACGGAGCCCGGCGTCTGCTGCAGCACGCTGCGGCGAATCGTGTAATGCTTGGTGCCTGATGCGTCCGGCTTGATCGATCCGGTGGTGATCAGATCGATTTCCTGTTGCACATTGGCCAGATGGCGCGGGTCGGATCGCTTCATCAACATGGGCGTGACGATAAGCGAAAGCGCGATCGCTGCGGTACCGAACAGCAGGGCGATGTTCAGAACGCCGGTTCTGCCGGACCTGAGCGTGACCCTTTGCTGGGCACGAACAGTCTTCCAGAATTCCTCATCCATGAGAGCCTCGTTACGCAATTACTTTATCGAAGCTGCATATTGCCCCATCGGGTTAAAGGATCTGTTAACGCCGATTCATTCGCGCCCGGCGAATTTTAAAAACTGTGGATAAATGGCAACGCCTGGCTTTTACGGGATCCGCCGGAGGCTCAGAGCAGGTCCTGCAGGAAGGGGATCAGCGGTTCGTCGGCCGGCGGCATGGGATAATCGCGAAGGGCCGCGGGCCGCACCCATTTCAGCGCCTGCCCTTCCCGACCCGCCGGTATACCCTCGTAACGCCGGCAAACGTAAAGCGGCATCAGCAGGTGAAACGTCTCGTATGTGTGGCTGGCAAAAGTGAGCGGCGCAAGGCAGGGCACGCGCGTGACGATGCCCAGTTCCTCGTGAAGCTCGCGCACCAGCGTTTCCTCCGGCGTCTCGCCGGGCTCCACCTTGCCGCCGGGAAATTCCCAGAGGCCGGCAAGGCTCTTGCCTTCCGGACGCTGCGCGAGAAGAATGCGGCCATCCGTATCGATCAGCGCGCAAGCGGCAACCAGAAGAATGGAGCGAGGCTTTTGCGTCTCGTCGACCACACTCATACGCCGGTCTCCTGGCGCCAGTAGCGATACTGGTAGGCTTGGCGAAAACCGAAGCGGCCATAGAGCGAAAGCGCAGCAACATTGTCGTCATGCACCTGCAGCCAGGCGGTGCGGGCTCCACTGATGCGGGCCCAGCGCAGGGCGGCCGTCAGCATTTCCGTGCCCGCCCCCTGCCGCCTGCGGTCGGCGGCAACGGCAAAGGACAGGATGCCGGCGAGATCCGCATCCTGTACGCAGAGCGCAACAGCAACCGGGCCTTCGCCGGGATTTTCCGCAATGAAAAGGCCGCTGACCGGCTTGATCGCCGACAGGATTTCGGCGAGCGCCGGCTTCAGCGACGCATCCTCGCCATGAACGGCAAGCGAGGCATCGATATAGCGGCCGATGTCATGGCTCGGCAGGTGGCCGAGCGTGTCGGGCAGTTCGAGCCCCGCCAGATCCGCCACCATGACGTTGACCGTTTCGAACGGTCGCCATCCCTGGCCGGCCAGCCGGTCGAGAAGCGGTTTTGGCGACAGCGGCGTTTCGCGCACCAGGAGCGGGCGGCCATAGTGTTCGAAACGCTTGCGGGCCTTTTCGATGCGCAGGTCGACGTCGCGATGATCCGACGGATCGAGCGGCACAAGGCAGTTCAGCCGCTTGGACGGGTGCCCGCCCGTCAGCCGCACCTGCCAGCTGCCGTCATAGACCACGGAGGCCGCCGGCCAGGCGCGGAAGCCGACAGCTTCGAGACGCCTGACAAGCGGAAGATTGCCGTGGGGAGAAATTGCCTGCATCAAAAGTTCAGCTCCGGTAGTCGCCATTGATGGCGACATATTCCTTCGTGAGGTCACATGTCCAGACGGTTGCGGTTCCCTGGCCAAGGCCGATATCGACACGGATGACGATATCCTCCTGCTGCATGACTGCCGTCGCTGCCGCTTCCGAATAGGCCGGATCGCGTTCGCCCTCTATTGCAACCCTGACGTCGCCGAACCAGATCGCCAGCCGATCGCGGTCGGCCATCTCGCCGGACTTGCCAACCGCCATCACCACACGACCCCAATTGGCATCTTCACCCGCAACGGCCGTCTTGACCAGCGGAGAATTGGCGATGGAGAGCGCAATACGTTTGGCAGCCGCATCGTTTTCGGCACCGGTGACGGTGACTTCCACCATCTTGCGGGCACCTTCACCGTCGCGCACGACCTGCAGCGCCAGATCCTTCAGGAGGTCGTTGAGGGCGGTGCGAAAGCCATCCAGACGCGTATCGTCGGCCGTCTCCACCCGAACCTGGCCTTCAGCCTTGCCGGTTGCAAACAGAAGAAGCGTGTCGGAGGTGGAGGTATCGCTGTCGACGGTGACCGAATTGAAGGTCGGGCCGACGCCCTCAGACAGCAGCGCCTGCAGGGCGGCCGGGGCGATATCGGCATCCGTTGCGACAAAGGACAGCATGGTCGCCATGTCCGGCGCGATCATGCCGGCGCCCTTGGCGATGCCGTTGATGGTGACGGTGACGCCACCGATGTCTGCGGTGCGCGTCGCAACCTTCGGATAGGTATCCGTGGTCATGATCGCCTTGGCGGCCTCCAGCCAGAAATCGCCGGTTGCGGCCGCCTGCATGTCACCCAGGACGCCCGCAAATTTCGTCGCATCCAGCGGCTCGCCGATGACGCCCGTCGAGGCGAGATAGACTTCGCCCACATCGCAACCGACGGCTTCGGACGCCGATTTCGCCGTCAGTTCCGTCGAGGCCCGGCCCTTGACGCCGGTAAAGGCGTTGGCATTGCCGGAATTGACCACAACCGCGCGCGCCTTGCCATTGGCAAGGTTGGCGCGGCAGAAATCCACCGGTGCCGACGGGCATTTCGAGCGGGTGAATACGCCCGCCACCGATGCCGGTTCATCGAACACCATCAAAAGCACGTCCGTGCGGTTCTTGTACTTGATGCCGGCGGCAGCCGTTGCCATGCGCAGGCCTTTGACGGCCGGCATGTCGGGATAGGATTTCGGAGCAAGGGGGGAAACGGTGGCGGACATTTGGCAAAAACCCGGACAAGAAAAGGCCCGCAGATGCGGGCCGGTTGATGAAATATCGAAGGCGGCTTATTCGCCCTTGGTCATGTCTTCATAGCCCTTGCGCAGGGTTTCGTCGACAATTTCGACCTTCTGGTCGGCCTTGGCCGCATCGATAATGGCAGAATACTTCTCCTGCATGACGATCTGGCGAACCTGCGGCTCCACCTGGTCGAAGGCCGGCGGCTGGGCGTCACGCTTGTCTTCCACCTTGATGACATGGTAGCCGAACTGCGACTTTACCGGCGTCTTCGTGTAGGCGCCCTTGTCGAGTGCGAAGGCGGCTTCCTCGAATTCCGGAACCATGCGGCCCTTGGTGAAGTAGCCGAGATCGCCACCGTCGGACTTGCTGGTGTCTTCCGACTTTGCCTTTGCCAGTTCGATGAAGTCCTTGCCTTCGTCGAGCTGCTTGATGATTGCCTTGGCTTCATCCTCGGTCTTCACCAGGATGTGGCGGGCGTGGATTTCCTCTTCCTTCGGCATGGCTGCGACTTCCTTGTCGTAGCGGGCCTTGACCTCTTCCGGCTTCAGCGTCTCGAACTGCTGGCGAAGATAGGCATTGTGCAGCTCGCGCTCCTGCAGGAAGGCCATCCGCTTCTTGAAGTCGTCGCTGTTCTGCAGACCGGCTTCTTCGGCCTTCTTCGAGACGAGCTTGATGTCGATGATCTGCGAGAGTGCCGCGACCTTCTTCTGGTCGTCGGGCATCTGCTGGTACTGCTGGCTCAGATTGGCAATGGCCGCATCCAGTTCCGACTGATGGATTTCCACGCCGCCAACCTTGGCGACCACGGCATCGGCCTGTGCAAAGGCGGGCGCCTGGAAAAAGACGGCCACGGCCACGGCGGCAGTCGCGAGGAATTTATGGCGAAACATAAGGAACTACCTTTCGAATTGGGCACCGGCCCCGGATGTCGAGACCGGCCGGAACACTGTCAGAAACACCGGATTGTGGCCATTCTGTAACGGCGGGAGCCGTTGACATCATTCGACCCCCCTCTTATCTGTCACGCTACTTCGCGTCCAGAAGAGTTTCCGGGCCGGCGTTTGTATTTTGCCTGTCGAATAGAGGGCGCAAATCAACCTGCCGGACGATGCTTTCGAGGGATGCCACATCAGTTTGGAAAGGACCACTCGTATGGTCAGCTTCGGTGGGATAGCCCGCAAGTTTTTCGGTTCGGCCAATGACCGCCGCGTCCGTGCCTATCGTTCCCGCATCGAGGCGATCGGCGCGCTCGAAGAAAAGACGAAGGCACTCTCCGATGAGCAGCTTGCTGCAAAGACGGTGGAGTTCCGCGAGCAGCTCGCCAATGGCAAGACGCTGGACGATCTGGTGGTGCCGGCCTTTGCCGTCGTGCGCGAGGCTTCGCGCCGCGTTCTCGGCATGCGCCCCTTCGATGTGCAGCTGACCGGCGGCATGATCCTCAACGACGGCGCGATTGCCGAAATGAAGACCGGCGAAGGCAAGACGCTCGTCGGCACGCTTCCGGTCTATCTCAACGCGCTCTCCGGCAAGGGCGTCCATGTCGTGACCGTCAACGACTATTTGGCCAGCCGCGACGCCGCCATCATGAGCCGGCTGTACAGCTTCCTCGGCCTCACCACCGGCGTCATCATGCACGGCCTCGACGACGACCAGCGCCGCGCCGCCTATGCCTGCGACATCACCTATGCGACGAATAACGAGCTTGGCTTCGATTATCTGCGCGACAACATGAAATACGACCGCGGCCAGATGGTGCAGCGCGGCCATAACTACGCGATCGTCGACGAAGTGGACTCGATCCTGGTCGACGAGGCGCGCACGCCGCTCATCATCTCCGGCCCGCTGGACGACCGCTCCGAGCTCTACAACACGATCGACGCCTTCATCCCGGCGCTGACGGCCGATGATTACGAGATCGACGAAAAGCAGCGCTCGGCCAATTTTTCCGAGGCCGGCACCGAAAAGCTCGAAAACCTCTTGCGCAGCGCGGGTCTCCTGAAGGGTGAATCGCTCTATGACGTCGAGAACGTCGCGATCGTCCACCACATCAACAACGCGCTGAAGGCTCACAAGCTGTTCCAGCGCGACAAGGACTACATCGTCCGCAACGGGGAAATCGTCATCATCGACGAGTTCACCGGCCGCATGATGCCCGGCCGCCGCTATTCGGAGGGCCAGCATCAGGCTCTGGAAGCCAAAGAAAAGGTACAGATCCAGCCAGAGAACCAGACGCTCTCCTCGATCACCTTCCAGAACTATTTCCGCATGTATGAAAAGCTCGCCGGCATGACCGGTACGGCGTCCACCGAAGCGGAAGAATTTTCCAACATCTACGGCCTTGACGTCGTGGAAGTGCCGACCAACCTGCCCATCCAGCGTATCGACGAGGATGACGAGGTCTACCGGACCGGCGAGGAAAAGTTCAAGGCGATCATCGAGGAGATCAAGACGGCGCATGCGCGCAACCAGCCGGTTCTCGTCGGCACGACTTCCATCGAAAAATCCGAACTGCTCGCCACCATGCTGCGCAACGACGGCTTTGAGAACTTCAATGTTCTGAACGCCCGCTATCACGAGCAGGAAGCCTATATCGTCTCCCAGGCCGGCGTTCCCGGCGGTGTGACGATTGCTACCAACATGGCCGGCCGCGGCACCGACATCCAGCTCGGCGGCAATATCGACATGCGCCTGGAGCGCGAGCTGGAGGGCATGGAACCCGGTCCGGAGCGCGATGCCAAGGAAGCGGCGATCCGCGAAGAGGTCAAGCAGCTGAAGGCAAAGGCGCTCGAAGCCGGCGGTCTCTACGTGATTGCCACCGAACGCCACGAAAGCCGCCGCATCGACAACCAGCTGCGCGGCCGTTCCGGTCGTCAGGGCGACCCGGGCCGGTCGAAATTCTACCTGTCTCTGCAGGACGACCTGATGCGCATCTTCGGCTCCGACCGGATGGATTCGATGCTGCAGAAGCTCGGCCTGAAGGAAGGGGAAGCGATCGTCCACCCCTGGATCAACAAGGCGCTGGAACGGGCCCAGAAGAAGGTCGAAGCCCGCAACTTCGACACCCGCAAGAACCTTCTGAAATACGACGACGTCACCAACGACCAGCGCAAGGTGATCTTCGAGCAGCGCATCGAACTGATGGATGCGCCGGACCTCACCGATACCGTGACCGACATGCGCCACGAAGTCATCGACATGCTGGTGACCAAGCATATCCCCGAGCGCGCCTATGCCGAACAGTGGGACGCCAATGGCCTGAAGGAAGGTGTGGAGCGCCTGCTCAATCTCGACCTGCCGATCCATGACTGGGTGCAGGAAGAAGGCATTGCCGAGGACGACATCCGCGAGCGCCTGATCGCAGCTGCCGATGCCGCCGCCAAGGACCGTGCCGAACGCTTCGGCCCCGAAGTGATGACCTATGTCGAGCGCTCCGTGCTCCTGCAGACGCTCGATCATCTCTGGCGCGAACATATCGTCAACCTCGACCATCTGCGCTCCGTCGTCGGCTTCCGCGGCTATGCACAGCGCGATCCGCTGCAGGAATACAAGGCGGAAGCCTTCGAACTCTTCCAGGCGCTGCTCGCCAACATGCGCGAGGTCGTCACGTCGCAACTGATGCGCGTCGAACTGGTGCGCGACACGCCGCCGGCGCCTGAACCGCCGCAGGTCATGGAGGCGCACCATGTGGATGCGACGACCGGCGAGGACGAGTTTGCAATGGCAGCGCTCGCCCCCTTCACGGCGCCCGAGGATCGCGATCCGAACGATCCGTCCACCTGGGGTCGCATCGGCCGCAACGAGCTTTGCCCCTGCGGCTCCGGCAAGAAGTTCAAGCACTGCCACGGCGCGCTGATCGCTTGAAACCAGCCTTCCCTTTGCAAACCATCGCGGCCGCCCTTCGGGGCGGCCTTTTTCGTGGATGAGGGGATCAAAGCCGGGGAAGCAGGCCTGGCTGCGAGCCGGCGCAATCGTTTCTTAACGGTCGCAACCGCATGATGCCGGCCGGATCCCCGCCCGAGCAGAACGTGCCCTTCATGACGGTCATCGACACAGCGCAGAAACTGCTGCCGCTCAGCGTAAAGACGCGGCTGTCACCCGTGCTGCGTGGTCTGGAGCCGATCCTTGCCGGCAGCGATGAGACAGCACGCGCCCAACGCATGGCCCTCATTGCCTTTTTCATCCGTGTTCTCAGCGCCGCCATCGCCTTTGTCGCCCAGATCGTCATGGCGCGACTGATGGGCGAGTTCGATTACGGCATCTTTGCCTTCGTCTGGGTGCTGGTCGTGGTCTTCGGCAATCTCTCCTGCCTTGGCTTCCACACCACCGTCATCCGCTTCCTGCCGCAGCATCAGGCACGGGGTGAAGATGACCTGGTCCGCGGCCTCAACTGGTCGGCGCGGGTCTTTGCACTTCTATCGGCAAGCCTGCTGGCAGGTGTCGGCTTTGCCTTCCTTGCCCTTTTCGACAATGCCGTCGCGGATTACTGGCGCATACCGGTGTTTCTCGGGCTGTTTACCCTGCCGATGATCGCCCTTGGCGACGTTCTGGAAGGCACGGCCCGCGCCAATGGCTGGGCGGTGATGGCGCTCAGCCCCACCTATATCATCCGCCCGCTGCTGATCCTTGCGTTGATGGTGCTTGCCATCCGGCTTGGCGAACCGCGCACTGCAACAACCGCAATGACGGCGGCTCTTGCCGCAACCTACCTCACGACGCTCGTCCAGTTCATCCGCGTCACCCTTCGTCTGCGCCGCCATCTCGGCTCCGGTGCCCTGGCCTTTGACGTCCGCCCCTGGACGCGCTTTGCGCTTCCCCTTTTCCTGGTCGATGGTATCGGCTTCCTGCTCACCAATTCCGATGTGGTGGTGGTGGGGCTCTACCTGCCGCCGGACCAGGTGGCGATCTATTATGCGGCGGCCAAGACCATCGCGCTGGTGCAGTTCGTGTATTTTTCCGTCAAGGCCGCCGCCGCACCCGGCTTTTCCGCCATCATGGCGACCGGTGACAGGGGCGAGCTTGCCACATTCGCGGGACAGGCGGCCCGGTGGAGTTTCTGGCCGGCGCTTGCCGTCGGTCTTGGCGTGGCAGCCCTTGGCCATTTGCTGCTGCAGATGTTCGGGCCGGCCTTTTCGCAGGGCTACCCGCTGATGCTGGTGCTGCTCTGCGGCATTCTGGCGAAAGCCAGTGTCGGGCCGGGCGAAGTCCTGCTCAACATGGCGGGACGGCAGTCGCTCTGCGTGATGCTTTACGGCACCGTGCTTGCCGCCTGCATCATCCTCAACATCGCCCTCATCCCGCCTCTCGGCCTGCTGGGGGCTGCAACGGCGACCGCCTCTGCCATGCTCCTTGAGGCGATCTTGCTGCATATCGCAGTGCGCCACACGCTCGGCATCGTGATTTTCGCCTTTGCACGACCAATCAACGCGCGGCTTCAACAGGAAAGGCCGGACGATCATGGCTGAGCATCTGCCGCTGACGAAACCTCTGTTAGAGGCAGCGCCAAACACGGCAACGTCCTTGGCACAAGGCATGCCTGCATCCTCCAAAATGGCTGCGCCGCAACGACGGCTGGATAGTCCCGCAGCAGCGATCACCATCGACACCGCGCGTGTCGGTCGCACGCTTGCCATCTATCCAGGCCATATGGGCTACGAGTTGGAGGAGGAACTCGATTTCCTGTCCAACCGGGTCATGGAGCCAAACGTCTTCTTTTCCGGCCGCCTGCTTGCCCCTGCGATGCCGCGTGTCGAAGACCGACAGGTCCAGCTGGCGCTCATCCGCGACGAGCGGGAGCGCTCCAGCCGCATGCGCCTTCTCATGCCATTTTCCGTCGAAAAGCCCGGCTTTGCCCTTGGCGCGCCGATCCTTCGCGCCTGGGCGAACCCGTTCGGGCCGCTGGGCACGCCGCTCGTCGATGCCGAGGGCGCGGCTGAAACACTCGACAACCTTCTCGATGCCTTAGGGCGCCGGGACGCCGGGCTGCCGAAGGTTCTGGTTCTGCCGGATCTGAGACTCAACGGCCGTTTTGCCCAGCTGATCCGGGCCGTCGCCGTTGGCCGCAACCTGCCGGTCACCGTCACCGGCACCTATCAGCGCCCGATGCTGCACAGCGAACTGGATGGCGAGGCCTATCTGAAACAGGCGCTGTCGCCGCACCACCTGCGCGACATGCGGCGCCAGTGGCGCCGACTCTCGGCCACGGGAAGCCTGACCCATGAGGTTGCCCGCCAGCCGGCGGATATCCGACGCGGCACGGAAGAGTTTCTCGCCCTGGAAGCCAGCGGATGGAAGGGACGCAAGCGCTCCGCTCTGATCAATGACCGGTACCACGCAGCCTTTGCGCGTGAAGCCATCGGCAACCTTGCCGAAGTGGATGCCGTGCGCATCCATACGCTGAACCTTAATGGCCGCGCCATCGCCTCGCTCGTCGTCTTCCTGATGGCCGGCGACGCCTATACCTGGAAGACGGCGTATGATGAGGCCTATGCCGGCTTTTCTCCGGGCAAACTCCTGATGATGAAGCTCACGGAATGGCATCTGGACGATGCCAATATCACCCGCTCCGACAGTTGTGCGGCATCCGACCATCCGATCATGAGCCGCTTCTGGCGCGAGCGCGAAGCCATGGGCACGCTGGTGATCGGCCTGCAGGAGAGCCTCGACCGCGACACCCGCCAGGTGGCAACCCAGCTGCACCTTTACCGCAATACCCGCTCCGTGGCCCGCCTGCTGCGCGAAAAGATTCTCGGATTGCGGATCCGTGACGAATGATCCTGTGGCGTTGGCGGCGCAGCCTCAGCACTTTAACGGTTTTTGCAGGTCATTCTGATATCGAAATGCCATCGCCTGAACCGCGCGCACGCGAGCCGGCATCTCCCGCTATCGGCATGGTGTGCGAAGGCAAGCCGGCAGCATAAATTCTGCCGGAAATTTATAAGACGACAGCTTGAGGATACACCATGAGGGACCTGATCAGCTTCAAGAACACCCACGATCAGCAGATCTATATCAACCCGCAGCACGTGGTCTATGTCGCCCGGTTCGAGGATCAGGTCACGGTCGTTGCCCTTGCCATTCCCCATAACGGCAGCCACTTCCAGTTCTACGTCCGCGGCACGGCCGAACAGGTACGCCAGAAACTTCTGGGCGCGCAGAGCTGACGGAATGAAGAAGGAGCGCATTTGGACGCTCCTGCCATGATCCGCAGGTTCATGGACCCGGGACCGGGACGCACCAACATAACTGACCGGTAGACGATGCGCGTTTGCTCTGCCACAAGCGCAAGCAGATGATACATCCACCCTCCGGAGGACGATCTTGTCGGGAGCACGCATCGCAGCGCTGGACGGGTTACGCGGAATGGCGGCACTGACCGTGCTGCTTTCTCACCTGTCAAACTTGACGCAACTCGTTCAACCTCTTGGCAACGGTGCCGGGCAGCTTGGCGTGATGCTCTTTTTTGCTCTCTCCGGCTTCCTCATGGCGCACAACCACGCGGGCGAGCCTTTGGATTGGCAGCATGCGGGTAGATATGCAACTCGGCGCGCCGCAAGAATATTACCATTGTATGTCTTGGTGATCGTTGTCGCGTTCGTTTTCGGTCTCGTGACAGAAAATCAACTCTACGGGTATAACGTCACGACCGGCAACCTTTTGTCGCATCTCATGTTCATAAGGGGAGATGGCATCATCTGGACGGTGCCTGTTGAGATCCAGTTCTATGTGCTGTTCCTCATCATATGGGCTCTGTCTCATATGCCGATCGCAATATACACCCTGACAATTGCAGCGGTCATACTGAGCCTGTCGGTCTCGGCGGATGCCCTGCCAACGCTTATCAGATGTCTTCCTTATTTCCTGTTCGGCGTGACCATCCGGCTGATCAGCCCTCCTTCGAAGAAAGTTGCCGGCCCGCTCTTTATGGGAGCACTCACCCTCTACTGGCTTTCACTGCCCCAGATGCGGCCGCTGTTTGGCTTTGAACCGCCAGCCCTTTTGGATACCTGGCGTGATCCCTTGTGCATGATCGTGGTCTGTACCCTCATATGGTGCGCTCAAAGTTCTTCGGCTGCAGAGCGCCTGTTCGGAAACTCTGTTACGCGCTGGTTGGGAGATATCTCCTTCTCCCTTTATCTGCTTCATTCGCCGCTCATCGGCTTCCTGGCATGGGCAGGCACACCATCATGGGCAGTCTGGCTCCTTGGAATTTCAGGTGCCGTATGGATCGCTGCGATGTCACACGTGTTCATCGAGCGGCCCGGTGGCCGCCTGATCAGGACCGTCCTCTTGCCCCCGAAGAAAGATCATCCCGCGCAAAGGCGACAAGGACGAGATTGAATCTTCCGGGGACCAAAGCCAACGCCCCGCGTTAGTAGAACCCGCCGCACGGACGGAATGTCACGTCGAAATGCATAAGAAAGCTGCGGGGCAGACAGCATCCGCCCCGCAGCCGTTGATCAGAACTCTTCCCAGCTCTCGGCCGTCGCGGCAGATCCGCCACCCAGGCTGCGGGAGATCTTGTTGACCAGCTTGCGCGCAGGCGAGGCGACCGGAGCCTGACGGACAGAGGGCGAAACGGCTGCCACGCGCCCGCTGGAAACCCCTCCTTCGAGCTGGAAGCGCCCGACGAACTGGCGCAGCTTGTCGGCTTCACTGGCAAGCTTCGTTGTGGCAGCGGTTGCCTCTTCCACCATGGCGGCGTTCTGCTGCGTCGTCTGGTCCATCTGGTTGACGGCCGTGTTGACTTCGGCAAGACCGACCGACTGTTCCTTCGCAGAGGTCGCAATCGCATCCAGCTGCGTGTTGATCGACACCACGTGCTCCTCGATCACCTTCAGCGCTTCGCCGGTCGCCGTGACCAGCTTGACGCCGCTTTCCACTTCACCGGCCGAGGTGCGAATGAGATCCTTGATTTCCTTGGCCGCCTGGGCGGAACGCTGCGCCAGTTCGCGCACCTCCTGGGCAACGACGGCAAAGCCCTTGCCGGCTTCCCCGGCGCGCGCCGCTTCCACGCCGGCATTCAAGGCGAGAAGGTTGGTCTGGAAGGCGATTTCATCGATGACGCCGATGATCGAGGAGATCTGGTTCGAAGACTGCTCGATGCGCTGCATCGCATTGACGGCGCTGGCCACAACCTCGCCGGACTGGCGAGCCGACTTGTTGGCGTCCATGGCGACAGCGCGGGCCTCTTCGGTGCGTTTGGCCGAATTCGTCACGTTTGCGGTGATTTGATCAAGAGCCGCTGCCGTTTCCTCGAGCGAAGCTGCCTGCTGCTCCGTGCGCCGCGAAAGGTCATTGGCACTGCCACTCAGTTCACGCGAACCCGCGTCGATTGCGCCGGTCGAGATCGAAACCTCGTGGAGCGTCTCGCGCAATTGCGCGACAGCCGTGTTGAAGTCGTGGCGCAGCCCCTCGAAATCGGTGGCAAACGGCCGTGACAAGGTGAAGGTGAGGTTGCCGTTGGAAAGGTTCTTCAAGCCTTCGGCCAGACCGGCTGTTGCTTCGGCCATGGCCGCGGCCCGGGCCTGCTCGGCTTCCGCGACACGCGCGCGTTCCGCTTCGGACGAAGTTCTCGACTCGGCTGCCTGGCGATCACTTTCCAGCTTGCTGATGGCGGTCTGGCGGAATGTTTCGACGGCTGCGGCCATATCGCCCAGCTCGTCCTTGCGCCCGCGGCCGGGCACCTCCACGTTGTTCTGGCCCTTCACAAGCACCAGCATGCAGGCATTCAGATTGCGCAGCGGCTTGACGAGGGAGCGGTTAAGAACGAGCAGGCCGGCGATCGACAGAAGCAGCATGACAATACCGCCGATCAAGGCAGACGCTTGAGCCATCTCGGCAGCATCATCGGCTGCGGCCTTGCGGGTTCCCAGCAGCGACAGTTCCGCGTCGGCCAGTTCCTTCACCTTGGCCCGGATGCCATCCATCGACGTCTTGCCGGCACCCGAAATCTCGACCTGGCGGGCCTTGTCCCAGGTGGACGGGTCCTTCATCCATTCCATTTCCGGCTTCACGACCTTGGCAGCCCAGGTTTCGGCAAGGGAAGCCACATCCTTGAGACGAGCCTGCTGGGCAGGATTGTCCGCCGTCAGTTGCTGGGCCTCGGCGAGATTCTGCTTGAAGGCTTTTTCGCCGGCGATCTGCGGCTCGAGGAATTTCGGATCCCCTCCAATTAGGTAGCCTCTCATCCCGGTTTCCTGGTCCACCATGGCAGACATCATGTTGGAGACCTTGGACAGGACGACATGCGTATGGTCCGTCATATCGGCATTCTGCGCCTGAACGGAGCTGGAGCGGTAGCTGACGAATGCAACCACCAGGCTCACCGCAATCAGACTGATGATGGCGGTCGAAATCTTGGTTATGATTTTCATATTGTCGAAGATCATCATTTGATATTCCATATGAGTGTCTGTGGCGTGGCGCGGAAAGCGCCGGCTCCTTATCCGCACGCATTCTAAAATATCATATGTTACTGCCGGTTAAGGCCGTGCTTACTTTCACGGTTTCGGACTAGCAGATCTCATCGTGCATAAATCATGGTGTCCTGTCGCAGGAGTTGCCTGACGCGCCCTTTCAACCCGGAATTTGCACGCAATAGATGAACCTCGCTGCAGTTGTTACGAGGCAGAGCTCACGGCGGGAAAACGAGACGCGAGCGACCGGCTGCGTGCAAGGAACGGCCGGTGATTCCAGGCCGCAAGCGCATAGTTCTAGTCAGCCTGGATTGGGAGAAAAACCGACAGCGGTGCCCCGTGCGGTCATAGAGTACGTCTGGAATTTCAGGCGCTTGAGCATCCCTCACCGGCGTACCGTGGCTGTTGATTTAGTTCGATGATCTGCGCAACCTACCGCACTTGAGATTATCATCGAGCGCAACGCAGGACTATTAATGGTTCTCGATCAAACCAGACGTCGACCGAAAGCCCTATCGCGACCATAAGCCTATGCCTTCGATACAACGGCCACCGACAATACACTTCACTGCATCGGCTTGATTGTCGCTATAGGGGCCGTGAGGAGACAGTCCGCTCGGGTCCTTTCAGCAACGGAAGCGGACATTATGCTTTGAATGAAGCAGACTATAACTGAACTGGCGACTGTTGCGAAACGGCGACGACAACCTTCCCCTTGGCGCGCCCGGTTTCGACATAGGCCAAGGCTTCCGCCGTCTGCGCGAAAGGAAACACCTTGTCCACGACAGGGCGGATCACACCCGCATCGAGCAGCTTGGCGATCTCGCCCAGTTGCTGTCCATCCGCGCGCATGAAGAGGAAGGAATAATCGACGCCCCGGCTCTTTGCCTTCTTCAGAATGCTGCGGCTGAGCATTCGCATCACGAAACGGAAAAAGAGGTTCAGCTTCAGCGATT
Source organism: Neorhizobium fuzhouense (assembly GCF_042611105.1). NCBI lineage: Bacteria > Pseudomonadati > Pseudomonadota > Alphaproteobacteria > Hyphomicrobiales > Rhizobiaceae > Neorhizobium > Neorhizobium fuzhouense. Next base: position 14,183 of record NZ_JBHFFP010000019.1, on the reverse strand, counting down.
TGGCAAAAGGGACGTCCGGTGGTCCGGAGATGGAGATCAGCCTACCGCCGGGCTTCAGCACGTTGACCGACTTGGCCAGTGTCTTGGCATCCTGGCTGTTGAGCACCAGGTCGTAACCGGACAGTACCTGCTCGAAGTCCTGCTTTTTATAGTCGATCACCACATCTGCGCCGAGGCCTTTCACAAGCTCGATGTTCGCCGTACTGGTGGTGGTAGCAACTGTCGCGCCGAGATGTTTGGCAAGCTGGATTGCAAATGTGCCGACACCGCCAGAACCTGCCTGAATGAACACCTTCTGGCCAGGCTTGAGCTTGCCCACCTCGACGAGCGCCTGCCAGGCGGTCAGTCCGACCAGCGGGATCGAGGCGGCCTGCTCCATGGAGAGGCTTATCGGCTTCAGCGCGAGATCTGCGGCATCGACCGCAATCATTTCCGCGAAGGTACCGGCGCGGCCGTCACGCGGGCGAGCAAACACCTCATCGCCTGCCTTGAACTGTCGAACATTGGCGCCGACGCGGATAACCGTTCCTGCGAGATCGTGGCCGAGAATGAAAGGTGGACGATAGGGCAGGAACAGCTTGAATTCACCATCACGCACCTTGGAATCCAGAAGGTTGATCGCGGTGGCCTGTATGCGAACCAGCACATCATTGGCGCCGATGACGGGATCAGGCATGTCGGCCAGCCGTAGCGGGGCCTTTTTCTTGTATTTGTCGACGACGAAGGCTTTCACGGGTTCTCTCCGGGGTAAAACGTTTTCAGGGTGTGGCAGCCAGGAAAGCCAGGGCTTTCGGTGATGACATCACAATCTCAGGCGATGTTGAACTGCTTGCGCAAAATGCGATCGAACAACGCGCGTGGCAGGAACCGTCTGGCAAACGCCGTCTGTCGGGCATCTCGTCCTGAGGGGTAGCGGAGCTTTGGCTTCCTGGCCTGCGCTGCGGCAAGAATGGTCGCAGCGACATCATCTGCCGTGTCGCCGCCTGCCATGGCTTTGGCAAAAGCGGCCTGATACCGGGCAAATGTCTCGCGATAGACCGCAACCGGACGATCACCCTGCGGGGAATTGGCTTCGATAGATGTCTTTGTCGCCCATGGCTCGATCACCGCGACACGGATGCCGAACGGTCGCACCTCATGGTCGAGGGATTCGGAATAGCCCTCGATCGCGTGCTTGCTCGCCGTATAGTGGGCACCGAAGGGGCCGGGAATGAGACCCACGACCGAACCGATGTTCAGGATTCGTCCCTTGCCCTGCTGGCGCATGATCGGCAGGACTTCGTTCGTGACCCGAACGACGCCGAGGAAATTGGTGTCGAACAGTGCAAGAACCTGTTCGATTGAGCTTTCCTCTGCCGCGCCGGAGATCGCATAGCCCGCATTGTTAACAAGGAGGTCAATGCGACCGAGTTCGGCATGGGCAAGCGCCACGGCCGCGGCCACGGAATCGTCCGATGTCACGTCGCAGGCGATCATGCGGATGCCGTCGCGGACCTCGCCGGGTGCCGCCTTGCGACTGGTGCCGATCACCCGGTAACCGGCCCGGCTGAGCGCCAATGCCGCCGCTTTGCCGATGCCGCTTGAGGCACCGGTCACGAATGCAGTCTTCTGTCCTGTTGATGCGAAGGTTGCCATAACTGTGTTCTCGATTTGGCTTGCGACATCCGTCCGCGCAGCCTTGGGAATTGTCAGGGATTGATGGTGATCGGCATGATGGGGCCGCACCGAGGCGAGGCCCCCGTGATGGCTCAATTACCGGACGTTGTTTCGCTCAAGCGCGGATAGTCGGTATAACCCGCAGCGCCGCCGCCATAGATCGTGGCAGGATCAATCTGGTTCAGAGGTGCGCCGAGTTGCAGATGTTCGACCAGATCGGGATTGGCGATGAACGGACGACCGAAAGCGATGAGATCCGCCTTGCCCTCGGCTATATGCGACGTCGCGAGTTTGAGATCATAGCCGTTGTTGGCGATATACGTCTTGCTGAACCGCTTGCGCAGCAAGCCATAATCAAACGGAGCGACATCGCGCGGTCCGCCGGTGGCACCTTCGACGACATGGATATAGGCGATTCCGAGCGCATCAAGCTGGTCGACGATATAGTCGTACTGCGTTTGGGGATCGCTGCTGGAAATCCCATTGGCAGGCGAGACCGGCGAAATCCGGATACCGGTGCGCTCCGGCCCGATTTCCTGCGCCACCGCAGCGGTCACTTCGAGCATCAGGCGGGCGCGGTTTTCCACAGATCCGCCATAGGCATCAGTGCGGACATTGGCGCCGTCCTTTGCGAACTGCTCTAGCAGATAGCCGTTGGCGCCATGAACCTCGACACCATCGAAACCAGCCTTGATGGCATTGGCGGCAGCCTTGCGGAAGTCGTCGACGACGCCCGGAAGCTCATCAAGCTCAAGGGCACGCGGCTCGGACACATCAGCGAACCCGTTGTTCACGAACGTCTTGGTCGCGGCACGGATCGCTGAGGGTGCGACCGGTGCGTCACCGCCAAGTAGATCGACATGACTGATGCGACCAACATGCCAGAGCTGAACGAATATCCGTCCGCCCTTGGCATGAACCGCGTCTGTCACCCTCTTCCAGCCTGCGACTTGCTCCGGTGTGTAGAGCCCTGGCGTATCCTGATAGCCCTGTGCCTGCCTGGACACCTGTGTGGCTTCGGTGATGATAAGTCCGGCGCTGGCGCGCTGGGCATAATATTCCGCAGCAAGTTCGCTCGGGACAAGGCCCGCACCCGCGCGATTGCGCGTGAGGGGCGCCATGACGGCCCGGTTGGAAAGAGTGACAGAGCCGAGAGTGTAGGGCTCGAAAAGCTTGGTCTTGGTCATAATATACCTGCGAAACTTCTATTTATTGGCGTGGTTTCATCGATGTCGGAAAGCTCACGCAGTCGTGCGATAGCGTTCAGCGGGAAGTGCATTGACGAGATTGCCGAGCATGGACTTGCGCGCGCCATCAAGCGCGTCCCACTGGCTGCCGTCGTGCAGCGGCGGGATGGTCACCGGCTCGCGGCGGTCGAAGCCGACGAGAGCGGCATCGACCAGATCGCCCACTTCCATGACGTTGCTCATGGCGTTCACGTCGGCGCCGACGTGATCCCAGATCTCGGTGCGGGTCGTGGCAGGAAGGACGGCCTGGATGTAGACGCCCTTGGGCCCGAGTTCATGCGCAAGCCCCTGCGACAGGAACAGCACAAAGGCCTTGGTCGCGCCATACACGGTCATGCCGAATTCCGGAGCAAGCCCAACGACCGAACCGATGTTGATGATCGCGCCTTCGCCTGCATTGGCAAGACGGGGAGCAATAGCGCCGGCAAGGCGGACGAGTGCGGTGGCATTGAGCGCAATAAGCCGGGTCATGTCGTCGACGCTCTGCTCGACAAAGCTTTTGCCGATCGCCGTTCCGGCATTGTTGACGAGAATGCCGATGCGGACATCGTCGCGCAGCCTGGTCTCGACCTTTGCCAGATCCTCAGCCTTGGTGAGATCGGCCGGGAGGATGTCGATGGCGACGCCGGTTTCCTGTCGCAGACGGCTCGCAAGCGCCTCCATGCGCACCACGTCTCGAGCGACCAGCACGAGATCATGGCCTCGACGCGCGAAGCGATCGGCATAGGTTGCGCCAATGCCCGTGGAGGCGCCGGTGATCAGGACTGCGGGAAACTGACTCATTTGGATTGCTCTTTTCTAAGGTTGATCCTATATTCATGACGATCATCATGATTGAATTTAAATATGATCGTCATCATGTAAATGTCAATGGCCAGCGCGGAGAATTTTGAAAATGAAAGTCAGCCGAGAACAGATGGCGGAGAACCGTCGGCGGATCCTGGACGTCGCAAGCCGCTTGTTTAAGGATAAGGGGTTCGATGCGGTCAGCGTCGCTGAGGTCATGAAGGCCGCAGGCATGACCCATGGCGGCTTCTATGGCCACTTCACATCGAAAGACGATCTCGTCGCGCAGACGCTGGCGCATGCGCTTGCGGCCGACAGTTTTGGGGACGGCGAGTTCAGCGGCTTCGTCCGCTCCTATCTGGCGCCCCGCCATCGGGACAATCCCGGCAATGGATGCCCGACTGCAGGACTCGCCGCGGCCATTCGCCACCAGACGCCTGCAGCCAAAGCTGCCATGGCCGAGGGACTGCGCACCCAGATCGCACGCCTTGAGCATGCGCTTCCAGATCAGGGCTCAGCGGACGCCCGCCGTGCAGCGATCGGAAGCTGGGCGGCCATGGTCGGAGCAGTCATCCTAGCCAGGTCCATCGATGATCCTGAATTGTCGGACGAGGTTCTTGAGCAGACGCGCGCCTGGATCGACGCCAATGTCGGTTAGGGGCATCAGAAGGTGCGCAGTATGATGCCCCTGATCGACTTTCGCTGGGAGGGAACGATCAAACCTTAGGTAGCCGCGCGAAAGGGCCCGCAGAAGCGGAATTGTTTTCCGCAAGGGCACTGTAAGCGAAATGACGGTCTCCAGAACTCAGCAACCCGAAGTCGCTGTAGTTTTAAGCCTAGACCGTAGGAGTCAGCGAAGCGGACATCCCTTGCCTTTTCCCCTTCCTCGTTGTGTAGAGGACAATCTGACGGCCCAAGAGACAGGAGAAAAAGCTGAAGTTAGCGCGAAGATGCTGATCGGAGCCAATCGAGATCCAGAATAGCAGGGGAACTGCCCTCTTTGACGGATTTGCGCAAAGGGGCTCAAAAGCCTCCTGACCGTCCGGCCAGGAAGCTGTTCTTTTGCCGCGGAACAGTGCTAGAAAGCCTTTGCCTCGGGTGCCCATTGGGCCGAGAAAGCTTCATTCCGGACCACAGGATTGCATTCCGAGATCTCAAATCTCGCGAGCTTCAGCACGTCGAATGGATCTTCGGCAATCATTGCTTCGATCGTTTCGATCCTCTCGGCGAACGCCAGAATGAACCCTGCCTTTCCGCCTTCCAATGGCCCGGCAAACAGGATCGTTCCCGCCTTGATGTAACGGGCGAGCCAGCCCTTGTGCGGATCGAGCTGAGCTTGAATATCTTCGATGGGACGGATGTATGTGAGCTTGATGGCGTACAGCATGATGCTTGTTCCTTGGATCGTTCAGGCAGAGGCGAGCGCGGAGGCGATGGCGGCTTTGGCAGAGGCGATGCCCTTCTGACGGATTTCTTCGCCGCGCGATGCGCCTTCAGCGCGAACAAAGCGAACGTCTTGAATGCCTAGGAAACCGAGGAAAGCCTTCAGGTAGCTTTCCTGAAAATCCAACTGGGCCAAAGGACCTTCGAGGTAGAAGCCGCCCCGGGCAGACGCGATGATCACACGCTTGCCACCTGCAAGACCGATCGGCCCGGTCTCGGTGTATTTGAAGGTCTTGCCGGGCTGAGCGATCCGGTCCAGCCAGGCCTTCAGTTGGGTCGGGACAGAGAAGTTATACATCGGCGCACCGATGATGATCACGTCACTTGCAAGGAACTGCGCGACCAGACGATCCGAAATCTCCTTTTCGTGAAGCGCCGCAGCATCGAATTCTGCGGTAACATTGGGACGGAAGCCGGCGGCCACTGCTCCGTCCATATGTCCGACGGGATATTCGACGAGATCGAGATAGTCGATTTCGAGGTTTTCGTTGCCGGAGCGGATTTCGCCGATGATCGTCGCGGTGAGATCTCGTGTGATGGAGCTGGCGCCCAGAATGCTGGAGTCGATGTGAAGGATCTTCATGTCTTTCTCGCTATCGTTGACGTATGTGTTCTCAGTTCCGCGGCTCATTGTCCTGCCTCCCGAGCAGCCTGATCGATCAGATCGGCAACCGCATCAGGATGGGAGACGAGGGACATGTGGCTGGAAGAAATGGATGTGACGCGCGCACCGATCTGCTGGGCGATCGCTCGCTGGACCTGCGGGGGAAGCGCATTGTCGTTTTTTGTCTGCAGGTACCAGCTCGGTTTATCATGCCAAGCGGCATGGCTGATTTTGCCGGCGAAGGTCGCTGCTGCGATGGGCTGCTGGAGCGCCGCCAGTTCAGCCGCTTTGTCCTCTGAGACATCAGCCGCCATGACGTGGCGATAGGCCTTCGCGTCATCCAGCCAGATCAGCCCATCCGCATCCGCAGTAAGCCCTGCCATCGGCGCGTTCAGGCGGTTCAGAAGATCGCTGGCGGACTCGCCACTATCCGGCACCAGGGCCGAGAAGTAGACGAGGCCTTTTACGTTTGCGGCGTTGCCAGCCTCGGTGATGACAGCGCCCGCCCAGGAATGGCCCACAAGCAGCACATCGCCGGTCTGGCGGCGCAATACGCGATTGGTCGCAGCGACATCATCGGCGAGCGAGGTCAGCGGGTTCTGCACGGCCGCGACGCGATAGCCGCGGGCCTGAAGCCGTTTGATGACTGGTGCCCAACTGGATCCATCGGCAAAGGCGCCGTGGACGAGCACGATCGTACCGATGGCGTGACGTGCCGGGGCGGTCTTGGCTTCACTCGTCGACAGCGAAAATGCCAGGCCAAGCGAGGCGAGTAGACGGCCGGTGAAACCCGCCGACGTCATCCTAATTGCTGGCCTCCACGGGAAGCCGGTGGTCTTATACGTTGATATTTTCATCTGTTAGCGCCTTGATGCATTGTTGAGGCGAGTATACCTCTCCGCTGCCGCGTCCTTCAGATGGCAAAGTGGACATCCTTCATGCAAAACTCGCCAATCGATATGCCAACTCGCACCGTTAACGTCGCGGTGATCGCCGTCGAGGGAAGCCTGCTTTCGGCGATCGCTGGATTGTCGGATCTGTTCTGGATTACCAACCAGGCACTCCGGGCGCCGCCCGAGGGGACAGCAGCAGGGTTACCCGCGGAGACCCAGCATTATTTCAAGACGACGATCGTCAGCGCTGACGGGGTGTCGCCTCATGCCGCACAAGGCCGCCGTATTCCTGTCGACTGTTCGTTCGACAAACTCGGTCCATGCGATATCGCGCTCGTCGCCGGTATGGCATTGGGGCCCGATCGTCTTCCGCCGGTGTCCGATTCGATCGAGAAGGCGGCGGAATGGCTTTTGACCAGGCATAAGCAGGGCGCCCTTATCGGCGGGGCCTGCGCTGGAACGTTCATCGTCGGCGAAGCCGGGCTTCTTGATGGTCGACGCTGCACCACGACGTGGTGGCTGCATCACGCTTTCAAGCGGCGTTTCCCAAAGGCGCGACCGGTGTGGGGAACGGCAGTTGAGGAGCAGGATCGCGTGATTACCACAGGGGGGCCGTTATCATGGATCGACCTGGCACTGCACGTCATCAAGCGCACTGCCGGGCCAGAGACAGCCAAACTCGCGGCTGATGTATCGGTCGCCGACACGCTGTCGATTCCGCAGATGATCTACGCGCCGCGCGGTTACGTCAACGCAGCCGACCCTTTGCTGCTGCAGGCGGAAGAGATCATCCGTCATGCAAGTCCGGGGATGACGGCGGAAGCGCTCGCCAGCGCGCTGAATCTCAGCGAGCGGACACTGCACCGGCGGCTGAAGGAACTTACCAACGAGTCGCCAAAGGGCTTCATGACGCGAGTCAGGATCGAGATGGCCTGCGTGCTCCTCGAAACACCAGGAGCGAGCGTCAAGCAGGTGGCGCAGCAGTGCGGGTATGGCGATGAGACAGCGTTTCGGCGCGCCTTTATCCAGTTGACCGGCATGACGCCGGCCGACTACCGGCGCTGGGCGGTTGGGCGCCGTTTGCCAATCGGAGCAACGTGAGATTGAATAGAGGCGAAGGCTTCACAGATGAAAGCGCTGACGCGCTCTAAAGTTTTTGACGTCGCATTTTCTCGGCAACCAACGCATATGCCGATGTTTGCTTGATAGCGCGCAGAAATTATGATGCTTTTTTCGAAGTTAGGTCCGGTTTTGGGAACGTGATATCATCAAGTTCATGACCGAGATGACGGCGCAAAGCGGATCGAGTCCTTCGAGAGGCTCACGCAAGAATCTGGCGCGGCCTCGCAACATGCAGGGCCGCGCCCTTTTAGATTTCGGTCCGTTCGGCCAGTTCTAGTGCATCCTCAATGTCGACGCAGAGATACCTGACTGTGTTTTCGATCTTGGTATGGCCAAGCAGGATCTGGATCGCTCGAAGATTGCCAGTGGCCTTGTAGATCATGGCAGCCTTCGTTCGCCGCAGGGAATGCGTGCCGTAATCCTCCCGACGAAGCCCGATCGCTGTCACCCACTCATCGACCAGTCGGGCGTACTGCCGAGTGCTAAGATGATCTGCGTGGCCGACGCGGCTGGGAAAGGCATAGTCATCGACTGTTCCTCCCCTTCGTTGAAGCCAGGCAAGCAGACTAGCTCTGACCTCCGTCGTGATTTCGAACTGCACGGGTCGTCCAGTCTTCTGCTGGACGACCATCGCCCGAGTTCGAATGTCGTGGCCGGTGACAAGTGTCCCGATTTTCAGTTTTACCAGATCGCAGCCGCGGAGCTTGCTGTCGATGGCAAGATCGAAAAGCACCCGATCTCGCATTCTTCCTTCACGGTCCAGGAAGAAGCGGACTGCCCAGATCTGGCGCTGCTTCAGGGGCTTCTTGACGCCAACTTGCTTGCCTGCGTTCCAAGCCGGTCGACCCAGTGCGCCAGGATCATATTGTGAAATACCCATTTCAGTTCTCCTATGGTCACCATTGGCCACAGGGAGAACGCGCACCTTCGAGTTAGATGACGAGGCCGGGAGCGGACGGTCTGTCGCTAGAGTATGCTGAAGGTAAGCCGCCCTTCCGGACGTCAAAGAATGCCTGTCGGACCAGATGGCCCCGCTCGACCTCCACTCGCTCGATGCCGATCGCTGCACGGCGGAAGAAAGCGTCGGACTGCCTCATCCTTCCGCCCCAAGCTGCCTTTCGATCTTCACGGGCCGGAACGTTTAAAGCGGGGGCGCCGTTCACTACCGGATTTTTCAGGAATATTTCAGCCAGGCCTCAGGACTTTGTCTGCTGCACTTGTCAGGATAGCTGCGGATCGATCTCCATATTCGCCAGGCAAACAGATGTCGACTGCCGAAGACCTTCGATCTTCCCGCCTTTGAAACTGGATGACACAGCATGGACCTGAAACTTCAAGGAAAGACCGTCGTCGTGACGGGCGCCACCGGCGGCATCGGACTGGAGATTGCCCGGACGTTCTCAAAGGAAGGTGCGCTGGTCACCATTCCGGGCCGCTCGCAGCAGAAACTTGATGCGGCGATTGCCGATATCCTGGCATCCGGGGGAGCCGGCGTCAGCGGCGTGCTGGCCGATCCGGCGACAGAAGCGGGTGCCGCAGCCCTGGTGACCGCCGTGCCGGAGATAGATGTTCTGGTGAACAATCTCGGCATTTACGAGCCGAAGTCGTTCCAGGACATCAGCGACGCCGAATGGCGTCATATGTTCGAGGTGAATGTGATGAGCGGCGTCAGGCTGTCGCGCGCCTATACGCCCGGCATGCTCGCGCGCAACTGGGGTCGCGTCATATTCATTTCCAGTGAATCCGGCCTGATGACGCCGGGCGAAATGGTGCATTACGGCATGACGAAGACGGCGCAGCTTGCCGTCGCCCGTGGTCTCGCCATCACGGCGAAGGGAACGGGCGTCACGGTCAATTCCGTCATGCCCGGCCCGACCCGGTCAGACGGCATATTCGATTTCCTGCGCGGCCTTTCGACGGATCCGAATGCCACGGCTGACGAACTCGAAGCGGACTTCTTTCAACATCATCGCCCAAGCTCGCTGCTGCAAAGGCTGATCCATCCTGAAGAGATCGCCAGTCTCGTGGCTTATGTCGCAAGCCCGCTTGCATCCGCCACGAATGGTGCAGCGCTTCGCGCCGATGGGGGTGTCACGCCGACGATTGTCTGAGAGTTGCCTGCAGCCGCTCCCGCCAGAGGGTAGCCCCCTGCCGCTCTGACAGCGTCCTTGCCTCATCAAAGGTGTGCAAAACTGTCGAAGCAACGTCGGCGCCTTGCCCTGACAAGGCCAGGCCCTTTAAACGCATGAGGTCTGGGAGACACCAAACTTCCTTCGTTCGCGCCGCCCGCGCGATGGCGGCGTCGAGGGTCGCCAAACTCGCCGCGTAATCTTTGCCGGCCAGTTGCCCTGCGGCAAGCTCGCTCATAAGGCCACAGTGATACATGGAAAAGGGCATCGCGCGACTGTCGGAGAGAACAGATTGCAGCCGGCCGATGCCTGACTTCAGCGATCCCGTCCGAATGTCGAGGCAGGCCTGATAGGCGTGCGACCAGTTGAGCCATACCGACAGCCTGCTCGCCTGCGAGACGTCGGCGAGTTCCTGGATATAGAGCGCTGCGGCCTCATGATGGCCCTGGTCGAGCGCCAGCGGGATCGACGCCTGGGCCAGCGCATGGCAGATCGAATAGGTATGGTCGAGTTCAACAGCGCGTTCGAGCGCCTGTCTGGCAACATCAAGCGCGCGGGCAGTGTCGTTTCGCAGCCAGAGAACGCGCGCGTAGAAAGCAAGGCCGGCAACCCGCTGATCAAAATGGTAGCGGCTGGTCGGCGAATTGCTGACCGGCTCTTCATAGCCGTCGAAGAATTCCTCCAGCTCGGCCTGCGCCCGTGTCTGTTCGCCAACCACATGGTGCACGGCGCCGCGCGCCCGGCAGGCGATGAGCCTGTCCGTACTGCTGCCTGATCCATCGGCAACGCGCGTCAATTCCTCCGCGTAACGGAGAGCGTCCTCATTCAGTCCCGCGTTGACACTCGCGACAGCCAGCGCCCAAAGGGCTCTGACCTGCGCGACACCATCGGAGAGGTGTTTCGACTGAGCCAAACCTTGCGCCAAGGCCTCGCGGGTGGTTTGCGTCGAGCCGCGGACATAGAGAAGTGCACAGCCCCGCGCCACATTCAGCTTCATTGCATAGGGAAAGAGGTCCGGGTCAGGCCGGATACGCAGAGCTGCGGTCTCGGTGACATCCAGAAACTCTCTGACCAACGATAGATGCAGCCAGAGCGGTTCGGCGGCAACGACCAGTCTGACGCCCGTGTAAGGATCATTGCCCTCCCCAAAGGACCATTCCAAAGCCTGTCGCAGACCCGGCAGGTAAGGCTTGTATCGCTCGATCCATTGCGCCGTCAGGAGCTTATCAAGCTCGGCATCCGCCCGCTGGAAAATACCGAGCATGAGACCGGCGTGCCGGGCTGCGACAGTGGCATATTCGCCAGTTTCATCGAGGCGCGCGCGTGCATACTGGCGCATGGGCTCGAGTTGGTGAAACAAAGTGCCCTGTTCCGTCGTGGCGACGGTCAGCAGGGATTTCGACACCAAGGAGGACAATATGTTCACGAGCTTGGCCCGGGGCATGGCTGCGATTGCCACGGCCGCCTCCGTCGCAAACCCACCAGACAATAGACTGAGCGACCTGAAAACCATCTGTTCCGGCAGGGACAACAGGCGATAGCTCCACTCGATCGTGGCCTCCATCGTCTGCTGCCTGGGTTCAGTGGAGCGGCGGGAAACGCCGAGAATGGAAAGCGATGTGCGAAGTTCGTTGAGAACCTGCGTCACGCCCAGCGTTCGCGCGGCTGCCGCTGCCATTTCGATCGCCAGCGGAATGCCATCGACCTGCCGGCAAATCTCGACCAGCGGCGACAGATCCCTTTGAAGCGCCAAGGAGCCGCTCCCGGTCACGAATCGTTGCGTGAAAAGCTGCACCGCCGGTGATGTCAGGATCTCCTGCAGAGGCTGGTGGTTCCGCGGAAGGGCCAGGGCCGGTATGCGAATGATGCGCTCCCCATCGATCTGCAATGCCTCCCTGCTCGTGGCCAGAATTCGCACCCCCGGACACCCCGAGAGTAGATCAAGCGCTGTTGCTGCCACCGCATCCAGCAGATGCTCGCAATTGTCGAGCACGAGGAGGCACGTCTTGCCGGAGATGGCCTGCATCAGAGACCGCAGGTCGCTCGGATCGCTTGAACTGATGCCGAGAGCACCGGCAATCGCCGGCGAGACAAACCTTTCGTTATCGACCGGTGCCAGTTCGACCATCCAGATCCCATCCGGAAAGCCATCACGCAAGGCTGCGGCAGCAACCCGGGAAAGACGCGATTTTCCAATGCCGCCCGGGCCGATCAGCGTGACGAGCCGATGCTGGCTGAGCGCCGTGCAGATGTCCGCCTGCAGGTCATCCCTGGCAACGAGACTCGACAGATCGGACTTGAGATTGGACGGCGGCGGCAGGCGCGGCGCCTCCAGCTCCACAAGGCAGTACCCTTTTCCGGCCACGGTCTTGATCAGGTTCCGGTCGCTGCCGAGAGAGCGCCTCAGCGCATGGATTTGAGCCTCGATGGCATTGTCATTGACAATGCGCCCCTCCCAGACGCGATCGATCAATGCATCCTTCGTGACAATCGCACCTTTCGCCTCGACCAGGGCAACGAGAACATCGAAAGCCCTTCCGCCCAGGGAAATCACGTCGTGCCCGTTGACCAGGCAACGGCGTTCCCGGTCAATCAGGTAGCGGCCAAACATCAGAACGACCATCTCCATCGGTTGTCGCCGCTTGTTCCCCTAAGGGCTTGCTTTTCAGAAGTTTTAAGATCGCCATAAGGACTTCAACCTCCCCCCTCGTCAAGATGCAACCACGTCCTGAAGATGAACGGCTTCGGGGCCGCGGTGCCTTGCCGATCACGGCCAGCCAGTCCGCCGAGCACAATCCGACCTCCAGGAGTTGCCCCATGAAATTGCTTTCCGCTGTCGCCATCGGCGCCCTGCTCATTGCGGGCTCGGCCTTCGCAGACGTCCAGCCTTTTCCGAAAGACTTCGAAACGAAAATGATCAAGGTGAAGGACGCCGAGCTTTACGTGCGTGTGGGCGGCCACGGGCCAGCGGTCGTCCTTCTGCACGGATACGGCGAGACCGGAGACATGTGGGCGCCACTGGCGGCACGCCTTGCCGGCAAGCATACGGTAATCGCGCCGGACCTGCGCGGCATGGGTCTCTCGTCGCATCCGGCGGGCGGCTTTGACAAAGCCAATCAGGGTCATGACATTTCGGCGGTCCTCGACGCACTTCATGTCGAAAAATTTGATCTCGTCACCCATGACATCGGTAACATGGTAGGCTTTGCACTTGCCACGCAAAATCCCGGGCGCGTGACAAGCTTTACGCTGATGGATGCGCCGGTGCCAGGGGTCGGCCCCTGGGAAGACGTACTCAAGAACCCGCTGCTCTGGCATTTCCGCTTTGGCGGCCCCGACATGGAGCGGTTGGTCTCAGGACGCGAGCGGATTTACCTCGACCGGTTCTGGAACGAATTCTCCGCCGATCCGAAGCGCTTCGATGAAGCCTCGCGAAAGCACTATGCAAAACTCTACGCGCGGCCCGGCGCGATGCATTCCGGCTTCGCACAATTCGCAGCCTTCGACCAGGATGCCATCGATAACCGAGCCTGGCTGGCAAAGGGGGAAAAGCTCACCATGCCCGTGCTCGCCGTCGGTGGCGAGAAATCCTTCGGCACGATGATGGCAACGGTCATGCAGCCGGCCGCCGTCAATGTTCAAGGCGCGGTGATCAAGGCATCCGGCCATTGGCTGATGGAGGAGCAACCCGAGGCGACCGTCGATGTCATCGAGACATTCATCGACGGCAAGAAGTAGCAGCGGCTTCGGTCAGCGCGGTTCCGGCCGCCTGACGGTGCGCCATCCAATTTCCTCAAGGCCCAAGGTTTTCACCCATGACTTCCCCTGCCACAATCCGCAATCCGGTTGAGGATCACATGCTGACCCCGGACAACGCAGCCCTCGTCATCATCGATTTCCAGCCGGTACAGGTCGCCTCTATTGTCACGATGGAACGCCGCCAGTTGGTCGCCAACGTGGTGGCGGTCGCCAGAACCGCACAACTCTATGGACTGCCGATCGTCCTTTCGACGGTCAACGTAAAAACCGGTCGCAACCAGCCGACAATTCATCAGATCACCGAGGTCATTCCCGATGCCGTGCCGATCGACAGGACATCGATCAATGCCTGGGAGGATGTGGACTTTGCCAATGCCGTGCGGGCGACCGGGCGCCGCAAGCTGGTCATGGTGGCGCTCTGGACCGAAGTCTGTCTGGTTTTTCCGGCTCTTGATGCACTGAAAGACGGATTGGAGGTCTATCCCGTTGTCGATGCGGTTGCAGGAACCTCTCAATGCGCGCATGCTGCAGGTCTTGATCGGAT
>NZ_JBHFFP010000018.1:0-48113 GCF_042611105.1 Neorhizobium fuzhouense | reverse complement strand
TCCGTTCCTTTCCCAGCCAGGAAAATGCACCGGAAAACTCTAGCCAAAAATGGTCCAGTTTGAAGGGTTCAGATCAGTTCAGATCAGATCATCAACGCTACCGAAGAGGCAGCAACGGTGGTCTTTCTGTTCCTGGTGGGCGAGCTGCTCGAAGGCGTGGCCGCAGGTAAGGCGCGAGACAGCATCAAGTCCCTGACGGCGCTTGTGCCGAAGACGGCGCTGCTGGAAGAGGACAGAAAGACCCGCGAAGTGCCGACCGAGGCCCTTGCGGTCGGATCCATCATCCTGGTTCGCCCCGGCGACCGTATCTCTGCCGATGGCGTCATCGTTGCAGGTGAGAGCTCGATAGATGAGGCTCCCGTCACGGGGGAGAGTGTGCCGGTCCGCAAGGTCATCGACGACAACGTCTTCGCAGGCACCGTCAACGGCGATGCGGCACTCCGTGTGAGGGTCACGGCCGCTGCCGCCGACAACACCATCGCCCGCGTCGTGCGGCTGGTGGAGGAGGCCCAGGAGTCAAAGGCTCCGACCGAACGCTTCATCGACCGTTTCTCACGCTATTACACGCCAGGCGTCGTCGTGGTGGCAGCACTGGTCGCCGTCCTGCCGCCTATGCTTTGGGGCGGCATCTGGAGCGAGTGGGTCTACAAGGGCCTTGCAGTCCTTTTGATCGGCTGCCCATGCGCTCTGGTTATCTCGACACCGGCCGCGATCGCCGCATCGCTGTCGTCGGGCGCGCGCCGCGGCTTGCTGCTGAAGGGTGGCGCCGTTCTCGAGGGGCTTGGAAAGCTCACCGCCATCGCCTTCGACAAGACAGGGACGCTCACCGAGGGCAAGCCCAAGGTGACCGACGTGGTACCGTTCGGCCGCAAGGTTGATGAGGTGCTCCGCTATGCCGCTGCCCTCGAGATGGGATCCAGCCATCCGCTTGCCGTCGCGATCCTCAGCAAGGCCAGCGAGGACGGGATCGATGCACCACCCGCCACCGATGCGAAGGCGCTTGGCGGCAAGGGGGTGACCGCAGTGATCGATGGGATCGAGGTCTTCCTCGGCTCGCCTAAGGCCGCCGCGGTGCGCGTTACGATGCCGATGGCGCATTCGAAGACGATCACGGCTCTCAATGACGAAGGAAAGACTGTTTCCGTCCTTGTGATCGGCGACGTTCTCGCGGGTGCCATTGCGATGCGCGATGAACCGCGTACGGACGCCGTCGCTGGCCTCAAGGCGCTGACCGACGCGGGCATCAAGACCGTCATGCTGACTGGCGACAACAAACGGACCGCCACCGCCATCGGGGCACAGCTCGGCATCGAGGTCCGTGCCGAACTGATGCCTGAAGACAAGCAGCAGATCATTGGCGAGCTGAAAAAGGAAGGCTATGTCGTCGGCAAGATCGGCGACGGCATCAACGATGCGCCTGCACTGGCCGCCGCCGACGTCGGGATCGCAATGGGCGGTGGAACGGACGTGGCCCTTGAGACGGCTGATGCCGCGGTCCTGCACGGCAGGGTCGGGGATGTCGCCCTCATGATCGACCTCTCGAAGCGGACCATGCGCAACATCTTCCAGAACATCACCATCGCGCTGGGACTGAAAGCGGTCTTCCTCGTGACCACGGTCCTCGGCATCACGGGCCTGTGGCCCGCTATCCTTGCCGACACCGGGGCAACAGTGCTCGTGACGATGAACGCTCTGCGCCTGCTGCGTCCGATCCGAGGGGCTTGATGCTCAGAAAGGTCGTCTTCGGAGGCACGTTCGTTCTGGTCGCCAAATCGATCGTGTTCAGCTTTGCCAGGTGTCCTGGCGGTGTGGAGTCCCTTGGAGCTTTTCCAATCCGGGGAACGCGGCGTCGGGAAACGTCGTGCTGAACGAGCGGATCGACATTTTCCTCCACGAAAACGGTGGACGGATCACGCGGCCCGTCATGGGGACAGTGACCGTCGAGAACGGCACGATCACAGTCTGGCGTGATTATTTCGATCTGGCAGACTTCGACCGGCAGTTGAACCAGATCGGGAAGTAGTCGGACGGCCTCTGAAAAGAGGCCGCATTTGAGTCAAACTCGGACAGCAACACCAACAGATGCTTGGATGTCCGCTATCGCCTTTCGGCCCCCAGCATCGGACAGCCGGCTTCCGCTCCATCGCGGAAATGATCTCCGCTAGGCGCCTTCATCTCGGTCATTGAAGGTGGTTGGTTGGATATCCGAAAGCAGTCGGTCCGCTGCCCCGTCAGCAAAGCGCCGCGAGGTCGCGTCGATATATCGTTGTGCACTGGCTTTGAGCTGACGTGAACATGGCTCTAGAGCGGCAATTATTCCGAATTCACGCTAGCGCAGGAGTTTGGATCACGACGACAGATTTCGTGGATTGCTATAGCCGCCGCTCAGGTCAAAGACATGCCACAGCAAGCCATCCCTTCAATGAAGGCAGCCATTGAGAAGACTTTATTCATGGCGGAGAGCGAGCCGCGGCGCTGACCACATGACGACGGCGTCTCCGGTCGCGCCCTATGGATGTTTTCGAGGAGCCCTTGCAATTTCTGATAAGCGGTCCCATATCTAAGTGAGTGGCAGCCATTGAACGGGCACTGCCACTTTCTGGGCGGCACGCACCCTGGCCCCAATTGAGGAGGACATCATGTCTTCCGACCTTCATCAGCCTATCGGCAGCATCGACATCAGCATCATCAGAAGCGCGCTCCGGCGTTCCGGGTTTCGCTATGAGGAACCACTCTGCGAGCTGGACCGCGGCACGGCGCGCCATGTGCTCACGATGTATCAGAATGGCGCCCGCAGATCCGTCGAGTTGAGCCCTGCCGTCAACGTTTGGGCGGATGAAGCCGTCATTGCGCGGCCGAAGAACAGCGGTCAGGTCGCAAGCCGGTGACCCTTTCCTTCCCCAATCCGACCCGTGCGTATGACGAGACACGCGGTCTCATTCGTTTCATTGGGCATGATGGCCTGAACCAGGTCTTGTTTCTATTGCCTGTCGCGCTCTTTGAACGGGAGGGGTCGACCACTACCCGCAAGGAACGCGACTATCTCTTGGCATTCGATCGCCTGCGGGACCGCATCCTGACGACGGCGAGGCAGGCCTATCAGTCTCGGCGACGACAGACGATTGAACTCGATCTCAGGGCATTCGGGTCGTCTCTCCAGTCGGCAGCGTGACGATGGCAGTCGGTGCACTGAGCGAACTCGCAAGAGGAATAGGTCATGGACGAACTTGCGCAATCCGCTGTGGGGGTCGTCCATGACGGCCGCCTTGGGCGGGCATTTGATGAACGGAGAAACACCATGCCTTCTCACCGCTTTAACGTCGGCCAAATGGTTCGTCTCGTGACCGCGAAGGGTCTGTCTCCCGCAGCCGCCGTCACTTACACCATCGAGGCCTCCATGCCGGCTTACCAGAATAGCCCTCAGTATCGGCTCTGGAATGCCGAACTCCGTCAGGGGCGCGTCAATTTGGAACGGGATCTGGAGGTCACAGGATCGGCGTGATCCCGAGACCGATACTTGAAGTATCCACCATGCGGCCGCGTTTTGCGTCCCTGGCCAATTTGGCGAGACCTCGCCACCATGTTCTGGAGGGAACGCAGATGAGCAGACCGACACGTATCGCCTTCATTGGCAACTCTCTTCCGCGCCAATGCGGCATTGCAACCTTCACCGGCGATCTTTCCCAGGCGCTGATCGACGCGGGCGAACCCGTAGAGACGAGCATCGTCGCTGTGACGGATGCCGGGCAAAGCTACGCCTATCCGAGCGACGTGATCTTCGAGATCCGTGAGGAGGAAGTCGAAGACTATGTGACGGCCGCGCGGATCTTAAATGAAGGTCGGTTCGATGTGGTTTCGCTGCAGCACGAATTCGGCATCTTTGGCGGTCCGGACGGCGAACATATTCTGACGATGCTAGAAGCCCTGCGCATTCCACTCGTCACCACCTGCCACACCATCCTCGCCGAACCGACACCGTCTCAGCACCGCGTGTTGCAGAAGGTCGCTGCTCATTCCAGCCGCGTCGTCGTCATGGCGGAGAAGGGACGCGCTCTTTTGACGGAAATCTATGGCGTCGCCCCCCAGAAGATCGACGTCATCGCCCATGGCATACCCGACCGACCCTTTCACGATCCGGATCTGGCCAAAGTCGAGCGTGGTTATGCCGGACGCCCGGTCATCCTGACCTTTGGCCTCCTTTCGCCCAACAAGGGCATCGAGGTGGTCATCGACGCTATGCCAGACATTCTGAACGAGAGCCCCGAGGCTTTGTACATCGTCCTTGGTGCCACGCATCCGACGCTTCTGCGCCAGCAGGGCGATGCCTATCGCGACAGTTTGCGCCAGCGCACCGAGCGGCTGGGCGTCGATCATGCCGTCCAATTTCTTAATGACTTCGTCGATTTGCCGACGCTTCTCGACTTCATTGCCATGTGTGACGTCTATGTGACGCCCTATCTGGATGAAGCGCAAATGACCTCGGGCACGCTCTCCTACAGTTTTGGCATGGGCAGCGCAGTGGTCTCTACGCCTTATTGGCACGCCTGCGATCTCTTAGGCGACGGCCGAGGCATTTTGGTTCCTTTCGGCGACGCATCGGCCACGGGCAAGGCAATCTCTACCTTGCTCGGCGATGACGAGGCCCGCATGGCCATGCGTAGGCGGGCCTACGAGACCGGCCGCGCGATGATCTGGTCGCATGTCGCCACGCTTTACCTCGGCAGCATGGCCAAGGCACGAACGGCTTTTCGGCCGAAGTTTGTCAGCGACCTTATCTCCGTGCGTATGAAGCGCCCACCGCAGCAGACGGCTTCGAAGCTCGGCCATCTGCACACGATGTGCGACGACACAGGCATCATCCAGCATGCGGTGTTCTCCGTGCCGGACAGGTCGCATGGCTACTGCGTCGACGACAATGCGCGGGCTCTGCTTCTGTCCTCGCTCCTGTCGGCAGTCGGCGAAATCGGGATCGCGGACCGGATGACAGCCTCCTTCGCAGCCTTCGTCGAACATGCCTGGAACCCCGACACCGGCCGCTTTAGAAACTTCATGAGCTACGACCGCCGCTGGCTCGAAGACGAAGGCTCCGAAGATAGTCATGGGCGAACCCTCTGGGCGCTCGGGGCCTGCGCCCTGTCCGATACCGATGCACCGCGCCGTCGATGGGCAAGTGCCCTTTTCGCCCGGGCGATGTCCGTCACGCTCGACTTTCGTTCCCCGCGCGCCTGGGCCTTCACGCTTCTCGGCCTCAACGACTACTGTGTGGCCAACCCGCAAGATTCGCGCGCTCGGATGCTGCGCATACGGCACGCCGAAAATCTGATGGACCTGGAACGACGTGTGTCGAAGGTTGGGCGCCGCTGGTTTGAGGAGGGGCTGTCCTATGAAAATGCCCGCCTGAGCCAGGCTTTGATCATGACGGGCCTTTCCACCAAAGTGTCTTCCTTCGTCGAGACAGGTGTCGCGACCCTTGAATGGCTGATGACCCAGCAGACGAGCGATAAAGGCCATTTCCGCGCCATTGGAACGGACGGCTTCTTTGATATTGGCCAACTGCCGAAGCTCTTCGACCAACAGCCGGTCGAGGCGACGGCCACCGTGGCCGCCTGTCTTGCTGCCTATGAGGCGACCTCGGACAAAAGGTGGATAGAGGCTGCCAACCGGGCGTTCGACTGGTTTACCGGCAGCAATGACCACGGCGTCTCGCTGGTCGACCCCGAGACCGGCAGTTGCCGCGACGGCCTTCATGTGGATCGCCCCAACGAGAACCGGGGGGCCGAATCCGTGCTCTGTTACCTGATTTCCTGCGTCGAGATCGGGCGTGCCAACCAGATGCTGCGCCCGATACCCCCAAGGCTCGGCGTCAGGCAATTGTCATGAACCACCCCACCCACCGCAAAAACTCCGAAAGACCAGCTTTGCCCCAGTCCAGTCTCCTCAACCGGCAGGCCCTCTATCTGAAGCCGGATCCGACACGGGTCATCGTGCGCCCTTTCAAGCCATCGACCGAACCTCGGCATCTGAAGCCGCGCGATAAAACCCGGGCGAATGACATCGTTGATCGCGTTCTGTCTCTGGACCCGGCCTCGACCGCCAATCAGTTGCGCGACATCCTCGCAAATTTCGAGGGCCGGCATCGCAATCTGTTGCGACAGTTCGAGTTGCGGGCGGATGCGATGGAAGATGCATTTATCCACCACCAACAGTTCAGCCAGCAGCAGAGGCAGTTGGTCGGGGCATACTTCATGAACGAATATTCGTTCGAGTCCGCCGCTCTGTTCAACCCGAGCATCGTGCCACATCCTGACCAGTCGGGTATTGGTGAGGGAAGCCGGAGAGTGATCCTCAGTCTAAGGGCTGTAGGCGAAGGACATATCTCCTCGCTTACCTTCCGCTCCGGCGTGATCGATCCCGAAGGGGCCGTCACCATCGATGCGCCGATGCAACTGGCAGGTCTGCCGGACATCCATACAAGTGACGGCCTGGCGCCCGCCGGCTGCATCGCAATCAGTTTCAAGGAAGAGAGCGATCTCAGCGAGCGGGTCATCTTTCCGGTGACAGAGGCGCAATCGAACGGCATCGAGGATGCCCGCTTCGTCGCGTTCGAGGATCAAGGCAAGACGATCTATTTCGCCACCTATACCGCCTATAGCGGTTCTTCAATCCGCTCGGAGCTCCTGGAAACGGCCGATTTTCTCAACTTCACCTTGACGCCGCTGCACGGGCCTGCCGCCCGCAACAAGGGCATGGCGCTCTTTCCCCGCCGCATTAACGGCCGTTATGCCATGATCGCTCGCCAGGACAGCGAAAACCTGTTCCTGCTCTATTCCGACGATCTGCATCATTGGGATGAGGGACACCTCCTGCTAAAGCCGGAATTCGCCTGGCAGTTCGTCCAGATCGGCAATTGTGGCTCGCCCGTTGAAATTGACGAAGGGTGGCTCCTGTTCACCCACGGCGTGGGACCAATGCGGCGCTACGCAATTGGGGTAACCCTCCTCGACAAGCACGACCCAAGCATCATCCTATCGCGCACCGTCGAACCGCTGTTGCAGCCGGAGCCGACGGAGCGGGAAGGCTATGTCCCGAACGTCGTCTACTCTTGCGGTGCCATGCGGCATGGCGATCTGATCGCCCTGCCATATGCGGTCTCGGACACCTATTCCAACTTCACCACGATGAAGATCAGCAGGCTTCTAGAAACGATGCATCCCACCGGGACGGCCTTGTGAATGCGCAGGGCAGGTGGGTCATGTCATTCCGCGTCCGCCAATGAGCGTCCAGCAATTGAAACGCGTCTTCCTCGATGACATTCTGCCCACCTGGAGCAATTCCGGTTTCGACGGGACCTGCGGCCAATTCGTCGAATATCTGGAACTGGATGGATCGCCTCAGAAGGCAGGTGAGGTCCGGACCCGAACCGTGGCCCGCCAGATCTATGGTCACGCCCATGCCGCCCACCTCGGTGTTGCCCCCCTCAGCGTCGCTCGACTGGGCCGAACGGGCTTTCGCCAATCTGCACCACGTCGCCTGGGTGAGCGGGAAGCGCGGCGGCACTACCGTCTGGACCTGAACGGCGCACCCATGGGCAGCACGATCCCAGCCAGCTCGCTCTATCATCTTTGGACGGCGATTGCGGCTTCGACGGGGGATTCCGGTTAACCTGCTCCACCTTAAACGCAGAATTGCTGAACAGCAGGAGGTGTGGTCTGGCTTCCAGAGTCTGGGGGGAGGGTGAGTTCAACCCTGACGACCAAGAACCCTTTTGCCAGCTTTAGGCTGAGCTCGACCAAGCCGCCAGACTTTTACATGTCGGTCCGGCTTGCGGCACCTCAACTTCAGACAGTCGGCTTCCGGCCCCGTCATCTAATTGTAACGTGCGCGTTCTCCCTGTGGCCAATGGTGGCCAGAGGAGAACTGAAATGGGTATCTCACAATATGATCCTGCTGCACTGGGTC
Organism: Neorhizobium fuzhouense; assembly: GCF_042611105.1. Lineage (NCBI taxonomy): Bacteria > Pseudomonadati > Pseudomonadota > Alphaproteobacteria > Hyphomicrobiales > Rhizobiaceae > Neorhizobium > Neorhizobium fuzhouense. Next base: position 40,154 of record NZ_JBHFFP010000018.1, on the reverse strand, counting down.
GACCGGCTTGGAACGCAGGCAAGCAAGTTGGCGTCAAGAAGCCCCTGAAGCAGCGCCAGGTCTGGGCAGTCCGCTTCTTCCTGGACCGTGAAGGAAGAATGCGAGATCGGGCGCTTTTCGATCTTGCCATCGACAGCAAGCTCCGCGGCTGCGATCTGGTAAAACTGAAAATCAGGACACTCGTCACCGGCCACGACATTCGAACTCGGGCGCTGGTCGTCCAGCAGAAGACTAGACGACCAGTGCAGTTCGAAATTACGACCGAGGTCAGAGCTAGTCTGCTTGCCTGGCTGCCGCGAAGGGGAGGAACAGTCGATGACTATGCCTTTCCCAGTCGCGTTGACTACGCAGATCATCTTAGCACTCGGCAGTACGCCCGACTGGTCGATGAGTGGGTGACAGCGATCGGGCTTCGGCGGGAGGATTACGGCACGCATTCCCTACGGCGAACGAAGGCTGCCATGATCTACAAGGCCACTGGCAATCTTCGAGCGATCCAGATCCTGCTTGGCCATACCAAGATCGAGAACACAGTCAGGTATCTCGGCGTCGACATTGAGGATGCACTAGAATTGGCCGAACGGACCGAAATCTAAAGGGGGCGGCCCTGCATGCTGCGGGGCCGCGCCCGATCCTTTCGTGAGCCTCTCGAAGGACTCGGTCCGCTTTGCGCCGTCATTTAGGTCGTAGCGCTCGTCATCTCCCGCGCCTGAAAGCGGACACGGCCTGGCGGCATGCCGTGCGGTAAGAAGCCGCAACTCTCAAGGAGAACGTGGATGCGGGGGCATGACTTTGCGCCTGCAGCAGCTTAAGACGGCGGTGTCCCAGAACAAAGTTCCTTGTGATTCAACGCTGGGAAGCCGATCGCCAACCATCACTCGAAACCTGAAAGCTCACTACATGGACAACAGTCGACCGACGGCCAAGGCGGCGGCGTGGATGGTGGCATCTGTGTTGTTGATACTGCTCATGTCCGTTTCGGGTCGAATTATTACCCGCGAGCTTGACGTTTTCCAGGCAATGGAAATGCGTTCCGTCATCGCCCTTTTTCTGCTGTTGCCGTTGGTTTATCGAGAGGGCGGAATCCGGGCAATGCAAACCAGGATTCTGCCCAGGCACATCGGCCGCAACGTTGCCCACTACGTGGGCCAATATGCCTGGTTGATGGGACTGACGCTAATTCCATTGGCCCAGCTCATTTCGATAGAATTTACAGCGCCCATCTGGGCTGCCTTTCTGGCTGCGATATTCCTGAATGAGCAGCTTACATGGCGGAAGGGAGTCGTAATCCTTTTTGGTCTAGCGGGCGTCGCACTGATTGTGCGTCCGGGCGTAGCCCCTCTCAATCCGGGCCATTTGATAGCGCTTGGAGCGGCTGTCGCATTCGCAATCTCGTTCATCTCCACAAAGGCGCTGACGCGGTCCGACAGTGCCACAAAGATCATTTTCTGGATGCTCGTGATCCAGTCGATCATCGGAATCGCTCCGGCCCTGAATGTTTGGCTTTGGCCGTCGGCTTCAACATGGCCATGGATATTTCTGTTCGCGTTCGCCGGTTCATTTGCCCACTTTTGCATGGCAAAGGCGTTGGCCCTCGCAGATGCTACAGTCGTGATGCCGATGGACTATCTGCGGGTGCCATTATCAGCTTTAATCGGGTATCTCTTGTATGCCGAGGCCATAAATGGCTTCACCGCAGTCGGCGCGGGTTTGATCGTGGTTGGCAATCTATTCAACCTGCAACGACCTAATGCTAAGGAAATTGAACCGACACCGAGTTGAGCCCGGCTCAGACCTCGACCGAAAGAACTACGATGTCGACTTTACCCGCTGGGCGTCATAAAGCCGACAGTCGCCTCCCGGCCCCATATCATCCATTCCCAAGGGAAAGTAGCTGCCCCGACACGGAAATTCAGCGACAAATGACGGGGTCGACGGTTCGACTCCTTCCAAGGCGAGGCTATGACGGCTTTGCGCCTCCATCTCGGTCACCAAGGCAGTGACAGCGAGAACCCGAAAGCAGACATCGCTTGAGCAGAGGTGATACGCCGCTTAGATATCAGGCCACGGCTGTCTCGTCCTGTATGGACGTTGCGGGTGGCAAACTGCTCAAGTTCATCGCAGCGCTGTCGGCTGGGCAAGTGCCAGCGTATCACGTTGTCTCAAATACAGGACGTATGGGTAAAGCGGCGGATCAACAGCAGCCGTGACTATCATAAAAAGGGGCAAGCGCCGAAGTTGCGGCCTGTTGCCGGCACTATTCATGCGGTCTTAGACCCAACAATTGCTGGTTACCTAGACCGATGTATAGGTTCGGCTAGACATCCATTGAATGTGCCGAGAGCAGTTCCGGATCTACCGTCTTTTTTATCAAAAGAGGTAACGGAGCCAGACAATGGACACGATAACACCGGACTACAGAGAAAGAGCGCCGGGTGCGGATCACATAAGCATCGGACGTGGCGCGCTACTGGCCATGGCTATTGCCGGCGGCATCGCGGTGGCCAACATCTACTACAACCAGCCGATGCTCGGCATCATCGAGGCCGAGTTCCCTCACCAGCCCATAACGGGAATGGTGCCGACGGCGACGCAACTGGGCTATGCGCTCGGTCTTTTCCTGATGCTGCCGCTCGGAGACATCGTCAATCGCCGAAGCATGATCATCGGCCAGTTCGCGGGGCTGGCCGCGGCATTGGCGCTGGCCGCACTGGCGCCGTCTGCCTGGATGCTGGTTGCTGCCTCGGTCATCGTCGGAGCCTGTTCGACCGTTGCCCAGCAGATCGTTCCCTTTGCGGCCTCGCTGGCGGCGCCGGAAAAGCGTGGCGCCACGATCGGCACCGTGATGGCAGGTGTTCTGTCCGGCATCCTGTTCAGCCGAACCTTGTCAGGCTTCGTTGGAGAACATGCCGGCTGGCGGAATATGTTCTGGATCGGCGTGCCGCTCGCCCTTTTGGGAGCGGGTCTGATGTTCGCGGTCCTGCCGCATCATCGGCCGACCTCGACCTTGCGCTACCATCAGGCCATCCGCTCGCTCGCGGAACTCTGGAACCGGCATCCGGCGCTCAGGGCCGCTACGGTCATCCAAGCCTTGCTGTTTGCCTCCTTCACCGCCTTCTGGACGATCCTGGCGCTCTATCTTGCCGGACCCAGCTTTCACCTGGGCGCGGATATCGCCGGCCTGTTCGGGATCGTCGGTGCAGTCGGGGTGTTTGCAGCACCGTTCGCCGGTCGCATTGCAGACCGCAAGAGTCCGCATTTTGTGGTCTGGCTCGGGGCAGCACTGACCATCGTCGCCTGGCTGATCTTCGGCCTCTGGGCATCGGTCGTCTCCCTGGTCATCGGCGTGATCGTCCTGGACTTCGGCATCCAGAGTGCGCTGGTCTCCAACCAGCACATCGTCTATGCGCTCGACGCCAACGCCCGCAGCCGCCTCAATACGGTGTTCATGACCGGCATGTTTCTGGGCGGTGCGGCAGGCTCGGCGTTGGCCATGCTGGCATGGGGCAAGGGCGGCTGGCCGATGGTCAACCTGCTCGGGATCCTCCTTGGCATGGCAGCCTTTACCGTCAAGTTCGCACATCATCGGCGGCATCAGCCCGCTGCGGCTAGGAAGTGAGGAGATGACGATGGAAAAGCTCCGTATCAGGATCGTCGGCGGGTCGCTTGCCGGTCTCTTTGCCGGGATCATGCTCCAGCAGGCCGGCCATGATGTTCGCATCTATGAGCGGTCGAGGATGGGCCTTGGCGGCCGGGGCGCCGGCCTGGTCGGTCAGAACGACCTGTTGCACATCCTTCGACGGATCGGCTGCGATGAGGTTGCTCGGGTCGGCGTGGTGGCCAGGGAACGCATCTATCTCAACCATGACGGCAGCATCGCCCAGACCGTCCGCACACCGCAGACCCAGATCTCCTGGGATGTGCTGTTCGAGACGGTCGCCTCCCGCATAGCACCGGAGAGCTACCTGCTGGGACAAGACGTCGTCGATGTGATCGACGGTGACAGCGGTGCAGAACTCGTCTTCGCCGATGGGACGCGCGAAAGCGCCAACTTGGTGATCGGTGCGGACGGACTTGGCTCCGTGGTGCGCGGCGCCGTCAACCCGACGGACCACCGGAACCGCTATTCCGGTTATGTCGCATGGCGCGGGTTGATCCCGGAAGGAGATCTGTCTGAGGCAGCGGCCCTGCTTCTTGACCGGTTTTCCTTCTATGTCCGGCCGGGCGTGCATGTGCTCGGTTATCTGGTTCCGGGATCACGCGGTGAAATGGACAAAGGCAATCGGCGCTATAACTGGGTCTGGTACCGCAAGGTTGCGGACCGCGACCTGCCTGCCACCTTCACGGATACAAAACACCAGACCCATGCGTTTTCGCTCGCCCGTGGCGGTCTGTCGGAAGACCGGCTTCAGGGCCTGCGCGACGATGCCGGCCAGGCCCTTCCGCCACAGTTCGCGCTGGCGGTCGCCGCTGAGCCCAGCCCGTCGATCCAGGGCATATTCGACTATGAGGCGCCGCGCATGATCGGCCGGTCGATCGTCCTGATCGGCGACGCAGCCTTTGTCGCGCGGCCGCACACGGCCATGGGTGTCTCGAAGGCCGCCGGCGACGTCATGGCCCTAAGCGACCACCTGGCACGGGCGGGTGATCTGGCCACGGCCCTGCAGCACTATGAAGCCGAACGTATCGAGGTCGGTCGCGAAATCGCCGCCTATGGCCGGCAACTGGGCGCATCGGCCCTCTGAAGACCGGCCGAACGATGCCCTGCGCATGAAGAACAACCCGCAGGCATGTGCCTGCGGGTTGTTTGCGTCTCGGGTCGATGATCCTTCACCGAGCGGTGCTTGCAAAGCTTAGCGCCTCGTGGATCTGCGACACCACTGCGGCACCCTCGCCGACGGCAGCGGCGACCCGCTTGGTGGATCCGGCGCGGACGTCGCCGATCGCAAAGACATTCGGCAGGCTGGTTTCAAGGGGCAGGGGATTGCGGGCAAAACCGCGAAGCGTGTCGAAGGACCGGCCCGTCACGATGAAGCCCTTGGCATCAATGTGGACGCGGTCGCTGATCCACCCGGTGTTTGGATCGGCACCGATGAAGAGGAACAGGTGGTGAAGGGGCAACTGCCGCTGGCTGCCATCGAGCCGATTGCGCAGGGTTGCGGATGAGAGGCCGATGGCCGGGTCGCCGTCGATCGCGTCCACTTCGCAGTGCATGTGAAGTTCGACGTTGGGGAGAGCCTTGATGCGGTCGATCAGGTATTGCGACATCGTCTCCTCCAGCGCCCGGCGGACCACCAGATGCAGGGTCCGCACCTGGGGTGCGAGGAACACGATCGCCTGGCCCGCCGAATTGCCGCCGCCGACCAAAGCCACCTCTTCGCCGGCGCAGAGTTTTGCCTCGATCGGGGTGGCCCAGTAGGAGACGCCATTGCCTTCGAAAGTCCCGATATTGGCGATCTCCGGCCGCCGGTAGCGGGCGCCGGATGCGATCACCAGGCTGCGTGCCAGCACTGTCTCGCCGCCGGCAAGGGCGAGGCTGAGGGGCGCGCCTTCGTCTTTCGGCGGGATCAACCCGCTGACTTCGACCGGCAGCACCATTTCCGCGCCGAATTTGAGCGCCTGGTTATAGGCTCTGCCCGCCAGGGCATGTCCCGAGATCCCGGTCGGAAAGCCGAGATAGTTTTCGATGCGTGTCGAGGCGCCGGCCTGACCGCCCACGGACCGTTCGTCGATGACGATGACGTCAAGACCCTCCGATGCGGCATAGACCGCCGTGGCCAAACCCGCGGGTCCGGCGCCAACGACGGCGACATCATAGAGCTTTCCGGGAATAAGCTTCGGCGTCATCCCCAGGCAGGCTGCGGCCTCTGCATCTGTCGGCTTTTTCAGCACGGTGCCGTTGGGGCAGACCATCAGCGGCAGGTCGGATGCCGGGATGCCCAGGCGTTCGATCAGCGCCCGGCCTTCGCCCGCGGCGGCAGCATCCAGCACGATATAGGGAAAGGCGCTGCGGGCGAGAAATCCCTGCAGGCGTGAGAGCGCGGCATTGCCGGGGGTTCCGATGAGAACCGAACCCGCGCCGGCGTCGATCAGCCCGACGCGGCGAAGGATGAAGGACCGCATGATGATCTCGCCGACATCGGCGGAGCCGATGACCAGCGCCCGCAGATGGGCAGCATCGAAGGCGACGGCCGTACAGCCCGCCGCTCCGGCGCGGGCGCCGGCAAGCGTCGGGCGCCCTGAGAGCTGGTTGACCTCGCCTGACAACTGGCCGACGCCATGGGTCGTGATCGGCGCCTCATGGGAGAGACCTTCATGGCGAAAGACGTCCATGGATCCTTCCAGCACCAGCCAGGCGGGCGCTGCGTGGTCACCCAGCTTATAGACGACGTCGCCAGGTTCGAACCGCCTCGGCTCACTGCTTGCAAAGCGTCTGGCCGTTTCGACCTGATGCGGGTTGAGCACCGGAAACATCTGGTGCTGGCGTGCGCTGAGATCTGCCATGATATGTCCCCCGGCTTGTTGGACCAAGCCATTTCGCCAATCGGCCTGACGCTGCGGCGTCAGAAATAACGCGGGATCGGTCCGCGCTGTGGTGTCTGGTCCGGCAGCTCCACCATGGTTTCGTCCACATAGCACCAGCCCCAGCCTTCCGGTGGGTCATAGCCCTCGATGATCGGATGCCGGGTGGCATGGAAATGCGCTGTTGCGTGGCGGCCGGGCGACTGGTCGCAGCAACCGACATGACCGCATTCGCGGCAGAGCCTCAGGTGAAGCCAGACCTGCCCGGTCTTGAGGCATTCCTCGCAGCCGAGCGTCATCGGCTTGACCGACCGGATCGTCGATTGATGGGAGCATGGGTGAGGCATGAATTCCACTCCTGGACCATCTGGAGACGTTCAGGGCTCCAGCGCTTCTTCAAGACACAGCACAAGTTGGTTGAAATCGACCGGCTTGCCGAGAAAGGCGAAGGCGCCGCCCTCCAGCGCTGCCGCCCTGGTTCGTTCGTCGCGATAGGACGTCATGAAGATCATCGGCGGCCTGGGGGCCGCTTCCGCGTTCAGAACGGCCTGCAGTTCGATCCCGGTCAGGCCGGGCATCTTGACGTCGACCAGCATGCAATCGATCGCACGTCGATCGTCGTCAGCAAGGAAAGCCTCCGCGGAGGAGAACAGCCGACTCCGGTAGCCGCAGGACAAGACGAGGTCGTCAAGGGCTTCACGGATCGACTGATCGTCGTCAACGATGGCTATGACGGGTAACTTGGACACTGTGCTCGGGCCTTGCCTTGTAAACTCAACTGACCCCTATATGCCCCTTCGGGGCGCAGCATTGCACCATACAAGAGTCTAGGTTTTCGAATTAGAGGCCCAGCAGTTCGGCCTTGCGCACCAGCTCGGCAACGGAACGCGCCTCCATCTTGCGCATGACATTGCCGCGATGCAACTTCACCGTGATCTCGCTGATGCCGAGCTTGAAAGCGATCTGCTTGTTCATCAAGCCCTGCACGACAGCCGCCATGACTTCCTGTTCGCGGCGCGTCAGCGTCTTGGCAAGCTCGGCGACGGCGCCATTGGCGGCAGACTGCTGGCGGATTTCGCGGTCTTTCTGGAAGGCGACCGACACCGCGTCGAGAATATCCTGGTCCCGAAACGGCTTTGACAGGAAGTCGACGGCGCCGGCCTTCATCGCGCGGACCGACATGGGGATATCGCCGTGCCCGGTCATGAAGATGATCGGCATGCGGTTGCCGAGGGCTTCCAGGTGGACCTGGAAATCGAGGCCGTTTGCGCCGGGGAGGCGCACATCGAGAAGAATGCAGCCCGCCCGGCCAAGATCGGCCGTATCGAGGAAGTGCTGGGCGCTCTCAAAGGATTTCGCTTCTGTGCGGATCGACAGGAAGAGATCGACCAGCGCTTCGCGGATCGAAGGGTCGTCATCGACGATGTAGACGACAGGCGTGTCGCTTAGTCGGGCTTTTGCCGGAATGCGTGCATCAGTCATCGAGGGCCTCGATCGGTACGGTCATTTCGAAAAGGGCGCCACCTTCGGGGTGGTTGCTGGCGGTCAAGCTGCCGCCACGGGCTTCCAGCATGCTGCGGCAGATGGCAAGCCCCATGCCAAGGCCGGTTTCCTTGGTGGAGTGAAACGGCTTGAACAGATTTGCCAAGATGTCGGCGCTAAGGCCAGGCCCGCCATCATGGACGCTTAGGCTCATGCTTGCGGCACTTGCCGGTTCAATCGACACCACGATTTGCCGGCTTTCGTCGGGCGTCTCATTCATGGCCTGGATGGCGTTTGATATCAGGTTGATAAGCACCTGCTGCAGCTCGATGCGCACGGCGCTGACGGAGGGCAGGGGGGATGCCGCGCGCGTCTCGAAAGTGATCCTGTGCCTGGCAAGCTCCCCCTCCATCAGCGCCCGGGTTTCGCCCACCAGCTCGACCAGCGAAACCTGTTCCCGGACCGGCTCCCGCTTGCCGAGCATGGACCGCGTACTCTGGATGATATCGCTGGCACGCTGGCTGTCGCGCACGATGCGTTCGGCCGAGCGGGCAACGGCCTCAAGATCCGGCGGGTCGCGGTCGAGCCAGCGCAGCAAGGTCTGGGCGTTCACCACAAGCGCGCCGAGCGGCTGGTTAAGCTCGTGGGCGAGAGAGGCGGACAGGGCGCCGACGGTTGCCGCCCGCGAGGCCAGTGCCAGTTCACTTTGGGCCTCGAACAGGGCCTTCTGGGCCATCTCCCGTTCCGTGATGTCGAACATGCCAACGATGACGCGGTTGAAATTGGCGGGATCTTCAGGGAAGCCGACGGTCAGCAGCACCAGCTTGTTGGTGCCATTGCTGGTGATGATGCTGCCCTTGCCCTCGAAATGCGTTCTGTTGTCGAAAATGGCCTCGATGAGGTCGAGGAAAGTCGCGTCGTTCTGGGCAATGAACCGACGCATCGAGCGGGCATTGTCGCTGCTGACGTTGCCGAGCAGTTCGAGCGCCGCCGCGTTTGCGGCGACAGTCGGCACACTTGCGATGCATTGCTCCAGGAAGTGTGGATTGTCCCGTGCATAGGCGCCGAGATCCCTGACGCCGTTTGCTTTCAGCGCCGTCAGCATCGCGCGAACCTGGGAATAGTCGCGCTCCCAGAGAGCGACGCGGCTCTGCTCGAAGATCGTCCGGTAGCGCTCTTCGCTGCTCTGCAGGGCGGCATTGAAGGTCATCAGGTCGGCACGGGCGCGCTGGTTGCGGATGATGAGGGCGCAGGTGATCAGCATGGCCGCCACCGCGACGGCCAGGCGCAGGGTCGCGGCAAGATCGGCATGCAGCCCGTGCGCTGCCAGATAGGAGAAGACCGCGAGGCTAATGCAGATCGCGGTCAGCAGCAGCGTTCCCCGTTCCGTCAGGGTTTCCGCCGACAACAGAAGCGTGATGACATAGAGCGTCGCCAGCGCGCTGTGGATGTCGGTAAACGTGTCGAGATAGAAGATCAGCGCTGCGAGCAGAAATGCGCAGGCAAGCACGCCCAGTTCGAACCGGGCAGGCAGTCGTTTCGGGTTGACCAGGATCAGCGATCGCAGGGGCAATTCTCCCGTTGAGGTTGATGTCATCATCAAGCCATTCCGATTGGTAAAACGCAAATGCGAAATACCGCATTTGTCTGCAAACTCAGCCTCGTAGCCGCACCGGTCGAAAGAGAGGCCATCCCAGTGCGGCTGGGATTGCCTCGAGGGATCCGACATCCATGTGCTCAAGAGAGGGGGCACTTGAGCATTCAGGGTGCATCGGCACCCAGCCTGTCTTCAGGGGGAGGCGCCTTGAGGACGTCCACGGTGTAGCCGTGCCCGGGGCGGCGTGGAACTATACATAGGTGTGGGTCTGACTACCAAAGCATTGGATACAGCGCGGCCTCCTCCTCGCCTACAACCAGTTCGTCAAACACACGATCTGGGCAGGAGTTGAAGATGCAGTGTTCGAAACACGTTCGATCCCTCAATGACGGGCAGGCCACCTTCGAAAGCACCGCGGGATCCATCTCGTGTCTCGGCAGCCCTGATCTGTCGATCCTCAAGGGCTTTCGATCCGGCGGCTGGTTCTCAGCGGCCATGCCGTCCGGGAACTTCACTGGCATGCCAATGCCCACGAGCTTGGCTATTGCACCCGGGGCCAGGCACTGGTCACCACGGTCGGCAACCATGGCAGCCGCGAGGTTTTCCTGATCAGTGCCGGCGAGATGTTTTTCTTTCCGTCGGGTACGGTTCACGCCATCGAAAACATCGGAAGCTGTACCCTGCACATACTGATCTTCTTCAGTCAGGTCACGCCGCTGGATATCGGATACCGCGCCACAGCGGCTGCCTATTCCTGCGAAGTCATAGCTGCCGAACTTGGATCGACGACCCGTTGATCGTCTAACGCATCTGAAATCCCTGAACCCTAAGCAAAACCAAAGGAGACTATCATGGACCGCACAACCGCTGAAAAACACCGCAAGGCCCCGCTCGCAACACCGACCACCCTGAGCGCCAACGCCACCAAGGACATCGCCGGTGCGTTGACCGCCCTGCTGGCCGACGTCTTCGTGCTCTACCTCAAGACCAAGAACTTTCACTGGCACATGAGCGGGCCGCATTTCCGCGACTATCACCTGATGCTCGACGATCAGGGGGAGCAGATCTTCGCGATGACCGACGACATTGCCGAGCGCGCCCGCAAGATCGGTGGCACGACGATCCGCTCGATCGGCCATATCGCCCGGGCGCAGCGCCTTCTCGACAATAATGCGGACTTCGTCACCCCGGCAGACATGCTGGCAGAGCTTCGCGACGACAATCTCACGCTGGTCTCGCTGATGAAGGAGACCCACGAGCTTTGCGACGAGCATGGCGACATCGCGACGGCCAGCCTGATCGAGAACTGGGTCGACGAGACTGAGCGGCGCGCCTGGTTCCTGTTCGAATGCACGCGCGACAGCCACTGAGCCATCAATGGGCGATGCCGGCCAGCATTGAGCCGGGTTGACCCTATCGGAGCAACCGATGACCCCAGATTTCTCCCTTTCCCGCCGGCAGGTCCTGCTGGCCGGCACCACAGTTTCGCTGGCCATGGCTCTGCCGGCCCTGGCTCTCGAAAATAAGACCTCACCTCACAGAGAAGGAATTGAACGGATGACCCATGCTTTCGTGACCACCAAGGACGGCGTTGAAATCTTCTACAAGGACTGGGGTCCAAAGGATGCTCAGCCGATCGTGTTCCATCACGGCTGGCCGCTGTCGTCCGACGATTGGGATGCCCAGATGCTGTTCTTCGTCAACCAGGGTTATCGCGTCGTCGCCCACGATCGCCGCGGTCACGGCCGCTCGTCCCAAGTGGGCGACGGTCACGACATGGACCACTATGCCGCCGATGCAGCGGCTGTCTTTGAACATCTCGACCTCCGCAAGGCAGTCCATATTGGTCACTCGACCGGCGGCGGCGAGGTTGCCCGCTATGTTGCAAGGTATGGCCAGCCGCAGGGCCGTGTTGCCAAGGCTGTCCTCGTCAGCGCGGTTCCGCCGCTGATGCTCAAGACGCCGTCCAATCCTGAAGGCGCGCCGATCGAGGTCTTCGACGGTTTCCGCTCGGCGCTGGCCGCCAATCGCGCGCAGTTCTACATCGACGTCGCAGCCGGCCCCTTCTACGGCTTCAACCGTGATGGCGCCAAGGTCTCGCAGGGCGTGATCGACAATTGGTGGCGCCAGGGAATGATGGGCAGTGCCAAGGCCCACTATGACGGCATCAAAGCCTTTTCCGAGACCGACCAGACGGCGGACCTCAAAGCTATCACCGTTCCCACGCTGGTCACCCAGGGCGATGACGATCAGGTCGTGCCCTACAAGGATGCAGCCGAGGTCCAGGCCAAGCTGCTCCAGAACAGCACTCTCAAGATCTACAAAGGCTTCCCGCACGGCATGCTGACCACCCATGCCGATGTGATTAACCCGGACCTGATGGCGTTCATCAAGAGCTGATCTAAGTTCAACGAGATGACAATCCGGCAATCGATTGCTGATTGCCGGATTGAACCGCCTCTCCGGCGGACAAGATGAAGTCTGTCGTTAACAAGGTCTTTTGTCGCTCTATCGGATTGGTCCTGCAATCGCTTAGTTTTTTAGCGGACAGGATACGACAACCTCATCAGCGCAGGTAGGATCTGCCGACGAAACAATCGCCGATGGTCCATCGTCGCGCCGCCGCTCATCTCACAGAGGATCGCTGACGCGCCAGCCAGTCTTTCTGCCCGAATAAGCTCCGGATCGTCGCGAACAGCCAAATGCGTAGCCGCTTGTGCGGAGACTTGGCGGCCAGTCGAATGTCTGGTCCGTGATCAAGGCACAAAAAAGCGGACAGACAGGCCACGGACCCAGAGCGGTCATTCCGCAGGCAAATATTTGGCCGGATTGTAAACAGCGACTTAACGACCGGACCAACGGTTCCAGTCCCGTCAAGGCGTACGGTCCAATGATCAAACGATAATCGCGTGGCACGTTCGCGTCGTTGTGCTTGGATCATCAGTACTTTCCGCCGGACTCAAATTTATGTTCACAGAAGCTATTACAATGTACGGGGGGGATTCTCTGACATCACCGGGCAGCGGGAGCTGGTCCGTCCAGCGTTGGCGCTGAGAGCGTGATCGAGACGCGAAGACCGCCGGCGGGCCTGTTTTCCGCCCTTGCGCCGCCGCCGTGCCACTGCGCCGCGCGGCGGGTGATGGCGAGGCCGAGACCGAACCCCGGCCGGGTGGTCATTGTCGAACTTTGGGAGAAGGGCTCGAAGATCGCCTCCAGCTCTGCGTCCGGCACGCCCTGGCCGTCGTCCTCGACGGTGACGAGCAACTGCCCGTCCAGCACCCTGGAAGCGACGCGGACGGCTGTGCCGGGTCCGGTATGGGTGATGGCGTTGCGGATGACGTTTTCGAGCGCCCGATAGATCAGTTCGCCATTCACCAAGGCGACGAAGCTGTCGACCCCGGCATACTGGACGGTAATGCCGCGGGCCTGGCCTTCGAAGCCGGCATCCTCGATGATTTCGCGGATCAGATCGACAACGTCGAGTTTCTGCCGTTCGAAGCGCGTGGTATCACGATCCGACAGTCGCGCCAGCGTCAGGATCTCGCCGACCAGTTCATCGAGGCGCTCGACCTCCCGGCCCATCCGCTCGATCATCGCCGAAAGCCGCGCCGGGTTTTGCTGCAGCACGCCGATGGCGGCCTGAAGCCGGGAAAGGGGCGAGCGCAACTCGTGCGACACGTCATGGAACAGCTGCTGCTGAGCGGTCTGGAGTTCTTGCAGCCTGGCGGCGGTGATGTCCAGATCGTGCGCCAGCGTGGTGATCTCGTCGCGTTTGGCGCCGATCGTATGAGCGATGCGCACGTCGAGTTCGCCCTTGGCAAGCGCACGCAGCCCGTAGCGCAGCTGCTCGACCGGCGCGATGAAATAGCGTGCCAACCAGTAGGCGGCGGCTGCAGCCGAGAGCAGGGCCGCCAGCCACGGAACCGCCCGCGGCCAGGTCTTCGCCATCAAGCTCGGCGCCACACCGGCAATCTCCATCCGGTAGCATTCTCCGTCACGAATGGCGTTCCGGACAAGCCCCTCCTTGACCTTTGCCGCGCAATCGATTGCCGGGCCGATCGCAGTGATCGTGACGGGGATGTCGCGTCCGGTGCGGCGCACGGCGGCCACCAGCCGGGTCGCCGCCTCCACGCCCTCGGCCTGCAGCACCTGCGCTGCCGTCTCCAGCGTAAGGGCGAGCTCGCGGTTGGCAACCTCTTCCTCGAACGGCGATTGGAACAGCGTGCTGATGGCGAACAAGATCGCGATCGATCCGGCCATGGCGAGCCAGACGACGGTGAAGAATTTCCAGAACAGGCGATGCATGGCTAGCCTTCCAGCATTTGGTAGCCGCGGCCGCGCACCGCTTGGATCCAGGACTGACCGTCCGGACGCGCGCCAAGCTTCTGACGGATACTGCTGATATGGACGTCGATCCTCCGGTCGAACGCCGTCAACGGCTTGCCGAAGGCGCTGAGCGAGATGTCCTGCTTGGACACCAGCTGGCCGGCGGAACGGGCCAGCACTTCCAGCAGACTGAATTCGGTGCCCGTCAGGTCGAGCGGTGCTGCGCGCCACTCGGCCCTGCGGGTCGACGGATACAGAACGAGATCGCCAGTCCTGATCTCGTCTGCGCCGCCGTCACGCTCGGAACGACCGGACCGGCGCAGAATTGCGCGGATGCGGGCCGCCAGTTCGCCCGGCGAGCAGGGCTTGGACACATAGTCGTCGGCGCCCAGGTTCAGCCCGGCGATGCGATCGATGTCGTCTCCCCGCGCCGTCAGCATCAGTACAGGCACGTCGCTCACCTGACGGATCTTGCGCAACACCTCAATGCCGTTCATCCGCGGCATCATGATATCGAGCACGATCAGGTCGGTCGAGGCTGACATGGCCTCGGCAACGCCGACGCGACCATCCGCCGTTGTTTCGACGACGAAGCCTTCCTTGGTCAGATATTCACCCAAAAGGTTGGCCAGCTCAGTGTCGTCATCAATCAAAAGTACCTTGGCCATGCCCTGCTTCCGCCCCTTCAATGACTTCAGCTTTACGACCTCCAATCCAAGAAGACAGCAGTTTTACCCAACTTAACACGGTCTTGACCGACATTAACACGGCGATCCCTATAGTGCGGCCTTCAGTTCAAGGCGGCCCGTGATCATGCGCAGCACTCTTTCCTCTTTGCTATCGGCCATGGCCGCAGCAGCCACGCTGACCGGCTGCACGAGCCTCGGCGACCTCAGGCCGGCGGCGCCGACCGTCGCATCGTCCTGGCATGCGACCGTGCCGCATGGTGGACGCTCAAGCGATCTCCTGGCCTGGTGGGCCAGTTTCAAGGATCCGACGCTTGAGGCATTGTTGCGCCTGGCAGAGCGTGAAAACCCGACCGTCGAGGAGGCCGTCGCCAATATCGACAAGGCGCGCGCGACGCTCGACAGCACCCGCTCAGGGCTGTTCCCGTCGCTCGACGGCTCTGCCTCGGCGGGCCGCGAAGGCAACAAGGGCGACGATGGCAACCGGCTGGCGGCGGGTACGACAAAATCCGGCGGACTGGACGCCGCCTGGGAACTCGATCTGTTCGGCAAGACAAAGCAGCAGGCACGCGCCGCCTCATCGCGGGTCGATGGTAAGGTGTGGTCCTGGCACGACGCCCGTGTTTCGGTCGCCGCCGAAGTGGGTGACGACTATGTCCAGTATCGTGCCTGCCGCGAGCTGGAGCGCCTTTACCGGGATGAACTTGCATCGCAGAGGGAAACCGTGCGCGCAACGGAACGATCGGCCGGGTCCGGCTTGACATCTACCGGCGATCTGGCGCTGACGCGCGCCAGTGCCGCGGCCTCCTCGTCAAGCCTGACGGCACAGCGCGGCGAATGCGAGATCCTGGTCAAATCACTCACCCAGCTGACGGGCGGCGATGAGCAGGCGGTCCGCCGCTTGCTCGATCAGGGCAAGCGGCAAATTCCGCAACCCTCTGCGCTGCGGATCACCTCTGTGCCCGCAGAGATGCTGAGACAAAGACCCGATGTCAACGCGCTGGAGGCCGAAGTCGTCGCGACGATCTCCGACGTCGGGGCGGCAAAGGCCGACCTTTACCCCAGCCTCAGCCTCAGCGGTTCGATTTCCATCAGCCAATCCACTGTGACCGGCCGTTCGGTCCCGTGGTCCTTCGGCCCGGCGCTGTCGGTGCCGCTGCTCGATGGCGGCTCGCGACGGGCAGCGGTGCGCAGCTCTGTCGCGGATTACGATATCGCGGTTGCAAGCTACAAGTCCGGCGTGCTCAGCGCCGTTGCCGAAGTCGAAACGGCGCTCGTGCGTGTCGATACCGCGCTTCGGCGGATCGCCGACGCCCGCAGCGCTGCCGACAACTATCAGAGCTATTTCCGCGCCGTCGACCAGAACTGGGCGTCGGGCGGCGTCAGCATTCTCGACCGCGAAGAAGCCCGTCGATCGGCGCAATCGGCGGCGATCACCCTTATCGAAATCAGGCGCGACGCAGTCCAGTACTGGATCGCCCTCTACAAGGCGCTCGGAGGCGGCTGGTCTGCCCCGGTTGTCAGCCTTGCCTCTGCACAGGGAACGAAATGATGCGAACAGGTTCATGCTTCTTGCCCGCGATGGCGCTCGCTTTCGCCGTCTGGCTCCCCTTTGCACACGATGCCCGAACCCAGGAAACCACCCGGACGACGGCCGGTGCCGCCGCACTCACCGTCAGCGTGAACAAGCCGGAAGTACTGCAGTGGCCGGTGCTGATCCCGGCAAGCGGCAGGCTCGCCGCCTGGCACGAGGCGCTGATTTCTGCCGAAGTCGGTGGATTGCGCATCATCGCCGTCAATGCCGATGTCGGAACGGCGGTGAAGAAGGGGGATCTCCTGGTGCAATTTGATGCCGAAACCGCGCAGGCGGAACTCGAGCAACAGCAGGCAAGCGTGGAGCAGGCCAAGGCGGATCTCGACCAAGCGGTCGCCAATGCCGACCGCGCCCGCGGGCTGACCGGTTCCGGTGCCATTTCCAACCAGCAGACGACGGAATATCTGATCACCGAGCGCAAGTCCAAGGCGGCACTGGCATCGTCGCAAGCTGCACTGGTGTCAGCGCAGCTTACCCTCGATCGTACCAAGGTCTACGCGATCGACGATGGCGTGATCTCCGAACGTTCGGCGTCGCTGGGCAAGGTGGTGAGCGCCGGCGACGAACTGTTCAAGCTGATCCGTCAGAACCGGATCGAGTGGCAGGCGGAACTGCCGGTCAAGCGGCTTGCCGATGTCAAGGAAGGCACGAAAGCCGTCATCCCGACGCCGCTCGGTGACGTGCGCGGTGAGGTGAGGTTGGTGTCGCCCACGACGTCGACCAGCAACGGGCGGGTGACTGTGTATGTGGCGCTGCAGCCGGCGAAAGGGATGCCGCAACCCAAGACCGGCATTCTTGTGAGCGGCAATTTTACCTTCGACTCCACCGATGCTCTGACGGTTCCAGCCACGGCTGTCACCCTGAGGGACGGGTTTTCCTACGTATTCGTCCTCGACGCGACCGATCAGCCAACCGTGACACGCAAGCGGGTCGAAACGGGGCGGCGGCAAGACGACAGGGTCGAGATCGTCTCGGGAATTGAAAAGACCGACGATGTCGTGATGTCCGGCGGCGCGTTTCTGGCGGACGGGTCCGTCGTTCGGGTGGTCGATGCCGTTGCAGCGGCCGAAACGGAGGCAAAGAAGTGAACTTTTCCTCCTGGTCCATCCGCAATCCCGTTCCGCCGATCCTGCTGTTCATCCTGATGACCGCCTGCGGCCTGTGGGCGTTCAACCGTCTCGACATCCAGAACTTTCCCGACATGGATCTTCCGACCATCGAGATCAGTGCGTCGCTTGACGGGGCAGCCGCCTCGCAGCTCGAGACGGAGGTCGCACGCAAGATCGAGGACAAGCTGACCGGCCTCACGCGGCTCGATTCCGTAACCACGACGATCACCGATGGTTCCGTGAGCATTTCCGTCGCCTTCGAAGTCGGAAAGGATACGCAGGAAGCGCTCGACGAGGTAAAGAGCGCCGTCGACCAGGCGCAGGACGACCTGCCGGAAGAGATGAACGCACCGACCGTTTCGAAGCAGTCGTTGAACTCTTCGCCGCTGATTACCTATGTGGTGCGATCCGACAGGCTGGACGAGGCCGAACTGTCCTGGTTCATTGACAACGACCTGTCCCGGGCCCTGATGGCGGTGGACGGCGTCGGCGAAGTCGGGCGCCTGGGCGGCGTCGACCGGGAAGTTCGGGTCGAGCTGAACGCAAATCTCCTCGACGGCCTCGGATTGACCGCAAACGACATCAACGATCAGCTCGAGGCGGTGCAGTCCGATCTGTCGGGCGGCAAGGGGCGCATTGGTGGTGAAAGCCAGTCCGTCCGGACCCGGGCTGCCGCCAACAGCGCAGAGCAGGTCGCCGCAACGCCGATCCCGCTTCCGGCCGGAAGCTGGGTCCGGCTGGACGAACTCGGCACGGTGACCGATTCGCACAGCGACCTGAGCTCGCTTGTCTATATCAACGGCAAGCCGGTGATCGCTGCGCAGATCAAGCGCTCCAAGGGCTACTCGGACGTCGCCGTCACCGACGAGGTCCGCGCGGCGATGAAGACATTCGCCGCGGACAATCCGCAAGTGACGATCGAGGAAGCCTACAATACGATCGTCCCGATCGAGCAGAACTATGAATCCTCGATGCACATGGTCTACGAGGGCGCGTTGATTGCAATCTTCGTCGTCTGGCTGTTTCTGCGCGACTGGCGGGCGACGCTCCTGGCCGCCGTGGCCTTGCCGCTGTCGATCATCCCGACCTTTCTCGTGATGTATCTGCTCGACTACACATTGAACACCATCACGCTGCTGGCGCTGTCGCTGGTGGTCGGGATCCTCGTCGACGACGCAATTGTCGAGATCGAGAATATCGAGCGCCACCTCACCATGGGCAAGGCTCCCTTCGAGGCGGCGATGGAAGCCGCCGACGAAATCGGCCTGGCGGTTATCGCGACGACGTTCACGCTCGTCGCCGTGTTCCTGCCGACTGCATTCATGGGCGGCATTCCCGGCATCATCTTCAAGCAGTTCGGCATCACCGCCTCGGTCGCCGTCCTTGCCTCGCTTCTGGTTGCACGCCTCGTGACGCCGATGATGGCGGCCTACATGATGAAGGCGAGCGGCAAGCCGCACAAAGACGACGGTCGGCTGATGCGGTCCTACATGTGGGCGGTCAAGGGAGCGCTTCGCCGCCGCTGGATTCCGGTGCTGGGGACCATTGGGTTCCTGGCATTCACCGTCCTGCTTCTCAGCCATCTGTCGACCGGGTTCTTTCCGGCCTCCGATGACGGGCAGACCCAGGTTACGGTGACAACACCCCCGAGCTCGACAATCGAAGCGACGGACGAAGCGGCGCAAAAGGCGGCCGCCATCGTTGCTGGAGTGGCCCACGTCACTTCAGTTTTCCAGGCAACGGGTACCGCTTCCACCGGCGGCATCAACAGCACGTCGAGTACCAGTACCAACAGCGCCACGCTCGTCGTCAACCTGACGCCGATCGACGATCGCGATGTCAAGCAGTCGCAGATCGAGGCGGATTTGCGTCAGGCGCTTGAACACCTGCCCGGTGTCCGGATCGAGATCGGATCCGGCGGCAATGGGACGCAGCTGACGCTGACGCTGGCCGGCGACGATTCGGAGCTTCTGGAGAAGGCAGCTGCCAGCCTTGAATCCGACCTTCGCACGCTGCCGGGCATCGGCAACGTGACCTCGTCGGCGGCCACGCAATCGCCGGAGATCACCATCACGCCGGATCTCGCAGAGGCTGCATCTTTGGGGGTGACGTCCAAGGCTATCGCCGAGGCGATCCGGGTCGCCACCGCTGGCGCTTATGATGCAGCCCTGTCGAAGCTCAATCTGCCGGAACGCCAGGTCCCGATCCGCGTCATGCTCGATACGGCAAGCCGGCAGTCGCTCGATGCGATTTCGCTCATCCCTGTAGAGGGCAAGGACGGCAAAGTTGCCCTCGGCGCCATTGCCGACATATCGCTCGGCTCCAGCCCCACGCAGATCGACCGGCTCGACCGGTCGCGCAACGTCTCGATCACGGTCGAGCTGAACGGCAGGAGTTTGTCGGAGGTGACGTCCGAGGCATCACAACTGCCCGGTTACAAGAACCTGCCCCAGGGCGTGAAGTTTGTCGAACAGGGTGAGTTGAAGCGCCAGAGCGAGCTGTTCAGCAGTTTCGGGACAGCGATGGCGATCGGCATCTTCTGCATCTACGCGGTGCTGGTCCTGCTCTTCCACGACTTCCTGCAGCCGGTGACGATCCTGATGGCGCTGCCGTTGGCGCTTGGCGGAGCGATGCTGCCCCTGGTGCTGACGGGCACCAGCTTTTCCATGCCGGCCGTAATCGGTCTGCTGCTTTTGATGGGGATCGTCTCGAAAAACTCGATCCTGCTCGTCGAGTATGCCATAGAGGCGCGCCGCGCCGGCATGTCCCGCTATGACGCTTTGGTGGATGCCTGCCACAAGCGCGCGCGGCCGATCGTCATGACAACGATCGCCATGGCCGGCGGCATGCTGCCGGCGGCCCTCAGCCTCGTGTCTGGCGATTCTAGCTTTCGCCAGCCCATGGGGATCGTCGTCATCGGCGGCCTGATCACCTCAACCTTCCTCAGCCTGCTGATCATCCCGGTCGTCTTCACCTTCCTGGATGACCTGCTGGTCTGGATCACCGGGTCTCGACGGCGCAAGCAGCCGATAACCCCGCCGACCGGAGAGGTCGCGACCCAGTCGTCACCAGAGGTGTAAATAACTGCAAACGAACGCAAAGTTCGGGTTTTGGCCGGAGCAGGAGGGCGATAGGGGCATCGTCTTGCAACAATCTCGGGAGTTCATCATGAAAAATATAGCTTACCTATCCGTCGCGATGATCGGCGCCATCATTCTTGGCGGCATCTCAACGGCGAATGCCCAGACCAGCCGCAGGACGGACCGGCCGACGAAGCCCGTAGTCCAGCTTGACCAGAAGAAGGATGCCGGACGGCACATGCTCAACGGCCATTTGGGCATGAAGGATCGCCGCAAAGGTTACAGACGGCAAAGCGACGGTCACTGGTACCCGTCCGCTGCCTTCGCGGACAAGCCTTTGCGAGAGAAACCAACCTCGTGACAACTGAGCACTATCAGAGCCGAAAGGGCCTTAAAGATCTCCGATCGTTGGTTCCTATCCTCTCAAGGCGATGCATCATCTCTGTCTATTTCTGCTCACAGATGCGTCGGTTGACGCACTTGGTGTGCGCACCGTCACTCTGGTGAACCGACCCGGGTGTGCCGGAGGCTCCCACTTCCTAGAAAGTGGAGCCACGCTCGACAAGGTCGCGATCCTACAGACCTGACTCAACGAACCACCAGTGACCGATCAGGCGGCAGTTCGGGTCGTCGATGATACTTGGCCGGAAGCTGAGGGGCGAAACTCGATTGCCGATCTTACGGTATCGACAGCTCCAGAGAGCTATCTTCCATTAAAACCGTCTTCTTTCCATAGCCATTGCGGCTGTTGCCACTGGAGCCTTCGCTTGAGAGAAGGCGGCCCGGATCAGGATTGACCCGGGCGCCTGTTGAGGCGGTTAGAAATCGAACGTGTCGACATTATCCTTGGTGAAGACTGCCGGGCTGCCAAGCAGGATCTGGCTGCCATTGATGATCTGCAGCTCGCCGAGACGGCCAGCCTTGAACGTCTTGTCACCTGGCTTCAGCGTGCCATCGGCTGAGGCGCGCAGGGCCTGCATCGCAGCATAGCCGAGATCGACAGTGCTCCACAGGACGGCAGATTTGACGCAGCCGTCCTTGATGTAGGGCTTCATCGGGTTCGGTGTCGCAAGGCCAACGACCGAGACCTTGCCGCACTGGCCGGCCTGGGTCACAGCGTCCGCGGCGGCGGGCGTCGCGACGCTGGTCATGCCGATGATGCCCTTCATGTCCGACCCGTATTTGTTGATCAGCGTAT
Source organism: Neorhizobium fuzhouense (assembly GCF_042611105.1). Lineage (NCBI taxonomy): Bacteria > Pseudomonadati > Pseudomonadota > Alphaproteobacteria > Hyphomicrobiales > Rhizobiaceae > Neorhizobium > Neorhizobium fuzhouense. The sequence continues at coordinate 18,560 of NZ_JBHFFP010000018.1, read as the reverse complement.
TGGCCTGATTGAAGGAGAGAATGTTGTCCTCCTGGGCCTCGACAGTCTCCAGCCACGTCATCTTCGGGTAGCATTTCGCCTGATAGGCGGACATTTCCGCAATCCAGCGCGCCTGGTTGGGCGTTGTGAAGGTCGAAGTGACGATCGCAAAGGAACCGTCCTCACCGATCTCCTTGGCGAGCGTATCGATGAGAGACTTCGCCACGCCATTTGGCGTTGCCGGATTGACGAACCACTGGCGCGCGTCGGGCTCAGCATCCGCATCGTAGCCCACGACATTGATGCCGGCGGCGAGCGCCTTCTTCAGCACCGGTGCGATGGCCACCGGATCGTTGGCTGAAAACAGAATGCCATCAACGCCTGAGGTGATGTAATTGTCGATCAGGGTGATCTGGTCATCAATATTGGCCTTGGTGGAGCCGTCGGTTTTTGCATCGACAGTGCCCAGTTCCTTGGCGGCTTCCTTGACGCCCTGGGATGTCGAGTTGAAATAGCCGATGCCGACCAGTTTCGGCACGTCCACCACCTTGATGGTCTTGCCCTTGCGCTCCGGTGCCTTTGCAGGCGTGCCCCCATTATAGGCAACGGGCGCTGCAGCAGCCGGTGCGCCATCGCAGGCCAGCGGACTGGTGGGCTGGTCGTCCGCTCCGGTCCAGACCGGGGCGGCGTGCGATGTGCCGGCCGACAGTGCGAGAGCCAGCAGGGTGGTCATCATTGATCTGCGCATAGGTTCCTCCTCCATTATTGCGAGATGCGTGATTGAATTCAGGCCCGGCGTTTGTTGAACGCCGTGGTCATGAGAATGGCGCCGATCAGCATGAGGCCGATCAGCACGGCCGTGCCTTCCGCCTTGATGCCGGCCAGCGAAAGCCCGTTCTTCAGGCTCTGGATCACAACCAGGCCGATCAGCGTGCCGATGACGCTGCCGCGTCCGCCATAGATCGAGGTTCCGCCCAGCACGACGGCGGTGATGGCGTCGAGTTCCAACCCGGTCCCCATGTCGGAGCGGGTGGTCGACACGCGCGACACGAAGATCACTCCGGCAAGTGCCGCCGCAAAACCGGATGCGGTATAGACGGCAATCTTGGTGCGGTTGACCGGCAGGCCGGAAAAGAAGGCAGCAACTTCATTGGCGCCAATGGCATAGATGCTGCGACCGATGCGCGTGGCAGCGAGAAGAACGCTGGCAAGGATGGCAAAGGCAATGAGGATCCAGAGCTGTGTCGGAACGCCGAGAATGTTGCCTTGGCCCAACACATAGAACCAGTCCGGATAGCCGCGCACCGAGCGCGCCTGGCTGATGCCTTCAGCAAGGCCGCGGTAGAGTGCAAGCGTGGCCAATGTCGCAATCAGCGGCGGCACGCCGAAGCGGGTGATGACGAAGCCGTTGACGAAACCGCAGAAGGTGCCGACCGCAATGGCAAGACCGGCAGCGGCCATGAGGGGCAGGCCGAGATTCTGCCAGAACACCCCGGTCAGAATGGCCGTGAGCCCGAGGATCGATCCGACGGAGAGATCGATGCCGCCGGTGATGATGACGAAGGTCATGATGATGGCGACGAGCCCGACTTCCGTCATCAGGCGCCCCTGATTGAGCAGGTTTGCGCCGGTGAAGAACTGGGCGGACTGGAAAGCCAAAGCCACAAGCAGCACAACGGCCACGAGAGCGAGAATGGTTTCGTGCCGGAGCAGCGTACGCAGGGACATGGATGCCTCCTTACTTTTTCGGGCGGCGGCGGATCATGTCCGCAAGCACGGTGATGAGGATCAGCCCGCCGATCACGGCTCTCAGCCAATAGGCGGAGACATTCACGAAGATCAGCGCCGAACCGATGGCTGCAAACAGGATGGCGGCCAGAGTGGAGCCTATGACGGTGCCCGATCCGCCGAGGATGGAGACACCCCCGATGACGGCGGCGGTTATCACCGTCAGTTCCAGATTCGGCGGCACGGTGGACTGGATGACCTGCAATTGCGTGGCAAACAGGATGGTGGCGATGCCGGCAATGGCGCCATGGATGACAAAGACCGCCAGCACGCGCCGCTCACTGGAGATGCCAGTGGCTTTCGCGGCTTCCGGATTGCCACCGACAGCATAGAGCGAGCGACCGAAGGGGAAGTTGCGCATCCACCAGGCGGCGAGCAGCGTCAAGACCACCATGGCGATGATCGGGAAGGGCAGGCCAAAGGGCTTCCACTGCGCGATCATGAACGCCTTCGGCAGGCCGGAAATCCAGGTGCCGCCGGTGATGGAGATCAATCCGCCCCGCAGGATGGACATCATGCCGAGCGTCACGACGATGGAGGGAATGCGTGCAAAGGCGACCAGCCAGCCGACGATGAAATTGACGGCCATTCCAAGGATGATCGGTGCTCCCCAGGCCACCCAGACCGGATAGCCGGATACGGCCAATGTGCCGGAAATGGTTGCCAGCACGCCGATCAGCGCGCCCACCGAGACATCGATATGGCCGGTGATGATGACCATGGACATGCCGATGGCAGCAACAGCGATATAGGCATTTCCGGAAAAGATGGTGGTGAGGTTCGAGGTGCTGAGGAAGCGTGGATTGTAGAGCCCGACGGCCACGAAGAGCAGCAGTATGGCGGCAATAATCACGCATTCCTGCCCATAATCGGTGATCAGCCGTGCGATGAAGGAGCGGGAATTTTGCGGCTTGCGGGTAGACAACGTGGAAGCCTGGGAAAGGACAGCCATTACGCAGCCTCCTTCGATTTTGCCTGCGCGGTCATGGCCCCACCCACCGTTTCAGGCGTGGCATCTGCCCGGTCGATCATGCCGGTGACCTGGCCATTGTTCATCACCAGAATGCGGTCGCTCATGCCGATCACCTCCGGCAATTCGCTGGAAATCATGATGATGGCAAGGCCCTTGGCGGCCAGATCGCTCATCATCGCATGGATTTCGGCCTTGGCACCGACATCGACGCCGCGCGTCGGCTCGTCGAGGATCAGGATATCGGGCCGGGTTTCCAGCCATTTGGCGATTACCACCTTCTGCTGATTACCACCCGACAATTCCCCGACAGGTTGGTGAATGCCGGCTCTGGCGCGAACCCCCAGCCGTTTCACGGCCTCCACAGCGCGGCGCGCTTCCTCGGCAAAATTGAGGAAAAGGCCGGGCGCAATGCGGTCCAGCGCTGCCATGGAGAGGTTTTCGTTAATGCTCATGGATTTTACGAGGCCCTGAAGGCCACGATCTTCCGGCACATAGGCAAGGCCGAGATCGCGGGCCTGCCGCGGCGTGCGAATGGAAACCGGCTTGCCCTTCACCCGGATTTCACCGGACGTGGCGGGCGTGATGCCGAACAGCGTCAGCGCCAGTTCCGTGCGGCCCGAACCGACAAGACCGGCAATGCCCAGAACCTCGCCGCGCCTCAGCGTGAAGGAAATGTTTTGTACCAGATGGCCGTGATTGAGCTTGGACACTTCCAGCACCGGCTCACCGATCTTGGCGTCCCCCTTGGGGAAGAGCTGCTCGATGGAGCGGCCGACCATCATGGAGACAAGCGTCGCCTCATCGGCCTCGGTAATGTCGCGCGTGTCGATCATCATGCCGTCGCGCAGCACCGAAACGCGGTCCGCCAGTGCGAAGATCTCCGGCATGCGGTGGCTGACATAGATGATGCCGACGCCGCGCGCCTTCAGGCTGCGCACGACCTCCATCAGCCGGGTGACGTCCTTTTCGGTGAGCGAGGCCGTCGGCTCGTCCATGATCAGAATGCGGGCCTTGTGCGAAAGCGCCTTGGCGATTTCCACGCGCTGGCGCTGCGCCACCGAAAGCGTGGCGATGCGGGTATCGACATGAAGATCATGACAGTCGAGACTGTCCAGCAGCTCACGCGCCTTGGCCCGGGCCGCTGTCCAGTCGATACGCCCCATGGCCTTTTGCGGATAGTGACCGAGGAAGATGTTTTCGGCGACCGTCAGCTCTGGAAACAGCAGAAGCTCCTGATAAACGGTTGCGATGCCAGAGGCATTGGCATCCTTGGCGGTGGCAAAGCGCATGGGCTGGCCTTCGATCTCCATCACACCGCCGTCTGCCTGATAAAGACCGGAGAGGATCTTGATCATCGTCGATTTGCCCGCGCCGTTTTCGCCGAGGAGCGCATGGATTTCGCCCGGACGCACATCGAAGGACACGTCCTTCAGCACCTTCACCGGGCCGAAGGATTTGGAAATTCCGGCAAGCCGCACATACGGCTCGAGCGAGCTCTGTTGCTCAAAATTCGATGCCAATTCATTCCTCCTCACAGAATGCCGATCTCACGCCCGACAGCGTTCAGACGCCGTAGAAACGCGCCGCGTTCTTTTCAAAAATACCGTGCAGGTCCTCCGGTCCGAAATGGCTTGAGAGGAGAGTGCGCGCGAGATTGGCGACTTCCGCATAGCTGGCAGCCAGCGTGCAGACCGGCCAGTCACTGCCGAACATCAGGCGGTCGGGGCCGAAACAGCGGGCGACGTGATCGACGTAAGGTCGGAAATCCTCAACCTGCCAATTGGCGCTTGCCTCCGTCACCATGCCGGACACCTTGCAGGAGACGTTCGCAAAAGCTGCGATCTCTTCCATATGCCCCCGCCATGGATCGAGCGTGCCCGTTGCAATCTCCGGCTTGGAGATATGGTCCACCACGGCCTTGAGGCCAGGCACGGTCTTCAACGCTGCAACCACATGCGGCAGGTGGCGGGTGAAGGTGAGGATATCGAAGGTGAGGCCGCTGTCGGCCACGGCCTTCAGGCTGTCGAGCACCTTCGGGCGCAGGATATAGGCGTCGTCGTCAAGCCCTTGCAGCATCGGGCGAAGGCCAACGAATTTCGGGTTCTGCCGGGTGCGTGCGAGACGCGCGGCAAAATCCTCTGCCTCCATATCGATCCAGCCGACGACGCCGGCGACGAAATCCGTTTCTCTGGCGATCTCCAGCAGGAAATCGGTTTCCGCTTCGGTTTCCGCCGCCTGCACAAGAATGGTGCGGGTGATCCCCGCGCGGCGCATCTCGCGGGTCAGATCCCCGGGCAGAAAATCCCTGTAGATGGACCCGAGTTCCGGTGTCAGCCAGCCATAATCGCTGCGTTCCACCTTCCAGAAATGTTGATGACTATCGAGCATGGCGGTCTCCTCCCCATCGCGGCCGGCTTAGCGCACGACACCCTTTTTGAGGATGATATTGCCGTAGAGCCGCCGTTCCCCGGTGGAGACCACGGCAAAGGCGGTCTTGGAGCGGTCATAGAAGGCGAACCGATCGATGGCCTCCAAAGGTATGCCGCGCTTTTCCTCTCTTTCGATAATCGTCTCGAAGTCTGCATAGATGACCGGGCGCTCGCCCGGTGCATCCATAACGGCGGCAGGATGATCGACGAAATCATCGAGCGGCAGCAGCGAGAGGACAGCGGTGAGCACGGCGCAGGCATCGATGCCCGGCATCTGGATCAGCCGTTCCGCCACCTTGACCGCCGGGAAATTGGCATCCGAGATGACGATTTCGTCGCCATGGCCCATATCAGCCAGGATGGCGAGCAGTTCGCCGGTCAGAAGCGGGTCGAGGGTCTTCAGCATCATGTTTCTCCGAGTTCGAAATCAGCGGTTGATCAGGCCCTGATCCTTGAGCGTTGCCCAAAGGTCTTCAGGGATCTCCTGCTCGAACCAGGCGATGTTGGTGGCGATCTGCTCAGCCGTCTTGGCGCCGATGACGACGCAGGTGGCCGCCGGATGACGCAGCGGGAACTGGATGGCGGCTGCGGGAAGCGGCACGTTGAAACTGTCGCAGACGGCACGAAGCTTTTCGGCCCGTTCGATCATTTCGGCAGGCGCATCGGCATAATTGAACTTCCGCCGTCCGGAGGTGGAGGCGAGAATGCCGGAATTGAACACACCTGCGACGACCAGCGCCATGCCACGCTTTTGCGCGAGCGGCAGAAATTCCTCTTCGGCATCCTGATCGAGCAGCGTGTAGCGACCAGCCAGCATGGAGCAGTCGAGATCGGCTTCTTCCAGCGCGTCTCGGATGATCTGCCATTCGTTGACGCCCAGCCCGAAGCCCTTGATGTCGCCCGCCGCCCGCAGTTCGGTCAGAGCCCTGAAGCCGCCGCCCTTGGTCAGCGCATGCCAATGGTGCTCATGCAGATCCGCATGGGTGACGCGGCCGATATCATGCACATAGAGAAGGTCGGGACGGGGGAATCCGAGGCGCTGCTGACTGTCGTCGAAGCTGCGCATCACGCCGTCGTACGTGTAATCGAACACCTCGCGGAAATTCAAACCGTTCCACCAGCCTGGATCGAGCGGGTTCTTCGGCGGTGCGGGCGGCAGCTTGCGGCCGGCCCGTTCGGTGGTCATCAACCGGCCGACCTTCGTTGAGATAACCCAGTCACGCGCTTCCGGTGCCTTCTCCCGCAGCAATTCACCGACCAGATGTTCTGAGCGGGTGTTGCCATACATGGGTGCGGTATCGAAATATCGGATGCCGGAATTCCAGGCCTGGTTCAGCATGGCCATGGCGTCTTGCTTGGCCACCGAGGCGTAGAGACCGCCCAGAGGGGCGCTGCCGACGCCAAGGGCGCTAACACTGATACCGGTTTTGCCAACGGGACGTTTGTCAGTCGCTTTCATGCTCATTCCTCATAAAATTCAAATGTGTGCGCGGGTTTTGCGGCGAGCCCAGACAACGACAGCGACGCCGCAAAGCAGCAGCACACCGCGCACGATCTGGCGCTGCGCGTCCGTCCAGCCAAGCAGGGCAGCCCCACTGAGGAGGGCGGCGAGCAGCAGCACGGCGGTCATGGTGCCGATGACATTGGGTTTGCCGAATTTCAGCGCCATGCCGCCCAGCAGCACGGCCGTCAGCCCGTCGATGAAGTAGGAGGTGCCGATATAGGGCTGGCCAGAGGAGAGGTCTGCCGTCAGAAGAATGCCTGCCAGAGCGGAGACGACACCGGAGAGACTATAGAGAATGAGCAGCAGCCGGTTTGCCGGAACGCCCGCCTCGATGACCGCCGCACGGTTCTGCTCCAAGGCATAGAGATAGTGGCCGAAGGTCAGTCGCTCCTGCACGAACCAGGCTAGCCCATAAAGAAAGGCAACGATCACCGTCAGCAGCGGCAGCACACCGAGATTGATGTGCAGCAGCGTACCGACAAAGCCGGTGGAGGACAGGGAGATCGAGGTGCCAAGACCGATGGCTGCCGCAATCGATCCCGCCAGTCCACCGGTGGCAATGGTGATGACGAGCGCCGGCAAGCGAAAGATTGCGACCAGCACGCCATTGGCAAGGCCGAAGACGACGCCGACCAGCAAACCCGCCAGACAGGCGATGGCCCAGCCGTTTCCGGAGACGACAAGCCCCGCCACGACCATATTGGCGAGCGCTGCGACGGACATGAAGCTCACATCGATCTCGCCTGCTGCAATGATCCAGGTCAGGCCAAGGAACATCAGTGCCGCAATGCTGGTCGAAAGCAGCATGTCATTGATATTACCTGCACTGATAAAACTCGGTCTCAGCCACGCAAAGAGCAGCATCACGAGCACCAGGAGGAGAAAGAGACCGTAGCGCAGGAAGAAGCCGTTCACATCAGGACCTCGCTTTGCCGCTGCGCGCTCTGCCGTGGTCATGGTCATATCCGTCATGTTGGTTACCCCTTCGCTCAGCGTGCTGGTTGGCGGCTGAATAGCCCGCCCAGCAGTGTGGTGAGTTTCGGGTCGAAAATGCCGATGGCGGCGATCAGAACGGTGCTGACGATGGCGTCGCTGTAATAATAAGGGATAGCCAGCAGCGTGAAGCCGTTCAGCATGGCCGACATCAGCAGCGTTCCGCCAAGAGTTGCCGGAATGGAGGGTGCGCCGAAGAGAGCTGCCCCCAGATAGACGGCGGCAAAGGCCGGCATCATCAACTGGTTGCCGGCTGTGACGTTGGCTGCGCCGGAAGATGCAACCAGCAGCGTGATGGCGAGACAGGCAAGCGCACCGCAAAGACCGAAGGCCGTGAGCACATAGGCCCTGACGCGAATGCCGGAGAAGGCCGCCGAACGTCGGTTTTCACCCGTTGCATAGAAGGCGCGGCCAAAGCGGGTGCAATGCAGAACGATGAAGGCGACGATGGCGGCAGCCAGGAGAATGACCACCGGCATGTCGAGCGACAGGAATCTGGAATCGTTTAGGTCGAGAATGCCCGACATGAAGAAGTTTTCCGAAATGGATGTGCCGTTGCTGTAGAAATAGGAAAGGCCAACCGCAACCCCGCCGGTGGCGATGGTGGTGACAATATCGGGCAGGCGCAGATAGGAAATGACGTTACCATTGATCAGACCAGCCACAAGCCCGATAGCGATGCCGCCTGCCACGCTCTGCATCAGCGTAAAATCATTGGCAAGCATCCAGCCAAGAGTCATCGCCCCCAGCGATGCCACGCCGGGGAAGGAGAGGTCGAAGTGACGAACGACGATGACGAAGGTCAGGCCGATTGCCGTCAGCCCGTTCACCGACATATGGCGCAAGAGGGCATGCAGATTGTTTTCGCTGAGATAGGCGGGGGCGAAAGACTGGAACACCGTTGCAATCAGACCGAGAAGCACCAGGAATGCTGTCAGCCGCAGCGCAAGCGGAGAGGATTTCAGGGCCGTCATGCGCGTGCTCCCATGATGCCGGCGGATAGAAGTTGGTCGCGGCTCGGTCTTTGATCCGGCACGAAAACGGGGCGGCCCCGGTAGAGAGCGATCATCCGGTCGGCGACGCCGTGCACCTCATCGCAATCAGACGAGATGACCAGCACGCCGGCATGGGCGGAAAGCTCCCGCATCAGCGCATAGAGCGTGGCGCGCGCGCCGATATCAACGCCGACGGTGGGTTCCACGAAGATGTAGATATCGGCATCGCGGTAAAGGCCCTTGGCGATGACGATCTTCTGCTGGTTGCCGCCGGAGAAGGCGCTGACAGGCCGGTCCAGCGTCATGGGATGCAGGGCCACGCGCTTTGCAAGGCCTGCCGAAGCCTTTCGATTTGAACCGAAGCGTAACAACCCGCCGAGAAAGGAGGCCTTGCCGAGATGCGCCAGCGTCACGTTGAAAATGACGTCGCGCGACAGGGTCAGCCCTTCTGTGCGACGGTCGCCGGGAACGAGGAAAATGCCCTGGCGCAAGGCATCATGCGGGTCCTTCAGCGCAACCTGCTTGCCTTTCACCGTTATGGTGCCTGCATCGGGGCGGATGACGCCGAAGAGCGCCTTGGACAACTCGTCCGCGCCGGAGCCGACCAGCCCGAAAATACCGAGAATTTCTCCGCGCCGCAGGGTGAAGCTTACGTCCGAAAACAGGCCGTGCCGCGAGAGGCCACGCACGTCCAGAAGTGCTTCTCCTGCGGCGCTCTTCGCCTTGGGAGGGAATATGTCGCCGGGCTTTTCGTCCAGCATCAGTTCGGGGATCGATATGTTGGACGTTCTTGCCTCATGACAGGTCAGCGTAGTGACGCGCCTGCCCGCCCGAAAGACCGTGAAGCGGTCGCTGATCTCGAAGACCTCTTCCAGGCGGTGCGTGATGTAGATGATGGCGATGCCTGCCGCCTTCAGCTGCCGCATCAGGTGGAAGAGCGATGTCTTTTCCCGCTCGGTCAGCGTCGACGTCGGCTCGTCGAGGATCAGGATGCGAATGTGTTCACGGCTCAGCGCATGCAGGATGGCAACGATTTCCCGGTCCACCGCCGGCATTTCGCCGACGCGGGCTTCAAGATCGATCTCGATGGGGAAACGCTTCAGCAATTGCTCGGCCTGAAGCTTCAGGGCCCTGCGGTCCACCCTGCGTCCGAGCCCGGGCTGCGGTGCCTCCTGACCGAGAAAGATGTTCTCGATGCCGGTGAAATCATCCACCAGTTCCGGGTGCTGCTGGACGGACGCAATGCCGCAGGCGATGGCAGCAGCAGGCGTGCCGATCTCGACACTCTCGCCGGCAATCGCGATCTCCCCTGCATCCTTGGTGTAGACGCCGGAGAGGATCTTGATCAGCGTCGATTTGCCCGCGCCATTGATGCCGAGAAGGGCATGGATTTCGCCGGCTTCCAGAGAAAAATCCGCGTTGTCCAGGGCCTTGACGACGCCGAACTGCTTTTCAATGCCCTTCATGTCGAGAATGGCTGCCATATCCAGCACCAAGCCTTTCCACCTGCATTGGGAAACGGCAGGCCGCGCACGGCCTGCCACACGTCAGTTCAAAGCGCGCGAGCCCAGCCGAGTTTGATCGCCTCGCCTGGCTGGTCGTAGGTGTCTGGCAGTTCCTTGAGGTCCTTCAGGCTGTCCTGCGTCACCGCGTAGGATGGCGTGATGACAAAGCGCGGAGCCTTGCGGCCTGCAACGACCTCATGGGCATAGAAAGCGTTCATGTAGGCCATTTCGTAGAAGCTCTGGGCCATGGTCATGGCAAAGGGCGAACCCGCCTTGATGTACTCAAAGGACTGGCGGCCACCATCAATGCCGGTGATGAACACCTTTTTGCCAGAAGCGCGGATGGCCAGCGTGCCTTCCGAGGCCGCTCCATCCCAGGCGCACCAGATGGCGTTCAAATCAGGATTGGCCGTGAGGATATTATCCACCACCTGGCGCGGTGTCGTCGTGCCGCCCAGCGCGAAGGCGATCTCGGACACGACCTTGATATCCGGGAAGCGATTGAACACGGATTTTGCGCCGAGCGTGCGCTGATCCCAGGATTCGTTGGAGGGGAGGCTGACCAGCGCCACCTGACCCTTGCCGTTCAGGCGCTTTGCGATGTATTCGGCGCCCGCTGCACCAAGGCCGAAATTATTCGACATCGCCGTGGAGGTGACGGTGGTGTTCGGCACATAGCTGTCGCCGCAGAAAATCGGGATGCCGGAGGCAACGGCTGCTTGCACGGCAGGCGAGATGGCGGCGGCATCGGCGGGCGTGATGAAGATTGCAGCCGGCTTGGAGGCGACGAAGGCCGCGATCTGGTCGGCCTGCTTCTTGATGTCGTAATTGGCATCGGCAATGGTGAGTGTGCCGCCGAGCTTTGCCACGGCATCCTTATAGCCGTTGACGATGTGGCGACCCGATTCCCAGACCGTCCAGCCCAGCGATGCGCAGAACTTCAGCTCTTGCGCGCCGGCGACACGCGGCTTGCTGAGGGCTGCTGCCACCGTGATGGCCGCGCCTGCGCTCAAGACGCCGCGTCGTGTCAGTTTCAGATCGCCCATGAAGTGCGCGCGATCTTTCGTATCCTCAAATTCGCTCATGTTGTCTCCTCCCTCCGGTGGTTCGCGGCCTCAGGCCGATTGCTGCAAAAGCATCAGATAATCTTCCCGGGTCGCAAGCCGGGGATTGGTGGCGTGGCAATGATCGTGCAGCGCCTCGCCGGCGACCTTTTCCATCATGGCCTCGGTCACGCCCATCGCCTTCAAGCCGCTGGGCATGCCGATATCCTTGTTAAGTTGGGCCATGACTTCATCGGGTTGACCGCCCAGGATCTCGGCCATCACATCCCATTTTTGGCCGATCACCGAACGGTTGAAGCGCAAGACGGCCGGCATCAGAACGGCATTCAGCGTGCCATGATGCAGGTTCAGCGCGCGGATGGCCCCGAGCGGATGGGTGAGCGCGTGAACGGCGCCAAGTCCTTTCTGGAACGCCATCGCCCCTTCCAGCGCTGCCATCATCATGTCCCAGCGGGCCTTGTGGTCCTGCCCGCTGGCCACGGCCTTGCGAATGGCGGGAAAGCCGCGTTTCAGACCGTCGAGCGCGATCGCATCGGCAGGCGGATTGGTGGACGGGCCCATATAGGTTTCGAGACAGTGTGACAGGGCATCCATGCCGGTCGCGGCCGTCAGAAACGGCGGCAGGCCGTAGGTCAGTTCGGGGTCGCAAAGCGCAATGGATGGCAGCATATGGCCGCTGAGGATGCCGAGCTTGCGACCTTCGGCCGTGATGATGACGGCCGCGCGACCGACTTCCGAACCCGTGCCGGATGTGGTGGGCACGGCAATCATCGGGCAGATCCTGCCGTGGATCCTGGCTGCGCCGCCCTCGACGGCCGTATATTGCGCAAGCGGGGCGGCATGGCCCGTCAGCAGCCGCACGGCTTTGGCCAGGTCGAGAGAGGAGCCGCCGCCGAGACCAACAATGCCATCGCAGCCCTCGGACACATACAGTGCATGCGCCTCCATCACGGCATCTTCCGTCGGATTGGCCGGCGTGCCGTCGAAGACTGTGGGGCGGGTTTCGAAGAGACCGAGAACCTTCTCAACCAGGCCGATGGAGACCAGGCCTTTGTCCGTTGCAATCAAGGGTCTGCGCACACCAAGCTCGGCCAGCAGGTGTGGAAGCCTCTGGATGGAGCCCGCGTCGAATTCGATGCGCGTGAGATAGTTGATGGTTGCCATGTCCTGCCTGTGCCTTCGACTTGCAAAATTGCTGCACGGCAAGCCGCATTCGGCCGCCTGCATGCGGTGCCACGATCTGTCTCTGTTGTGCTGATGGTTCGGGCCAACCTCCTCGTTCGCCCGAACTTTTCTCCTCTTCGGCGGCAGGCAATTTTTCGCTTGCGCCCCCAACTAATATATGAGTTATATAAATGCAGATCAAAAAGCGCCTGTCAACATGGTTTCGAAAGTTCTTGTTAGGCGCTTAAGCAGTTGAACTGATTGAGATTGATATGGAAGTTGAAAAAAGTAGGTCAATTCCGAAGGCAGAACAAATATATTGGTTGTTGCGTGAGGCGATTGTCCATCTAGAGATGCAGCCGGGTGCCGTCGTCTCGGAGAAGGACCTGTGTGCGGAACTTGGGGTTTCCCGCACACCGGTGCGTGAAGCGCTGCAAAAGCTGGCCGACGAAGGACTTGTCGATATCTTTCCGCACTCCGGCACCTATGTGAGCCGCATTTCCTTCAAGGTCGCTGAGGAAGGCTTTGTCATTCGTCGGGCGCTGGAAATTGAAAGCGTGCGCAAGGCGGTGGTCAATGTGACCGATGCGGATGTCGAGCATCTGAAGAACCTGGTTCGAGAGATGCAGTCGATCCTCGATAGTCATCAACTCGAAAAATATCTGGATTGCGACGACCTTTTCCACGGCGCGATCGCCGGCATCAGCGGCTATCCACGCATCTGGAAATTCATCACGCTCGCCAAGGTGCATCTCGATCGCATGCGCCAGCTCAGTGCGCCGGTGCCGGGCCATCTCGCGATGGTGACGGAGCAGCACGATACGATCGTGCGGGCACTGGCCAACCGCAATGCCGATCAAGCAGAACTCGCCATGCGCATCCACCTCGATACGTCTTTCGCGGTTATGGCCCGCATGTACGAAGAGCAGGGCGCTTTATTCGACGGAGAGGAATGAGCAATGACTATCTATTCGGCCTCGTCACCGCTCTTGCGGCTGAATGCGCAGGACAACGTTGCCGTGGCGCGCATGACGCTGGAGCCTACGGCTCTTCCAGAGCTTGGTGGACGCAGCCTGACAGGCCGGATAACGCAAGGTCACAAGGTTGCGATTGCCAATCTTGCTCCTGGCGAGGCGATCATCAAATATGGGCAGATCATTGGCTTCGCCACGAGCGAGATCCACATCGGCGATCATGTCCACACGCATAATATGGCCATGCGCGACGTCGAACTCGCCCATGAGTTCTGCGTCGATGCAAAAGACATTGCCTATGTTGAGCATCGAGCGAGCTTCATGGGCTTCGAGCGCGCGAACGGCGAGGCGGGAACGCGCAATTATATCGCCATCGTTTCCTCCGTGAACTGTTCGGCGACGGTTGCAAAAGCCGTGGCGCAGCATTACGCGCTGCCGGGACGGCTGGAGAACTATCCGAATGTCGACGGGGTGATTGCGCTGACCCATGCCGGCGGCTGCGCCATCAACACGGCAGCGGAAGGCTATCGCTATCTCACCCGCACGCTTGCCGGTTACGCAACCCACGCCAATGTGGGCGGTGTGGTGATGATCGGCCTTGGCTGCGAGACCAACCAGATTCCGGCACTGCTGGCCGCCCACCAGTTGAAGGAGGCGGAGCGCTTGCGTACGCTGACCATTCAGGCAACCGGTGGCACGCGCAAATCCATCGAGGCGACAATTGCCGCCATCGATGCCATGCTCCCCGCGGTCAATGCGCTCACGCGCACGCCACAGCCGGTCTCCAAACTGAAGCTGGCACTGGAATGCGGCGGATCGGATGGCTATTCCGGCATTTCCGCCAATCCGGCGCTGGGTCATGCCGCCGATCTTCTGGTCGGCCATGGCGGCACGGCCTGTCTTGCAGAAACACCCGAAATTTATGGAGCCGAACATCTGCTGACGCGCCGCGCCCGCAGCCCGGAAGTGGCGGAAAAGCTTCTCCAGCGCATTGAGTGGTGGCGCGATTACGCAGCGCGCGGTCAGGCGGAACTCAATAACAACCCGTCCCATGGCAACAAGGCGGGCGGGCTCACCACCATCCTCGAAAAATCGCTCGGTGCGGTCGCCAAGGGCGGCACGACGCGGCTCAACGCCGTCTACGAATATGCCGAACGGATCACCGAAAGCGGCTTCGTTTTCATGGATACGCCCGGCTATGACCCGATTGCCGTCACGGGGCAGGTGGCGGGTGGCTGCAATGTTATCTGCTTTACCACCGGCCGTGGCTCGGTCTCGGGCTTCAAGCCCGCCCCCTCGCTGAAGCTTGCCACCAACACGCCGATGTATGAGCGGATGCAGGAGGACATGGACCTCAATTGCGGCACCATCGTCACCGGCGACGAGACGGTCGAAGAGGTGGGCAAGCGCATTTTCCAAGCGGTCATCGCGACAGCCTCGGGCGAGCGGACGCTGAGCGAAATCTACAATTATGGCGATAACGAATTTGTGCCCTGGCAGGTGGGCGCAATCATGTGAGGAGCGTCTTTCGGAGGAAGGATACTCAGGCACGGGAGAGAGAGATGAGTGAGTTGAAGAGATTTTACGATGTGATCATCGTAGGGGCTGGCGTCGGTGGCGGCGCCTTGGCCAACTGTCTGGCGGAATCGGGCCGCAGTATCCTGATGATCGAGCGCGGTCCGCGCCTGCCGCGTGAAGACGACAACTGGAGCGTCGATGCGGTCTTTCACAAGAAGAAATATGCCACAAAGGAAGAATGGCGTGACAAGGACGGCCAGCTCTTCAACCCCAGCACCTATTATTATGTGGGGGGCAACAGCAAGTTCTTCGGCGCGGCAACGTTGCGCTTCCGTCGCGAGGATTTCGAGGATCTTCAGCACGAGGATGGCGTGGCCCCCGCTTGGCCCGTTTCCTATGAAGAGTTCGAACCCTATTATGCCGTGGCGGAACGCCTCATGGGCACCCATGGCATAGCGGGTCTCGATCCGACCGAGCCGCCACGCTCTGGACCCATGCCCTATCCAGCCATCGGCCACGAACCGGAAATCGCCTACTTTGAGGACAAGCTGAAGGCGAAAGGCTTGCATCCCTTCCCGCTGCCAATCGCCATCGACTACCACCAGGGTGGCAGTTGTATCCGCTGTCGCACCTGCGACGGATTTGCCTGCAAGCTCGGCGCCAAGGGGGATGCGGAAGTGCGCCTCGTCAACCCGGCACTTGCCAAGGCCAACGGCCGGATCGACCTCATCACGGAGACCTTGGTGCACCGGCTGCTGACCGATCCGAGCGGCCAGCGCGTCACCGGCGTGGAACTGACCCATCAGGGCCAAAAGCAGATAGTCGAGGCCGATCTTTTCGTATCCAGCGCGGGCGCGATCAACTCTGCAGCACTTCTTCTGCGCTCGGCCAATGATGCCCACAAGCGCGGCCTCGGCAACAATCTGTCCGATCAATTGGGCCGAAATTACATGGCCCATAACAACACTGCGATGATGGCGATCTCGCCGTTCAGGAAGAACCGGGTGGTCTTCCAGAAATCCATGGCGATCAATGATTTCTATCTGGCCAACCGCGAAAAGCCCTATCCGCTCGGCAACGTGCAGGGGCTCGGCAAATTGCAGGGCGGCATGCTGACGGCAGGCGCTGCCTGGGCTCCGGAATGGCTGATGTCCGCATTTGCCGATCGCAGCGTGGACTGGTGGCTGATGTCGGAGGATTTACCCGATCCGAACAACCGCGTGACCGTGGATCCCGATGGCCGCATCCGCCTGAGCTATACCGCCAACAACCTCAAATCGCACAATGAACTGGTAAAGGCCTGGTCGCGGATCATGCGCTCGCTCGGCTATCCGCTGATCATTACCAACAAGATGGATATCAAGGTTTCCATGCACCAGTGCGGCACGGCGCGCTTTGGCAAAACACCGGAAAGCTCGGTGCTGGACCCCCATTGCAAGGTCTGGGACGTCGACAACCTTTATGTGGTCGACGCATCCTTCCTGCCATCCTCCACGGCGGTCAACCCGTCGCTGACCATCGTCGCGCAGGCGCAACGCACAGCCGAACACATTCTGGCCCGCTCAGGCGAAGCCGTCACCAGGACGCCGCAGGCTTCGACGACCGCAGCTTGATCTGACCAATATTCGAGGGAGGAAACAAACATGTCAAACACTGGCACGGATTACCGCCGCCTGTTCGATCTCACAGGCCGCAAGGCTATCGTCACGGGCGGCTCGCGCGGTATCGGCAAGGCCTTGGCCGAAGCGCTCGCCGCGCACGGTGCGGACGTCGCCATCATCGTGCGCTCGACGCTCGAACGCGCCGAAGAGGTTGCCAATTCCATCAAGGCGCAAGGGCGCGACAGTTTCGCCCTTCAGGCCGATGTCGCCGAGGAGGCGGATGTGGAAAGGATGACGCAGGCGGTGATCGACCGCTTCGGGCGGATCGACATCCTGATCAACAATGCCGGCATCGTGCTGCCGGCACCCGCGGAAGAGTGCAGCCTTGATCAATGGCGCCAAACCATGGCCGTCAATCTCGATGGCGTCTTCCTCGTTTCCAAGCATGTCGGCCGGCGGATGATTGCGCAGAAAAGCGGGTCGATCATCAATATCGGCTCCATGTCGGGCCGGATCGTCAACTGGCCCTTCCGCCACGCCGCCTATAACGTTTCGAAGGCAGGGGTGCATATGCTGACGAAGGCGCTCGCCACCGAATGGGCCGAGCATAACATCCGCGTCAACGCTCTTGCTCCCGGCTACATCCGCACGGAACTGACCGATGACGTGCTTCGCGAGCATCCCGACGTCGTTGCCAACTATTGGGAAAAGGGGGCTGTCCAGAACCGCATCGGCACGGTCGAGGAACTGGCCGGGTCGGTCGTCTATCTGGCCAGCGATGCCGGCTCGTTCACCACGGGCGAAGTGATCACCGTCGATGGCGGCCTGACGCTGCGCTAACCACCGGACATTCGAAAGAGGAACAGGATCATGACCGCAAGAGGATATGGCGGGCCGCTTCGCTATGTGCAGGGCCCCGGTGTTACCGACGACATTGGGCTCTACATCGCACCCCTGGCTCAATCAGCATTGATCGTCATCGACGGCTTCTTCTGGGAGACGCTGCGCCCGAAAGTGGAAGCCAATCTCACGGCGCATGGCGTCAAAAGCCATTTCGTCAAGTTTTCCGGCGAATCCTCGGACAACGAAGTCAGCCGAACCGTCACGGAGGGAAAGACGGCGCAGGCAGGCGTCGTGATCGGCATCGGCGGCGGGAAGGCGCTGGATACCGCCAAGATTTCCGCCCTTCATCTCGGCGCGCGCACGGTCACGGTGCCGACCATCGCCTCCACCGATTCTCCCACCAGTTCACTCGGCGTGATCTACAGTGAGGAGGGGGTCTACGACCGTGTTGTCCGGTGCGGACGCAATCCCGATGTCGTCCTGGTCGATAGCGCGCTGATCATCAAGGCACCGGTCCGCTTCCTCGTCGCTGGCATGGGGGATGCGCTTTCTACCTGGTATGAAGCGCGGTCGAATTTCGAGAGCCGTTCCAACAACTATATCGGCGAGGGCTATGCCACGACAGCGGCAGGTGCGGCGATTGCTCGCCGGTGCCATGAGGTGCTGATGCGGGATGGCCGAGCGGCCTATGTCGCTGCCCGCGATGGCAAGCTGACGCCTGCGGTGGAAAACATCATTGAGGCGAATACGTTGCTGAGTGGCCTGGGCTTTGAAAACTGCGGCGTGTCCGGCGCCCATGGCATCCACGATGCGCTGACGGTGCTGGAGCCGACGCATCACTTCTTCCACGGCGAAAAGGTGGCCTTCGGTATCATCGGCCTGCTGGTGCTGGAGAACCGCTCGCTCACCGAAATTCACGAAGCCATAGATTTCTGTCAGGGCATCAATCTTCCGACAACGCTTTCCGATCTGGGGCTGGAGAACGTGACGACGGCGCAACTCCTGAAGGTTGGCGAGATCGCACTCGATGTACGGAGCGTCATTCATTCTGTGCCGGTGACGCTGACACCGCAATTGATTGCGGACTCGATCTGGACCGCCAGCGCGCTGGCGACTCAAAGAAAGAATGAAGCATCTCAGTCCACCAGCCATGCTGATCTGAACCCTTCAAACTGGACCATTTTTGGCTAGAGTTTTCCGGTGCATTTTCCTGGCTGGGAAAGGAACGGA
>NZ_JBHFFP010000017.1:0-51598 GCF_042611105.1 Neorhizobium fuzhouense | reverse complement strand
CCCGAAACGCAAGCACGTCAGAAACGGAATGATGTCACCCGTCGAGTTCGAGAAGCAGCAGAAAATCTAACCCGAGGGTGTCTACGAAACTCGGGGCTATTCAGTTCGCCAAGCTCAAGACGCTCGTCAGAAAGGCGGACGAGAGAACCGTCGAAACAACATGGAGACGAATAGGAGAACTCCTCAAGGCGTTCAGTCCGCAGGAGTGCTCAAACTATTTTAGACATGCAGGTTATGGTTCAATTTAAATCTGACAGACTCTAGGGACCAGACTCGATCAGGTGATTAGCGTAGTTTGGGCATGCGCGTACGCCATCGGCGACCGGCTGGAAAGTCGACGATCCGGGATGCTCTGTCCGGCACTGGTCGGACATTGACGAGGTGACCGCGTATCGTCTGCGTGCTGCCTGCCGTGGCCCCAAGGTTCTTGAGCCTCGTCACCCTCTTGCCAGTGCATCAAGGGCCTGCGGGAGGCCGTTCCAGGAGAGGGGGAGGCCGATCGTTCGGCCGGCGGCGTCGATGAAGCGCAGTTGCGCCTGCGGCTCCTTGCGCCAGATTTTCAAGACGTCGTCGGCGGGTTGGCCGTCGGCATAGCATGCACCGCCGGCGCAGCGGCGCCATTGCAGATCAAGGCCGCCCTTTTCGTCCGTGCCGTCCTTGCCATTTCCGCTGACATGGACATTACCCGGCAGGCTGACATTGACCGGCAGGACGGCGGTGATGTGCAGGGCGGCCTCCCCCGGAAGGCGGCCGAGCGCAATCTGGGCCACCGGCTGCGATTGCCCCTCCACCTGGATGGTCTGGACGATCTCGCACTGCTTTGTCTGCTTGGCGTCGGCTTCGATGCGCAGGCAGCGCAGCACCCAGTTGCCATAGGTGGCCGTCGTGACCGCAGGTTCGCTGCTGACGGGGGCCGGTGCTGCGGGCTTATCTGTCTTTGCGGCCGGGGCCTGGGCCATCGACGTGGTTGGCAGAGAGAGACCAGCAGCGGCGAACATTGCGCAAGCAATGGCATGGCGGGTGAGATTGGAAGCGTAGCGCACGTGTCTTGTCCTTGTCATTCCATAAGGCGCACCACCGGGAAACGGTCCCGGCGGCGATCTTCATCATGGGGTGGTGTGGATCCCGCCATGCCGAGGCGGCGGGTGGCTTGCCGGATCAGAAACCGATCTGGAAGCGCAGGTTGAAGCGATCCTCCGCATCACGGTCGGATGCCGTTCCATGGGCATATTCCAGCGAAAGGCTACTGTTGCGGGGCGATGCCTTGTCGGACAGCGCAAGCCGCAGGCCGGCCCCGAAGGCACCCGCCCGGGTGACGGCATTTTCCACGGCGCTTGGATTTTCCAGCCTGGCAATGCCGCCGGCGGCAAACAGATAGGGCGAGGCGATGCTGCCGAGACCCGGATACATGTCCAGGGCCGGCAGCACCACCGGGAAGGAGAGTTCGGTTCGAAGGACCGCGCCCGTATCCGCCTGGATCGCGCCGCTGTCGAAGCCGGAGACCCAGTCCATGCCGGTGATCGACATCTGCTCGGAGGCGACGAGCGGATCGCCAAACGAGGTCTGGGCGCGCCCGGCCACAGACAGTTGAACGCGATCGCCGGCAAAACCCTGGGCGTAGGAGAGCGAGAGTTCTGCCTTGCGGAAGTCCGGTTCGGCGCCGTCGCGCGACAGCGGCAGCGCTGCCGTGCCCTGCCGGGCGCCGAGCGCATCAAGGCCAAAGGAGAAGACGGCATTGCCGGACAGCCGGCCGCCATTGTCCAGAATGGCATCAGCGGTTTGCGTCAGACGCAGCACACGCAGCCGATCTTCGCTAAAATCCGTGCGCGTGCCCGACAGATCGATCTTCTGGCTTTCGTCTGCCATATCAAGCCCGATCAGCGTGCTGGCATTGAGCGTGCGCGAGCGCAGCCAGCCATAGCCGAGACGGGTAGAGAGGCGCTGATACTGGTCGGCCATCGTATAGCCGAGGTCGGAGGTTGGATGCGTCTTGCTGTCGACACCCTCCACATTGAACCAGACGCCATCGGCGCCAAGCGGAAGCGTGATACCCGCCACGACCTGGCGGTTGCGGGGATCATCGCTGAAGATGTTCTGGTCGCCGCCACCCGGATAGCCGCTGAGGCGGACATAGGTGGTTTCGCCAAGGCCGAGGACGCTGTTGATGTCCATGCCGAGGCTCAGCGAATACCGGCCCATCTCCCGCGACAGGCCATTGTCCAGCGCAAGGTTGCCCGATACCGGCGCATAGCTTCCTTCGATGACGATGATGGTGGCACCCGGCGCAGCACCTGCCCTCAGCGTGGAGCGCAGCGACAGGCCGGGTGTATCGCCGGCCAGAAGCAGGCGCCGTTCCAGGTCGCCTTTCCGCAGGCCGCGGCGCCCTTCCAGCGGCTTGAGGATGGCAGCCACCCGCTCGCGGACAGCCTCCGGCAGTGCCGAGACGTCGATGGCGGCCACATAGCCATCGGTCACGATGAGCTTCAACGGCTTGCCGTTCTTCAGCGTCTGCGGCGGCAGGGAGACGCGGGCGAGCAGCAAGCCGGCGCGGACATAGGCGGATTCGAGATCCTGGGCGATCACGAACAGTTCCGCGCCGCTGACGCGCTTGCCCTTCAGGCGCGCTTCCACGGCAGCGGTTGCCTCGGCCAGGTCCGGCAAGCCATTCTCCACGACAATGCCGGAGGGAGTGACGTGGACGCGATCGGCGCCTGCCGGCGCAACGAGCCCGACGACGGCCGGCAGTTCGATGCCGCTGCCCAGGGAGCGGATCACGGGGGGAGCGTAGCTGCTTTCAGTCAGCTGGCTTGCGGTTTGGGCGTGTGCCGAGCCGGCAAGGCCTGGATAGAAGGCCGAAGCCAAAGCCAGGGCAAGCAGCGACGGGCGCCCGCATCGCGCCGAATATCGAGACGAGCAGGTCAGGGAAAAATGCAGTCGGGTCATACCTTGGTCTCTTGCGCGGATCAGTTGGCGGTGCAGGCGGCTGCGTCGGCGTTTTCGGCTCCGTCGCTGCAGGAAATGCTGTTGGTGGCGATGTCGGAAGAGGTTGCGCTGCTGCCGAGAACGACGATCTGCGCGGTCTGGCTGGAGACGGTGGTATTGGCATCCCCGAAGGACACGAGGCTTTCCGGCAGCTGGCTGCTGATCGGCGTTGCCGGAACCGGGGTGACGGAGAGCGTGGCCTGCGTGACGGTGAGATCGTAATTGTCACCCGCCGTCAGGCCGCCACGGGAGATGACATACTCCCCGACCGGCGATGCTGCCGTTGCCTCGGTGGCAAGCTGACCCTTGACCTGATCGCCGTTGACGAGGTTGCCGGTGGTGATGGCCCAGGTCAGATCCGGGTTGTCCAGGCTGAACAGGCGCGACTGGTTGTTGGCCGCCACCGTGATGGCGCGTTGCTTTACCGTGAGGCTGCCCGCGGTAAACGTCAGCGCGTAGTTGTTGGAGGCCGACAGGTTCCCCTGCGCGATCTCGTAGAGGCCGACATTGCTCGTGGCATCTGCCTTGGTGAACAGGCCGCCGGTCAGGCTGTCGCCGTTGACGAGATTGCCCTTGGTCACTGCCCAGGTGAGGTCCGGATTGGCATCGCCATAGATCCTCGACAGGCTGTCGGCGGTGACCGTGATCTCCCGCTGATTGACCTTCAACTTACCCGCTTCATAGGTGATGACATAGTTGGCGTTGTCGAGCGTTCCCTGGGTGATGTCATACTTGCCGACGGCGCTTTTTGCATCGGCCGTGGTGGAAAGCGCGCCGGAAAGCGTATCGCCATTGACGAGGGCACCCTCGGACACGGTCCAGGTGAGCTCCGGATTGGCATCGCCATAGGTCTTGGAGCTGTTCTTTGCGGTGACTGTGATTGCCCGTTGCTTGATTGTCAGCGCGCCGGCGGCAAAGGTCAGCGCATAGTTGGAGGATGCGGCAAGCGTGCCCTGACCAATGGCATAGCTACCGACGCTGCTTGCGCCGTTCGCCGTCGTTGCAAGCGAACCGGAGATGCTATCGCCGTTGACGAGATTGCCCTCGGAAATGCTCCACGTCAGCTCCGGATTGGCATCGCCATAGGTTTTGGACTGATTGTCGGCGGTGACCGTAATGGCGCGAGCCTTTACCGTCAGCGTGCCGGAGGCGAAGGTAATGTCATAGTTGTTGTTGTACAGGCTTCCCTGGGTGATGTCATAGCTGCCGACGTTGCTTTTGGCGGAAGCGTCGGTTTCGAGGGTGCCATAGAGTGTATCACTCCCGACGAGGTCGCCCTTGGAAACCGTAAAGGTCAGCTCCGGATTGGCGTCACCATAGGCCTTCGACTGATCGTTGGCCGTCACCGTGATGGCGCGGGGCGTCACTGTCATGGTGCCAAAGTCATTCGACACATAGTAGTTCGGGTTATTGCCGACGCTGGTGATGATCGAATAGCTGCCGACCGGGACGGTGCTCGGGACACTGACGTACACGTTGACGTTCAGCGTGTCGCCCTTCACCACCTCGCCCGAGGTGACACTCCAGGTGAACTGCGGATTGGGATCGCCATACGCCCGGGAGACGTCATCTGCCCTGATCGAGATGGCGCGAGGGGTTACAGTGACAGAACCAGAACCGAAGTGGATGTCATAATTGTCGGAAATGGCGAGGCTGCCCTGCGTGATGGCATAGCTTCCCACGCCGGAAGCCTGGGTTGCGGTGGTCGCCAGACTGCCTGAGATGGTGTCGCCGGAGACGAGGTCGCCGCTCGTCACGAAATAGGTCAGCTGCGGCATGGCATCGCCGTAAACCTTCGTGACACTGTTGGCAGCGATGCCGATGTCGCGTTTGTTGACCGTCAGCGTGTTTGGGACGAAGGTCATGGCATAGTTGGCGGATGCCGCCAAGGTGCCCTGAGTGATGTCATAGCGGCCGACGTTGGATGTGAGCGTGGCGTTTGTCGCGAGGCTGCCGGAGAGTGTATCCGTATTGGCGAGGCTACCCTGCGACACCTTCCAGGTAAGTCCAGGATTGGCTGTGCCATAGACCTTCCCGGAACTGTCCGCCGTCACCGTGATGGCGCGCTTTTCAACGGTCAGCGTGCCCGAGGCAAAGCTGATGGCGTAGTTGGCATTGTCGAGCGTGCCGCGGGTGATGTCATAAGCGCCAACATTGCTGGTCTTGTATGCCGTGGTCGAAAGCGTGCCGGAGAGCGTGTCGCCGTTCACGAGGCTGCCGTCCGTCACCGTCCAGGTGAAATTTGGATTGGCATCACCATAGGTCTTCGAATGGTTGTCGGCGGTCACCGTGATGGCGCGCTGGGTGATCGTCAGCGTGCCGCCGACGAAGGTGATGTCATAGGCATCGGAAATGGCCAGCGTGCCCTGGGTGATGGCATAGGTGCCGACGCCGGAGGAGGAGTTGGCGGTGGTGGCCAGTTGCCCGGTCACGCTGTCGCCCTCTTCCAGCGCGCCATCGGTGATGCTCCAGGTGAGACCCGGATTGGCATCGCCATAGCCGCGGCTGAAGCTGTTGGCGGTAATGGTGATCGAGATGCCGGTCGGAAGGCCTGGGGTCAGGGCGCGCAGGACGGGATAGGAGCCATCCTTCATGTACCACACCGTCTTGAAGTCCAAGCCGGAATAGCTGCTCTTCGTCTGCATCTGCGCTGTCGTCAGGCCGGCGACGCCGGTGACATCGCCATCGCCTACGCCAGTGGTGAGGCCGGTCGTTTCTGTGTTGAAGTAGGATGAGGTAATGGTGCTGGCCGTTCGGGTGCCGATGAGACCGCCGGCGTCCGCGCCATCGCTTGCGGTGATCTTGCCGGCGGCGAAAGCTTGCTGAACCGACGTATTGATGGAAGAACCGAGCAGGCCGCCGACATAGTTCCAGCCCGTGACTGAACCGATACTATAGGCGTCGCTGATGGTCGTGTTGATAGAAAATCCGACGAGCCCGCCCACATAGATGCCGTTCGACGTGATCGTTCCCGAGGCGAAGGACTGGCTGATCAGACCACTATTGGAGACCCCAACCAGGCCGCCAATCCCCACTCCAGAGCCTGTCACCGAGCCGGATGCGGAAGACTGCGCAATTGTTCCCCAATTTTGCCCGACCAAGCCACCAGCGTATTCATTCGCTTTAACGGAGGCGCTGGAACTCACTTGCGTGATGGATCCGTAGTTATAGGCGACAACAGACCCCACATTGCTGGCCGATGTGACGATGGAGCCCGTCAGCGAAAAGTCTTTCAGGATTCCATTGGTGCCGACATAGCCAAACAGGCCGACACCGCCCGACGTGCGATTGATCGTCAGGGCTGAAATCGTGTGTCCAAGTCCATCGAGTGTGCCGGTAAACTGCATACCGCCCGTCAGTCCCACCGGCACCCAGCCGGTCGATGCCCAGATGCCGGAGGCGGAATAATCCGCGTCGCTTGCATCGGTCTCCGAGGCATCGATATCCGTGACCAGCCTGTAGGACGCGGAGAGATTGGCGCCCATCAGCGCCAGTTGGTGCAGGTTGGAAATGGTGATGACGCCATCGCTGCCCGCCGTTGCCGCTTCGGAGCGCAGGATCGGGCGCATGTCGCCGGTCTGGTACCAGACCGTGGAGAAATTCCAGGTGGAATAGGCGGCGCTGGTGCGGGCCTCAGCCGTGGTGAGGCCGGTGACGCCGGTGCTTCGGCCACTGCCGACGCCTATGCTCTGCCCGGTTGTGTCCTTGTCCCAGAAGGATGACGCCACGGAAACGCTGTTGTTCGCGCCGAGGAAGCCGCCAACATTCTGCTGGCCGGTCACGCGCCCGCTTGAGTAGGCGTTGGAAATCGTACCGCTGACATAGTAACCAGCAAAACCGCCGACATAGGAGCTCCCGGTCGCGGCGCCGGTGGAATAGGAGTACGTGATCGTTGAGGTACCACCACCGCTGTTAACGCCGGCAAAACCGCCCACGTAAAATGCCCCCGTGGTGGCACCCGTCGCGTAGGACAAGGTAATGCTTCCTTGATTGTGTCCGACAAAACCGCCAACCTCTTCGGCACTGCTGCCGCTTACCTTACCTGTCGCGTAACTCTCACGGATCGTTCCGCCGAAATTGGCGCCAACAAGACCGCCGATGGTGTGTTCGCTCCCCGTCACAGACCCGGTCGCATGGGAGGCGGCAATCGTGCCCCGGTTGATGCCCACCAGGCCGCCAACGTTAGAGCTGCCCTGCACGGTTGCAGTCGCCGAAACATCGCTGGTGGTTCCCTCATTTTCCCCGACCAAGCCTCCAACGTTAGAACTGCCCTGCACGCTTCCAGTCGCCGAAACATTGCTGATCGTTCCTGAGCTATAGCCAGCCAGCATGCCGGCAGCGATCGTCGTCGAGGTCACGCTTCCGCCGGACAGATCCAGATCGCGAACAGAGCCTGATCGCTCGATGATAACGAATAGGCCAGCATAGCTAGAAGCACTGTCGATCGTCAGATTGGAGATTACATTTCCGAGGCCGGCGAAAGTGCCCTTGATGCCACCAAGCATGCTATCGCCGATCAATCCTTTCTTGTAGGTCGTGCCGGACAGATCGAGATCGCCCGCCAGTGCATAGCGGCCCGACAGGCCTCTGTTGATGGCCAACAGGCCCGCAACATCATGGATCAGCGTATAGGCATTGCCGCCGATGGAGAGCGTGGCATTGGCGCCCGACAGGGTGACGCTGCCGCCATCGGCGATCGTGTAGTCCGCATTGGTCAGCACCAGCCCGGCGCGCGTGCCGGTGGCTTTCAGCGCAGCGCCGATCGAGACGGAGCCGGCGGCCGAGAGCGTCAGCAGCGTGTTCTCCGACCAGGAGAGGTTGCTTGCGAGCGTGATATTGCCCGTCTGGCTGCCGTCATTACCGGTCGTGACCGTCACGTTGGCGCCCGCGAGCGCCGTCTCCAGCGTCTTGACGTTGATGATGCTGTCATTGCCGGTGGCGCTGAAGCCACTGGAATTGGAGGCTGATGCCGAGGAAATGGTGATGTTGTAGGGATCGAGCAGCAGAGTACCGAACTGCCCATTTGCTGCGGAAAGATCGGCATAGCCGGAATAGGCGAGCACCGCCTTGCCGGAAACTTCCGCATCGCCGCCTTGGCCGGCGCCGGCGCCGCGTGCGGTGATCAGCCCGGCAAATTCCGTCTTCTGGTCGGACCAGACGACGATATCACCGCCCTTGCCGGCTTCGGTCGCATCGGCGCGGATGACGGTTGCGGCATCCACACTTGTCGTTTCGGCGCGCTCGGTGTCGCCCGCTCCCTGTCGGTCGCCGCCGATCTTCACCGATCCGCCGCCGGCCGCGCCGGAGGCATCGATTTCGGCACCCGCCAGCGCAATCGCCTTGCCGGTGACCTTGACCTTGCCGCCCTTGGCCGCGGCAGCCGTCGCCTTCACCTTGCCGGACACGGCAACCCTGCCACCCTCGCCGCCGCCCAGCACGATCTCGCCCTCGCGCCCCGCCACGGTACGCGCTTCCACAACACCGGACATGTTGATGGCGTTGCGTGCCGCTTCGCGGGCCGTGGCTGCCGCAATCACCACCGTGCCGCCATCGGCGGAAATCGTGCCCTGGTTTTCCACCAGCGCGCCCTTCCCCTCTGCACCGGCCTTCGTCGGCAGCGCCACCTGCAGGAAGCCATCGCCGGAGAGGTCAAGCGTGGCCTGTTCGCCGGAGCCTAAGCCCACCTTGCCGAGCGGGACGGCAATCACGCCGTCATTGCTAACCGTGCCGCCGATCAGCGCCGCATAGCCGCCGCGCCCGACCGTGATCACCCCCTGGTTGGAGACGGAAGCCGAGGCGCCGTTGCCCTCAAGCGACAGCTTTCCGGAGAGGAAATCCTCATCCTTCATGTTGAGCGTGGAGGCGACAAAGCCGCCGCCGACCTTGACGCTGCCGCTGGACGTGATGGCGATGCCGTTGGGGTTGATCAGATAGACCTGACCATTGCCGGTCACGCTACCGGCAATCGTCGAGGTCGTCGTGCCCGTGACGCGGTTGAGGATCGCCGAGGTCTGGTCCGGCTGGACGAAATTGACCGAATAGCCATTGCCGACCGAGAAGCTGTTCCAGTTGACGATCGCCTTGTCGGACGACTGTGTCACCGTCATCGCAGTACCGGAGGTGCCGACCGCAACCTGTCCGGCCGCGACGCTGGCGCCTGTCGGCAAGGAGCCCGCATGCGCTTGCGAAACCGGGGCAAATCCCAGCTGCAATACAAGCGCCAGAGCCGTGGAGGACGAGAGAACGCGGGTGATGCTACGGTGCTGGGTCATCATGATCCATCGCAATGGGCAGTGCCGTTGTCGCGATAATCAATATCCAAGTGCTCAATTGCGACATGCAATATTGATCAAGGAAAACGGCAGAAAGATTTAATATATTTTGCCCATATTATTATTATCTAAATTTAGAAAATTAATATCCGGGCTTTTTATGCATGATAATAATTCATAAAAAATGCGCAACCAAAAAATGTATTGCATCTAACTTCTATTTTTGCACATATTTCTATTTTCAGAAATAATCAAAAACGAAGAACCGAAGTGCTTTGAATTTTTCAGGCGATGACGGAGCCGCGCGACGGAAGATCACCGTCTCAAAGACGCAGCTGCGCTCCAACGACGCGCAACGGTCCGAGGCTCGCGTTCTGCTTGATGACGGCCTCGTTCGGGTGATGGTCGCCGCCTGATCAACACCTGACCAGTCAACGCCAGACGGATCCTGTCCCCAACGTGGTTCAGTTGACGGGATGGTCGCCCGCGATTTCCACTCGGGTCGGTTGCTTAAAACCAACTCGGTCGCCAGCCCATCGGCTGATCGTCGCCAGCCGCCGGCACATGGAGGGGCACGGGCCAGCAATGCGCAAGACACCTTCGTTGTCGTTCGAAACCGAAAGCCGTCCGAGGAATGAAGCGATCGTTGAGCCGGCCGCGTTCGTCACCTAGGACAAGCCCGCATATCCTGGAGGTTTCACATTGCCGGGCAACGTATCCCGCAATCGCGGATCTGCCGACCCTGCTTTTTTTCTAGACGCTCCCCCAACCTCCGCCTCCGGCCGTTTCCATTTTGACTGTGGTCCCGGCCTTGATGCGGGTTGTGCTCTTTCCAGGGAGGTGCCGCTCGCCGGCCTCGTCCGCGATCGTGATGCGGGAGCCTGCAGCCGGCGATCCGCCCATGACGCCCCAGGGTTGGTGCCGTGTGCGGTCGAGATGAACCGTGAGAACCGAATCCGCATTGACGAGAATGGTTCTTCGAAGACCGAGACCGCCGCAGAATACTCCGGCGCCACCGCTTCCATCGATCAGGCCATAGTCGAGGACCGTCAGAGGATATGCACGCTCGATCAGTTCCACCGGCGAATTGGCGGTGTTGGTCATGTGGCAGTGGACGCCGCTGGCGCCGGCCTTACCAGGGAGGCCTCCCTGGCCGCCGGCATAGGTTTCGACGTAGGAGTAGGAGCGGCCGCTTGCCGGATCTGTGCCCCCGAGGATGAGCGCATTCATGCTGCCGGTCGATGCGGCTATGGGCGTGTCCGGCCGGATCTGGTTGAACGCGCCGATCAGGGCATCGGTGATGCGCTGGCTGGTGATCGAGGTGCAGAGCGCGACGGGCGAGGGCGCTGCAGCATCGACGATCGATCGTTCCGGGGTCTTCAGCACGATCCGGCGAAACAGTCCGGCATTCGAGGGGATGTCGGGATCGAGCATGGCCTTGACCACGTAAAGCACACAGCTTGCCGTGAGGAAGACCGGCGCATTGACCGGTCCCGCCACCTGTCCGGACGTGCCGGTAAAGTCGGCATGCAAGGTGCCATCGGTGATCGTGAGGTTGACCGCGACCGTCAGATCCACATCTGTCCCGGCCTCATGCCATTCGAGCGTATCGGAAAACTGACCTTTGCGCCCTTCCAGGGCACGAAAGGCGTTTTCCAATCGCTTTTCGGTGGTCGCGAGCAAGGTCGTCACGGCCGTGTGAAACCGCTCCTCTCCTGTGCGTTCGATCAGGGCGGCGAGACGACGCGCACCGGTCGTGTTGGCGGCGGCCTGGGCCAGAAGATCACCCGCCACCATGTCGGGCGTGCGGCTCGCCAGCTTGAACAGCGCAAGCGTCGAATGCTCCACCGTTCCATTGCGCATCAGCACCATCGGCGGCACGCGCAGGCCTTCCTGCGTGATATCAACGGTGCCGAGCGCCAGGCTTCCCGGCGCGAAACCGCCGAGATCGACCTGATGCGCCATGTTGGCGACGTAGCCAAGGCGGCGGCCGTCTTCGGCGTCGACAGGCGCTATGACGACGACGTCGGGCAGGTGCGAACCGGTCAGCCAGGGATCATTGGTGACGACCATCGTTGCGGCGGCGATGTCTTCGCCGAGGTTTTCGATCGTGCGACTGACGACGCCGGCAATCAGGCCGAGATGGACGGGAATGTGCTCGGCCTGCGCGATGAGTTGGCCCTTTGCATCGAAAACGCCGCAGGAAAAGTCGCGACGGTCGCGGATGTTGATCGAATGGGCGGTGCGGATCAGGGCCGCCCCCATTTCTTCCGCAACCGCCTGCAGACCGTGGCGGACGACTTCGGCCAGAATGGTGTCGTTCTTCATTTCTGCATCCTGATGATGAGATTGCCATGGCTATCGACGACGAGCGTCTGGGCTCCGACGATCAACGTCGTGTCATGCTGCTCGACGATCAGCGGTCCTTGAAGTTCTGTTCCGATCGCGAGCTTGGCGCGGTCGTAGACCGGAACCTCGACCATGGCGCCCTCGAACCACAGCGGCGAGCGAGCGATCACCGGGTCGTCGCTGGCGGTGATGGTGGGAACCGGCATTCGGTCGGATGGTGGTGGGGCGCTGGCGCTGAGACGCAGCATGGAGATCTCGATGCTCTCCCCGCGTCGGGCGTAACCGAAGCTACGCTGGTGGGCCTGGTGAAAGGCCTCCACCGCAGCGTCAAGCCCATCCGGGGTCCAGTGGATCGGCAACTGGTGACCCTGGCCGCGATAGCGCATTTCCAGGACGGGAGCCAGCGTCACCGACTTGAAGTCGATCCTGTCGTTGTTCGCCTGGTCGATGATCTTGCTGACCAGTATCTCGATCGCCGTGCGGATATCGGAGTTGGACATGCCATCGGTCAGGCCGGAGATCATCGATGTCTCGTCGTGCTTCCACGGCGCAAGCAGGAGACCGATCCCGCAGAGCAGGCCCGGCGAGGGCGGCACGATGACGGTCTCGACATCCAATTCGGCGCAGAGATCGACCGCATGCAACGGACCGGCGCCGCCGAAGGCCATGACGGCAAAATCCCGCGGCTCAAGCCCGCGTTCCACGGTAATGCGCCGCATGCCGCGCACCATGGCGGCGTTGACCACCTGCAGGATGCCGACCGCCGCCTCTTCAACGGAGATGCCGAGCGGACCGGCGACGTGGGTTTCCACGGCCCTTGCGGCCCTCTCCCTGTCGATGACGATCCCGCCGCCGATCTCGCGGCCCGGTCGCAGGCGACCGAGAATGACATTGGCGTCGGTCACGGTCGGGCGCTCACCGCCCTTGCCGTAGGCGGCGGGGCCTGGTCTTGCGCCGGCACTTTCCGGACCGACCTTCAGGAGGCCGCCGGCATCGACATGGGCGATGGAGCCGCCACCGGCGCCGAGCGTGATGATGTCGAACATCGGCACGCGCAGCGGAAAGCCCTCGATCTCGCTCTCGTAGCGGGTGAGGATCTGGCCATCCTCGATCAGGCCGACATCGAAGCTGGTGCCGCCCATGTCGATCGTCACGACATTCTTGTAGCCGGCGGCTTCGGCGAAGCGGCGGGCGCCGATCATCCCGGCTGCCGGACCGGACAGGCAGGTATGAACAGCCTTGACGCCGCTTGCGGTTTCGATCGGCATGACGCCGCCGCCCGATTGCATGATCGCGGGTTCCACCGTTACGCCGTCGGAAACCAGCGTATTGGCGATGCGCTCGAGATAGTCCTTCAAGGGCGGCATCAGATAGGCGTTCATGACTGTCGTCGAGGTGCGCTCGAACTCGCCAGGCTCCGCCAGAACGTCGGAGGAGATCGAGATCTTCAGGTCTGGCGCCATGGCGCGGACGATGTCGGCCGCACGCCGTTCGTGCGCCGGATTCGCGTAGGAATGCAGGAACGAGATCGCGACGGTCTCGATACCGGCGGTGAGCATGGCGCTGATGGCGCCACGGACCGTCTCCTCGTCGAGAGCTTCAGTGACTGTGCCGTCCGGCGCGAGCCGCTCGCCAATCTCGTAGACGAATTCGCGGGGCACGAGCGGCTCCGGCTTGCGTGCATACTGATCGTAGAGATGGGCACGCGTCTGGCGGCCGATGGCCAGGACATCGCGAAAGCCGCGGGTGATGAGAAGCGCGGTCCGGGCGCCGCGCCGCTCCAGGATCGCATTGGTGGCAACGGTCGTGCCATGGGCAAAACCGGACAGTTCATCCGCGGCGATGCCAGCCATGCCAAGCGCCGTGCGGGCGGCATGGACCACGGCCGTCGCCTGATGGCCGGTCGTCGTTGGCGTCTTCACGAAGAAGGTCTTGCCGGTTTCCTCTTCGAAGAGGCAAAGGTCGGTGAAAGTGCCGCCGACGTCACATCCAATGCGGTAGACCATGGTTCAGCCTACCGTTGCGGTGGTGAGATCGCTGGTCAGCTGACCGGCGAAGGGATAGAGGGCGGGCGAGCCGCCGCAATGGATGAAGAGGACCGAGCTCCCCCTGGCGATGCTCCCTGCCTCGACGCAGCCCATGATGCCGGCAAAGGCCTTGCCGGTGTAGACCGGGTCAAGCAGCACGCCTTCCTTGTTGCCGGCGAGCTTGATCGCTGCATTGCCGGCCTCGGAGGGAATGGAATAGCCGGGGCCGATATAGTCATTCTCGATGCGGATCTCGTCCGCCGTCCAGCGCCGGTCATAGTCGAGAAGCTCGGCTGCCGCATTGGCCATCACGGCGATACGCTCGCTGAAGGGAACGGCACTCCCGGTCACGGCGATACCGATCACTTCCGTCTTCGGCATGAACATGGCGCAACCGACATGGAGGCCAGCCAGCGTGCCGCCCGAACCGACCGGCGCCACGATATAATCGGGCGTCGCGGTGCCCGCGGCGGCATATTGCTCGGCAAGTTCCTTCACGGCGTTCACATAGCCCATGGCGCCCAGTGCGGACGCGCCGCCGAGCGGGATGATATAGGCCTTCTCGCCCCGCGCCTCGGCTTCCGCTGCGTGATGATCCATGCGCGGATTGATCTCAGTAAAATAGGCGTCCGGATCGAGGAAATCGATCTCGGCCCCGAACAGGTGATCGAGCAGCAGATTGCCCTGGTACAGATCCGGGCGGTTGCCGCGCAGGACGAGGATCGGCTTCATGCCGAATTTGCGGGCGGCGGCCGCGGTCATGCGGGCATGGTTGGACTGATGTCCCCCGGTGGTGATCAACACGTTCACGCCCTGCGCAACCGCATCCGCCATCAGATATTCGAGCTTGCGCACCTTGTTGCCGCCGCCACCGAAGCCCGTGAAATCGTCGCGCTTTACAGAGAGAGCGATGCCGAGCTCGCTGCTCAGCCGCTCCATCTTTTCGATCGGTGTCGGCAAAAAGCCGAGGGAGAGGCGGGGGATGTCTTCAAGTTTCATGAAATGCTCCTCGTGTCTCGACCACTGCCTGTCGGCGTGTCGGCGCATGCAATCAAAATATATCATATATCCTGTATCCTGACTGGCAAGGTGCTTTTATTTGTGGCATGCAACAGATTGAGGCAGATGTACCCACCGACCGTCTGACGACCTCGAAAGGAGTTGATATGGCAGAGCCCGTCATCCGCGTGTCCAGCCTGAAAACCTCGTTCCGGCGCAAGGGCGTCTGGCTGCCGGTTGTTCGCGACGTGTCCTTCGATGTCGCTGCCGGAGAGACGGTGGCGCTGGTTGGCGAAAGCGGGTCGGGCAAAAGCGTGACGGCAATGTCGCTCATGCGTCTCTATCAGCCCGCGACCTGCCGCATCGACGGGGAGGTCAGGCTGGAGGGGCAAGATCTGCTGAAGCTTCCCGAAGGCAGGATGCGCGACATTCGGGGCAATCGCATCGCGATGATCTTTCAGGAGCCGATGACCAGCCTCAACCCGTCGCTGACGATCAGCGATCAGATCTCCGAAGTGCTTGTCGCCCATCGCGGCCTGTCCTTGAAGGCGGCCGTCAAGGAAACGCTCGCGCTGATGGAGAAGGTTCGCATCCCGTCTGCGGCAAAGCGCATGGAGGAATATCCGCACCAGCTGTCGGGCGGCATGCGTCAGCGCATCATGATTGCCATGGCTCTGGCCTGCCGTCCGCGCCTCCTGATCGCCGACGAGCCGACGACGGCGCTCGACGTGACGATCCAGGCGCAGATCCTCGAACTCATCAAGCTCTTGCAGGAAGAGGAGGGCATGGGCGTTCTCTTCATTACCCATGACATGGGCGTTGTCGCCGAAATTGCCGACCGCACGATCGTCATGTACAAAGGCGAAGCGATTGAGCGCGGGGCGACGGAAGACATTTTTGCCGATCCGCAGCGCGCCTATACCAGGGCACTCCTGTCCGCGGTGCCGAAGCTCGGTTCAATGGCTGGCGAGCCCGGCCCGGCCCGGTTCCCGCTGATCGATGTGGAAAGCGGTGATCCTGTCGAGATGCCTGCTGTTGCAGATACGGTATCGGCAGAACCGGTTCCGCTGCTTGAGGTCCGCGATCTCACCGCCCGGTTTGATATCGGTGGTGGGTTTCTGGGCGCCGTTTCGGGCCGGGTGCATGCGGTCGAGAACGTCTCCTTCGATCTGAAGGCGGGCGAAACTCTGGCGCTGGTCGGCGAGAGCGGCTGCGGCAAATCGACGACGGGCCGCGCGATCATGCGCCTGCTCGATGCCAATTCCGGATCGGTCAAGCTTGAGGGCAGGGAGATCCTTGATCTCTCCGGCAAGCAACTGCGCGACATGCGCCGCCATATCCAGATGATTTTTCAGGATCCCTTCGCGTCGCTCAATCCGCGCATCGAGGTGGGGGATGCGATTGCAGAGCCGCTGCTTACCCATCATATTGCCTCGGACAAGAAGGACGCCCGCGAACAGGTGGCCGACCTGATGGTCAAGGTCGGGCTGCAGCCGGACATGGCCGGTCGCTTCCCGCACGAGTTTTCCGGCGGCCAGCGGCAGCGCCTGTGTATCGCCCGGGCGCTTGCCATGGCGCCGCAGGTCATCGTTGCGGACGAGGCGGTGTCGGCGCTTGACGTTTCGATCAAGGCACAGGTCATCAACCTGATGCTCGACCTGCAGGAAAGCATGGGCCTTGCCTATCTGTTCATCTCGCATGACATGGCGGTGGTCGAGCGGATGAGCCACCGCGTCGCGGTCATGTATCTGGGTGAGATCGTCGAGATCGGGCCGCGCCGCTCGATCTTTGAAAATCCTCAGCACCCCTATACGCGGCGCCTTCTGGAAGCGGTGCCGATCCCCGACCCAAGCCGGCGTGGCATCCGTCGCGGCCTCAGCAATGACGAGATCAAGAGCCCCGTCAGACCCTTGTCCTATGTCGTGCCGAAGCGGGCTTATCGCGAAGTGTCGCCCGGGCATCTGGTGCAGGTGTTCGGCGAGGATTGGGGCAACGCGGCAGCCGCGGCCTGATGCTTGGGAAAAGGGAATAGAGACATGTCGACGCCAAACCGGGTTGCGATGATCAGCGGCGCTTCGCGCGGGATCGGCGCTGCCATCGCGGAAAAGCTTCTTGCCGAAGGCTGGGCCGTGAGCCTTGGTCTGCGCACGCCGGAAGCCTCCGTCTTTGCCGGCAATCCGAATGCCTTGGTCTGCCGTTTCGATGCGCTCGATCTGCAAAGCGAGCGGACCTGGGTGGATCAGACGATCAGCCATTTCGGCAGGCTGGATGGACTGGTGCACAATGCGGGCATGATGATCCCGAAATCCGTGCTGGAAGCGGAGGACGCCGACTTCGACCTGATCTTCAACGTCAATGTCAAATCGCCGATGCGGCTTTCTCAACGCGCCTGGCCGCATCTGGAAAAGGCAGCCGCCGGCCGCGTGGTGACGGTCGCGTCTCTCTCCGGCAAGCGGGTCAAATCCGCGGGCTCCGGCCTTTATGCCATGTCGAAATTCGCAGCGGTCGCCTTGGGGCATGGCCTTCGCCAGTGCGGCAAGGATAGCGGTGTTCGTTCGACGATCATCTGTCCGAGCTTTGTCGCGACCGACATGGGAAATGCGCTCGCCAGTCGCGACAGCACGGAATTGACCCAACCGGAGGATCTAGCCCGGATCGTCCATATGGTCCTCGAACTTCCCAGGACAGCGAGCATTGCCGAAATTCCGGTGCATTTCAGCGTGGAAGACTGCTACTGACATGAACGCTCCCCTCCTTCATCGCGGCCCGGCCATGACCCCGGTCGCTGATTCCGAAACGCACCCCAATGCGGTCGATGTGGCGATCGTCGGTGGCGGCATCATCGGCGTTTCCGCCGCCTTCTTTCTCGCCCGGCAAGGAATTCGCGTTGCCCTTCTCGAAAAGGGCGAGATCGGCGGCGAACAGTCCGGCCGCAATTGGGGCTGGGTGAGGCTTGCCGGCCGCGATCTGCGCGAGCTGCCGCTGATGCTGCAGTCCCACGCCATCTGGGACACGTTGCGCCAGGAAACGGGGGTGGATGTGGGCTATCGCAGGCGCGGGATCGTCTATGCCGCAAAGACGCCCGAGGCGCGCGACCGCCATCAGCGCTGGGCGCTGGCTGCGCGCGAATTCGGCATTGATGCCAGAATCCTCGATCCTGCGCAGGTCGCAGGCTTCGTGCCGGATCTCAACCGCACGGTGTTGGGCGGCCTCCACGTGCCGGAAGATGCAGGGGCCGAGCCACAGCTTGCCGCACCCGCCATCGCCTCCGCAGCACAGGCGGCGGGCGCCATCCTTCTTCAGCAATGCGCCGTGCGTGGTCTTGATATCGAAGCGGGCAGGGTTTCCGGCGTTGTGACCGAGAAGGGCCGCATACGGGCCTCGACGGTGATCGTTGCCGGCGGTGCCTGGTCTTCGCATTTCCTCTCGCGGCATGGGGTGCGCCTGCCGCAGTTGAAAGTTCTTTCTTCCGTATTACGGACGGCACCTGTCGATGCCGGGATCGAGACGACAATGGGCTTTTCGGATTTCGCCATCCGCAAGCGGCTCGATGGCGGTTTCACCGTCGCGTCCTCGGCCACCAGCCTCGCCGATATCGTGCCGGACAGTTTTCGCTTCTTCAGGGAGTTCATGCCGGCCTTCCGGCTGGAGCGGAAATCGCTGAAACTGCGCTTCGGCAGGCCGTTTTTCGACGAACTGGTCGCATACCGCCATCGCGGGTTGGACGAAAAGAGCATTTACGAGACGATCCGGGTGCTCGATCCGACGCCGGATCTGGACCTGCTGGCACGGGTCGAAGCCCATCTGAAGGTCGGCATCCCGGCCTTTCGCGACGTGCCGATCCTGCAGAAATGGGGCGGCATGATCGATACCATGCCGGATGTGATCCCTGTGATCTCGAAGGTTGAGGCGCTGCCGGGCCTTGTGATCGGCACCGGCTTCTCCGGCCATGGTTTCGGCATTGGTCCTGGGGCGGGGCGCCTCTTGTCGGAAATCGCGACGGACCGGACGCCCTGCGTCGACCCGACGCCGTTCCGCTTCTCACGTTTCAGCGATGGCAGCCCGATCGAGATCCAAAGCTGGCTTTAGCTAGACTTCCTCGGCCGGGCCGATTTCCAGGGGCAGGGCCGCATTGCCGGCCCATTCGTGCCAGGAGCCGACATAGATCTTCACCTTGTCGAAGCCTGCCAGCTTCAGGCCGTAAAGTGCTGTCGCCGCACGGGCACCGCGGTGGCAATAGGTGATGATCTCGCGATCCGGTGACAGGCCGGCCCTTTCGGCGATCTCGCGGATCTCGTCGGCGGGACGGTATTTCCCGTCCCGCAGCATGTCCTCGTAGAAGGCGAAATGCGAATGCGGGATACGGCCGGCACGGGCGCAGCAGGGATGCAAGAAGGTGCCTTCGAATTCCGTGCGGCGGCGCACGTCGAAGATGTCGGCTTCATGCCGGAGAACCTCATCGGTGGACGCGGCCAGTTCACGATGAAAGGCGACATCGCCGTCCGATTGCCGGATGGCATCCGGTGTGCCCGCACCCGGAGCGATATCGCCGCCCGCCGCTCTCCAGGCCTCGATGCCGCCATCCAGGATGAGACCGCCTTCGAGCCCGACCAGTTCGTAGAACCATAGGCCGCGCGGCGAGATCATTCCCGTCTGCTCCTCGAAAAAGACCGGCACGCGATCCTTGCCCAGACCGAGACGATCAAAAGCCTCGCGAGCGCCAGCGGCCATGCCGGCAATGCCCGCCTCGTCGCTTTCGGGAATGAAATAGTCATAGACATTAAGGCTTACCGCGCCGGGAATGCTGGCGTCGCGCCAGGCGGTTTCCGGGCGGACATCGACAGGAACGAGCCGGCCTTCCGGCAGCTTGCTGATGAGTTCGGCGGCAGTGATGAGCATGGCCGTTTCCTTGTATGGGCATTGATCAAATGGAGGGCAGCAGCGTTCCGATGCTCAGGGCCTGGGCATTTTTGAGGATGCGGGCTGCAAAGGCGATGTCGAAGACGTTGAGCCCGAAGCTCGAAAAATAGAGCGATGCATCCGCCGGTGGCTTCCAGCCATCCAGAAGGATGGCTGGAAGGTCCGCCGCCACGCGTTCGGCCGGAAACTGGCCGACGCGATACATCTGGAATAGGCTCTTGGCGCTCTTTTCCGCAAAATCACCCCAGAGATCGACGGTGACGATATCGGTCGCCGCGATCGTTTCGAACATCACCTCATGGAAACCGACCTGCATGATCAGCCTGCCGGGCTGCACCATGGGCGGGCCGATGAACGGCTGAGGCGCCGATGTGCAGCAGATGATGACATCGGCGTCTGCAACGGCCTCGGCGAGATCGGCGTGGGGCAAGAGCCGGGTTGCTGAGGAGGAACTGGCCTCGCCGATCAACCTGTCGAGATGCGCCGGCGTGCGGTTCCAGAGATGGATCGTCTCGATCTTGGGAAACAACGACAGCAGCATGTCGAGATGCGTCTGCGCGTGAGCACCGGCCCCGAGGAGCGCAGCGGAGCGTAGGCCGCCGGGTTTCAACGCCCGTATTGCCGCGGCCGACACGGCGGCTGTGCGCATGCGGGTGAGCAGGGCGCTCTCGACGCTCCCGATGGGTGCCCCATCGGCAAGGCGGTTGATGATGGTCGTGCTGCTGATACTCGGCAGATCGCCGATCGGTTCGGCCCGGTGCACGGTCCATTTGAGGCCCGCGGCGTCATACGCGCCGCCGACGAAGGCGGGCAGGCCATAGGCCTTGTTGCGCGGGTCGGCCCCGAGCGGCATGACGCTTTCGGCAACCATGCCCGCCTTTCCGTCGCGCAGGAGCCGGATCGTCGCGCGCACGTCATCGAGTGCAGCCGCCCAATCGAGAGCGCCGGCCTTGATGGCATCGTCGCGAGACAGATGACGGATCGTGCTCATGCGGCCTCAGCCTCTCGGCCCATCAGGTCGAGCCAAGTCGCGATCGACTGCATGAAGCGGCGAAACCCTTCGAGCGTCATGAATTCATCGATCCCGTGCGCATTGCCGCCGCGGCCGGCACCCGCGAGCAGGAAGGATTGGGCGTGCGGCGCAAAGGCATAGGCCGGGGCGGCACCGATCGCCCAGGGCCAGATCTGCGGCACGGAATTCGCCGTCGTCTCGTAGCTTTTCAGAAGCGCCGCAACCCCTGGCGCATCGGCGGCAAAGCGAAAACCCGCATAGCTGTCGGCGACATTGAGAACCGCGCCAGGGACGGCACCCAGCATCCGGCGGTAGTCGGCGAGAAAATCGGCGGGGTCCAGCGATGGTGGCGTGCGCAGTTCGAAGCTTGCGCGGGCGCCATGCGGGATGACGCCGTCTGCACGCAGCGGCAGGCTTTCCAGGCTCGACAGGTTGAAGGATGCCGTAGACAGCACATGCTCGAGCAGCACTTGCGCATTGCCATCCAGCGAAAAGGCTTCCGTGTTGCGGAAGCGCAGTTCTGCCGCCGGATCAAAGTTCCTCGCCAGTGTGCTGACGATGCCGATCGCTTCGTCATTGAGGACAATTTTCGCCAGTTCCCCGGTCGGCGGCTTGCCGATCAGGGACAAGGCCTCGAGCAGGCGGCTCACGGGGTTGGCGATCCAAGGTGCATTGCTGGAATGGATGGCTGCCTTCGGCCCGCCCCACGGACCGCCATCGACACGCACTTCACCCTTGGCAATGCCCGAAAAGCCGAGATAAACGCGCGGCGCCCCGCCGCCATATTCGCAGAAGGACGGGAAGATGGCGGAGGCGCTTGTGCGCACGGCGCAGTCGGGATCGGCGAGATAGTCACGCATCGCGCCGCTGCCGCTTTCTTCCTCGCCATCGACAAGGATCTCGACATTGACGCGCAGCTTGCCTCTATCCAGCAGTGCCTTGATGGCATGCAGCATGCCGGCAAGCGGTCCTTTATTGTTTTCCGCGCCACGCGCGACGAAACTTTCGCCGATGCCGTCGAGAGCGACGATGCCGCCTTGGAATGGATCGACGGACCAGCCCTCCGGCGTGGCCGGCATTACATCATACATGTTGTAGAGGATGACAGTCAGCGGTGACCCGACATCCAGGCGGGCGTGAAGCACCGGCGGGCGACCGCGCGAGGATGCTGCGGAGACAATCGATGCGCCGAGCTCCGTCTTCAACCAGTCGGTGACGGCGTCGGCCTGACGGCGCAGCTGCTTTTCATCCCCCCTGACCGATGGAATGGCGCACCATTGGCTTGTCAGGTCGAGGGCGGCCTCGAATGTCGCGTCTGAAATCACAGCCTGATCCTCGGGTTCAGCCAGACATAGGCGAGATCAACGAGAAAGTTGACGATGACGAAGACGGCGGCAGCAAACAAGACGACGGCCTGCACGACGGGGAAGTCACGGTTCTGGATCGCTTCGACGGCAAGACGCCCGATGCCCGGCCATGCAAAAATGATCTCGGTGACCAGCGCGCCTCCCAGCAGCGAGGCAAAATACATGCCCTGGACGGTGATGACCGGGATCAGCGCGTTGCGCAGCGCATGGTGCACGATGATCCGCCACGATGAAATGCCCTTGGCGCGCGCGGTGCGGATGTAATTTTCTCCCAGAACCTCGATCAGGCTCGCCCTGACCAGGCGGGTGATGGCGCTGAGATAATAGGCGCCGAGCGCGATCGACGGCATGATGAGGTGCGCAGCCGAGCCGATGCCACTCGACGGCAACCAGCGCAGTTTCAGCGAGAAGAAGATGATCAACAGCAATGCCAGCCAGAAGACGGGAATGGCCTGGCCGAGCAGCGAGATGATGCGGATGGCAAAATCAATGGCGCTGTTCTTGCGAATGGCCGCGATGGTGCCGAGCACGAACCCCAGCAGCGAGCTCCACAGCAGCGCCGTCATGGCCAGAAGGGCTGTCGCCGGCAGGCGTTCGATCAAAAGGCCGAGCGCCGGACGCTGGAAGCGCAAGGAGGTTCCCAGTTCGCCGGTTAAAGCGCTTGCGAGAAAGCGGCCATACTGGACCCAGATCGGATCGTTGAAGCCCATGGCCTGACGGAAGGCTTCGAGTTCTGCGCGCGAAGCGTCCGGCGACATCATCATTGCCGCCGGATCGCCGGTCAGAAACAGGGCGAAGAAGACGATGGCCGAGACGCCAAACATGACGACGAGGCCTTGCAGTGCGCGTCCGGTGATGAAGCTCAGGGTCTTCATGGGTTACGTATTCCTGCTGTCGGCACGCCGCACGAGCCAGTCGCCGATGAGGTTGCAGCCAATCACCAGCGCGCCGATGACGAGGCCCGGGTAGAGAACCAGCCAGTTGGCGAGCAGGATAAAGGCGCGGCCTTCACCGATCAGGTTGCCAAGCGTCGGGGTCGGCGGCCGCACGCCCAGCCCGAGAAAGCCGACGGAGGCTTCCAGAATGATCAGCCGCGGCAGGTCGAGTGTCATCAGGACCGTGATCGGCCCGACGATGTTGGGCAGGACATGGCGAAAGATGATGACCATGTCCGACAGGCCGATGGAGCGTGAGGCGTCGATATATTCCAGCTCGCGGATTTCGAGCGTCTTTGCCCGCGCGACACGGGCAAAGACCGCCCAGCCGGTGACGCCGAGCACGACAACCAGATTTCCCATGCTGGGGCCGATGACAGCAACGATCAGCAGGATGAGGAGAATGAACGGAATGGCAAGCTGGACGTCGACGGCGCGCATGATGATGATGTCGAACCAGCCGCGGTAATAACCGGCGATCATGCCGAGTGTCGTGCCAAGCACCACCGAGATGGCAGAGGCGGCGAGAACGATGGACAGCGATATCGCCGTGCCAAGTCCCAGCCGGGCGAAAAGATCTCGCCCGAGCTGGTCAGTTCCCAGCGGATGCCACTCTCCGCCGATGACGGAGAGTGGGGGCTTGAATGTCGCGGTAAGGGTGCCGCGCACCGGATCGATCGGCCATAGCAGTGGCACGAGGACGCAGAGCGCCAGAACCGTTACCAGCAGGAACCCGGCGAACAAGGCGTCCGCGTTTTCCCTGACATTCCAGAACCGTGTCATGCTGACCTTACTGCTTCTTGATGTCGAAGATCGGAATACGCGCGTCCGGACGGCCCTCGAAAGTCACCGACTTCGCCTTGGCGTAAAGCGCATCTTCCTGGTAGAGCGGGATGACGGGTACCTGTTCGACGGCAAGATCCTGGATATGGTTGAAAACTGCCGCCCGCTTGGTCGGGTCCACGATCGAGCGGCTTTCATCGAGCAGCTTGTCCAATGCCGGAATGGAGGCGGTGGAATAGGGTTCGCCGGTCTTGAAGATGGCATAGACCGCAGCGTCGGCATCCAGCGTCTGGGTGGAGCCCCAGCCGAGCATGAAGATCGGTCCCTTGCGGGGAACCTGCTGGGTATAGACGGACCAGTCGAGGACTTCCTGATCGACCTTGACGCCGATATCGCCGAATTGCTGGGCAATCGCCTGGGCCACCTCACTGTCCTTCATGTAGCGGTGGGTCGACTGCACCTTGATCGAGAAGCCGTTCGGGAAGCCTGCTTCTGCAAGCAGCGCCTTTGCCTTCTTCGGATCATACGGGGTGACCGGCACATCCTTGTATCCGAAGTCGGCGGCACCGACCTGCGTGCCGCGCGGCGAGGCCATGCCCTGCAGGATGTTGGTCACGATCGACTGGCGGTCGATCGCCATGTTGAGCGCCTGGCGGACCTTGACGTTATCCAGCGGTTTCTCGCTCATCACCAGGCCGAGATAGATGGTGAGGCCACCGTTCTTGACCTGCACGAGATCGGCATCCGGGCTCGCCTTGACCATCGGTGCGATATCGACCGGCACGTTCTCGATCAGATCGACTTCGCCGGTCAGAAGCGCCGTAATACGGGCGGTGCCGTCCGGAATTGCACGCCAGGTCACCTTGTCGATCGAAGGGGCGCCGCGCCAGTAATCCTTGTTGGCTTCCAGGATAACATGCTGGTCCGGGATGAATTCGACGAACTTGTAGGGGCCGGTGCCGACGGGCTTGCGGGCGAAGACGTCATTGCCGACGTCCTTTACGTATTTCGGCGGAACGATATAGGCGGGGTAGCGGCTCATGCGGGTTGGCAGGAGCGGATCGGGACCCTTCGTCTTGATGCGGACCGTCAGCGGATCGACGATAGAGACGCTGTCGATCGTGCGGATATAGGAGACGGTCGGTGACTTTGCGGCCGGATCGAGAACGCGATCGATGGTGAATTTGACGGCCTCTGCATCCATCACCTCTCCATTGTGGAACTTCACGTTGCGACGCAGCTTGAATTCCCAGGTCGTGTCGTCGATGGCGGTCCAGGACGTGGCGAGGCCCGGAACAAGTTTCATATCCTTGTCGCGCATGACGAGCGTATCGAAGATGTTATCGACGATCGTCGCGCTTTCCTTGAGGAAGCCGGGATCCATGGCGGTGGTGGAGG
The DNA here is from genome assembly GCF_042611105.1 of Neorhizobium fuzhouense. Lineage (NCBI taxonomy): Bacteria > Pseudomonadati > Pseudomonadota > Alphaproteobacteria > Hyphomicrobiales > Rhizobiaceae > Neorhizobium > Neorhizobium fuzhouense. The sequence goes on along the minus strand of NZ_JBHFFP010000017.1, from coordinate 26,554 downwards.
CGCCGCGCCCGACGGTCAGGTTGGCAGCCTCTGCAATTGCAGCGGTGATGGGCAGTAGCATTGACGCTGCAAGAGCGAGAGCGGCAAATTTTCTCATCGGGCCTTCACTTCCTCTGGGGTTTGTATCTCATATCCACGTCACGCCCTCCGGCCTCGTGCTGGCGGGCTGTTGATGGCATGACGATATATGATATATTCTCTCTGAGCAAGATATGGGCAATTTTGAATCCGTGTTAAAAAACGGGCAAATTTTCCAAAAGTGAGGAAGATGTGAGTACAGCTTTGTTCAACGCAGCCCCCAGAAAGAGCCTCGTCACCCATGTTGAAGAGGAAATTCGCGCGGCTCTGATCGAAGGGCGACTGGAGCCCGGAACGCGGCTGGTCACGAAGGATCTGGCTGAATCGCTTGGCATGAGCATTACGCCCGTGCGGGAGGCGCTTGTTCGCTTTGCAGCCTCCGGTGTCCTGACGGCAGAGCCCGCACAGTCCTTCCGTGTGCCGACGATGACTGTCGCCCAGTATTCAGAGATTTCCGAGATCCGCAAATCGGTGGAGGGTCTTGCCGCATTCAAGGCGGCCACCCAGATCGGTGCGCAGGACATCGGGCAGATGCAGGCGCTGTTGAAGAAATACCTCACGGCCAAGGCCGACAAGGATCAGCATCTGGCGCTCACGCTGAACAAGGAGTTTCGCTTCGTACTCTATGCGGCGGCCCGCATGCCGACCCTGCTCGGCGTCATTGAAATGCTGTGGCTGAAGGCTGGCCCCGGCTTCAATTACCTTTATCCGGAAGCCCAGTCGGCATCGAATGAGCACCACAACTACGACGATCTGATGCAGGCCCTTCAGAAGGGGCAGGCCGAGGAGGCGCGCGCGGCGATCGAGCACGCGATAGAAGACGGCGCACGTATCGTCCTCGAAGCCCTTGGCCGGCGCGAAGCGCAGTTGGTGGCCGTGAAGTGAAGCTCCCCCACGGGTTACCCAGCAGCAAGGTCCACACTGCCAGCCATTGGGGCGTTTACGACATTGCCCGAAGCGGCAATGGTGACTTGTCCATAACGGCGACCGCGGAAGATCCGGATCCGTCACCGATCGGCCTCCACATGGCGTCCAACGACCTCAGGCAGGTCCGGATCGCAAAGCCTTCCATCCGCAAGAGCTGGCTGGAGAACGGTCCGGGTTCCAACCCTCATCTTCGCGGGCGCGAGCCGTTCGTCGAGGTTGAATGGGATGTCGCGCTTGATCTTCTGGCCGGTGAGTTCCAGCGGATCCGCGAAGAATTCGGCAACGAGGCGATCTTTGGCGGATCTTACGGCTGGGCAAGCGCCGGTCGCTTTCATCACGCACAAAGCCAGGTCCACCGCTTCCTGAACCTGATCGGCGGCTATGTCAGCCATGTCGACAGTTACAGTCTGGGGGCGGGCAAGGTCATCCTGCCGCATGTGATCGACGGTTTCAGCAGCCTTTTCAATCAGCATACGTCCTGGGACGTGATGGCAAAGGAGACGGAATTGTTCGTCACCTTTGGTGGCGTGCCCGTGAAAAACGCCCAGATATCCCAGGGCGGCCCCGGCCGTCATCGCGTCGTCGCAGGAATGCGGGGCATGGCGCAGGCCGGCACGCGCTTCGTCAACATCAGCCCCGTCTCCGACAATATGCCGGTGGAAAGCGAATGGCTGGCAATCCGCCCCAATACCGATGTGGCGCTGATGCTGGCCCTGGCTTACGTGCTGGACACGGAGAGTCTTGCCGATCTTGAATTTCTCAACAGCCACTGTGTCGGCTACGACCGGTTCAGGCCCTATTTCCTGGGGCAGGAGGATGGCATCCCCAAGACACCCGCATGGGCATCGTCAATCTGTGGCGTGCCGGCAGACCGCATCGTGACGCTCGCCAGGGAAATGGCCGCAAGACGGACGATGCTCAACGTCTCCTGGTCTCTGCAACGGGCGGTGCATGGCGAGCAGCCCTTCTGGATGCTGATTACCCTTGCGGCCATGCTCGGCCAGATCGGTCTGCCCGGTGGCGGTTTCGGCCTCGGCTATGGCGCGATGAATTCCGTCGGCCATGACAATATTCGCTTCAAGTTCGGAGATTTCCCGCAAGGCCGAAACCCGGTCAAGACCTTCATTCCGGTGGCGCGCATTGCCGATATGCTGCTCAATCCGGGCAAAAATTTCACCTATAACGGCAAGGTATACGGCTATCCCGATATCAGGCTGGTCTACTGGGCGGGCGGCAATCCCTTCCATCATCACCAGGATCTCAACCGGCTGCTGACGGCCTGGGAAAAGCCGGAGACGATCGTCGTCAACGAGCCGTACTGGACGTCGACCGCAAAGCTTGCCGATATTGTCCTTCCTGTGACGACGCCGCTGGAACGCAACGACATCGCCGCCTCAAGCGGCGAGGACTTCATCGTGGCGATGAAGAAGGTGGAGGATCCGTTCGGTCAGTCGCGCAGTGATTTCGACATCTTCGATGCCTTGGCGAAGCGGCTTGGCGTCGACTTTTCCGAAGGCCTTGACGAGGCGGCGTGGCTGCGGCGCATTTACGACGTCAGCCGCGAAAACGCTGCGGCCCTGAATGTCGACCTGCCCGATTTCGATGAGTTCTGGCATGCCGGCCTGCTGGATCTAAGCTCGCACACGGCACCCGTCGTGATGCTGAAGGACTTTCGTGCGGCCCCCGACCAATATCCCCTGTCTACGCCATCGGGGCGCATCGAGATCTTTTCCGAGACGATCGACGGGTTTTCGTTGGCAGATTGTCCAGGCCATCCCACGTGGTTTGAACCGCCGGAGTGGCTTAGTCTCTCTGGCAGACGGGCATCCACCCTGCATCTCATCTCTGATCAACCCGTGCGACGGCTGCACAGCCAGCTGGATGCCAGCCCGCACAGCAAGGCTGGCAAGGTTTGCGGCCGCGAACCGATCCACATTCACCCCACGGACGCCGCCGCACTCGGTATCGAGGCCGGCGATCTGGTCGAGGTCTTCAATGCCCGCGGCCGCCTGATTTCGGCGGTAATCGTCTCAGACGCAATCATGCCGGGCGTCGCACGCCTCTCCACCGGCGCTTGGTTCGATATGGACCATGACAGGAAGATCGAGCGTCATGGCAATCCCAACGCTGTGACCATGGATGTGCCTGCCTCGTCGCTTTCTCAGGGCTGTGGCGCCCAGACCTGCCTCGTCGAGATCCGCAGGTTGGACAAAGAGCAACCGATCCCCGTTTGCGCGTTTGAGCGGCCCGAATTTGACAAGACAGGCGGAGCATGATTCGAGACTGCCTTTTAGGAGGCGGTTCTGACTCGCGGCCACTATTGCGGCCCTATTGCCTGATCTTGTCCCGGATCTTGTCCACCGAGGCCTTGATGGCTTTGACTGTGTCTGCGTCCATTCCGACAGCCTCCTCGATACAGCGCATCACATCCCTTGCCGAGGCTTGCAGCGCTTGTCCCTTTGTCGTCAGATGAATGAGGACCTCGCGCTCGTCTTTGGGATTGCGGGTCCTGGTGATCAGGCCCGCCGCATCCAGTCGCTTCAAGAGGGGCGTCAGCGTGCTGGAATCCAGAAACAGGGCCTGGCCGAGTTCCTTGACGTTCTGGCCGTCACGGTTCCACAGCGTCACCATCACCAGGTATTGCGGATAGGTAAGGCCGAGCTCGTCCAGCAAGGGTCTGTAGAGCTGGGTGAAGGCGTGGCCTGCGGAGTAGAGCGAAAAGCAGAGCATTCCGGTCACGTCTGGCAGGCTTGCGTCGTCGTCGGGTAGAGTGTCGGTCATGGTTGTCTCCTTTCCCGTAAAATAATTTGTGGGCGATCTAATTGCAAGCGATTGACAGGCGGAAAAGCATCGGGCATATAGATCGCACACAAATCAATTGCCAACAAAACATCGCACAGGAGAACGACATGTCCACTTTCACCACCACCGATGGAACCCGCCTCTTCTACAAGGACTGGGGCGCAGGCCAGCCCATCCTGTTTGCGCACGGCTGGCCGCTCTCGTCGGACGCCTGGGACCAGCAGATGCTGTTCTTCAGCCAGAACGGCTTCAGGGTCATCGCCCATGACCGCCGCAGCCACGGTCGCTCGGATCAGACCTTCAACGGCAATCACATGGACCAGTATGCCGACGATCTTGCCGAATTGATCGAGGCGCTCGACCTGTCCGACCTGATCCTGGTTGGCCATTCCACCGGCGGCGGCGAGGTCTCGCATTATATCGGCCGCCACGGCACGGCGCGTGTCGCCAAGGTGGTTCTGGTGGGCGCAGTCCCGCCGCTGATGCTGAAGACCGCCGACAACCCGAAGGGGACGCCGATGGAGGTCTTTGACAGCATCCGTGAGAACACGGCGAAGAACCGCTCGCAGTTCTTCTTCGATCTGACGGTTCCCTTCTACGGCTTTAACCGGGAGGGCGTCGCCACGAATGAGGGCTTGCGCGAGAACTTCCGGCGTATCGGCCTGCAGGGCGGCATCAAGGGCCAGTATGATTGCATCCGCGAATTCTCCGAGGTGGATTATACGCAGGACCTGAAGAGCATCGACCGTCCGACGCTGATCATCCATGGCGATGACGACCAGATCGTGCCGATCGAGGCCTCGGCTCACCGGGCTGCGGAACTCGTCGCCGGAGCGACGCTCAAGGTCTACCCGGGCGGCTCCCATGGGCTGGCAGAGACCGAGGCCGATCAATTCAACGCCGACGTTCTCGCCTTCATCCGCGGCTGAGCAGCCGCAGCGTCACCAGCCAGATACGTCTTCGTCCAAAATCACCCTGTTTTCCTAAGAAAGGAACCATCATGTCCAAGTTTGTTGCAAGCCTTGCGGTTGTCGGCGCTCTGCTGTCGGGGAACGCGGTGGCTGAGCCTGCCAAGCCTACCGTCGTGCTCGTTCATGGCGCCTTTGCCGATTCCTCAAGCTGGAACGGCGTCACCCGGATCCTGCAGAAGGATGGCTACCCTGTCGTTGCCGCGGCCAATCCGTTGCGCAGCGTCTCGTCCGATGCGGCCTATGTCTCGGACATTGTCGCTAGCGTCAAAGGGCCCGTCGTTCTCGTCGGCCATTCCTATGGCGGCCAGGTGATCACGACTGCTGCCAATGGAAAGGATAACGTCAAGGCACTGGTTTATGTGGCGGCCTTTGCGCCAGAAGAAGGCGAAGCGGCCGCCGATCTTGCCGGCAAGTTTCCGGGCGGCACGCTTGCGCAGGCGCTTGCCGCACCTGTCAAGCTCGCCGATGGCGGCATCGATCTCTCCATCGATCAGGAGAAGTTCCACGATCAGTTTGCCCATGACGTGAGCGTCGGGGAGGCTGCGCTCATGGCGGCCGGCCAGCGGCCGATCACGCAGGCGGCGCTCACGGAAAAGTCAGGCAAGCCGGCGTGGAAGGCGCTGCCGTCCTATTTTGTCTACGGCGATGGCGACAAGAACATCCCCGCGCGGGCGCTGGGCTTCATGGCAGAGCGCGCAGCATCGAAGCGAACGGTTGTCGTTGAAGGAGCGTCCCATGTGGTGATGGTCTCGCAGCCAAAGGCAGTGGCAGACCTCATCGAGGAAGCGGCGCAAAATGCGCGATGATCGCGCAGAAGACCGGTCGCCGTGTGGCCGGTCTTCCATCGCCCGTCCCGCCAAGGCCGCGGGACGGTGCGGTCGATAGAGAGCGGACTGCCGTGGCTCGGTGGTCCGCCGGGCCTTCAGCTCCATTTTCAACACGAATGGTCAGGCATGGGTTTCGCTTGTCGACTGAAGCCGACGGGCGTCTCAAACGGGACTACCGGCCCTCAAGGTCTTTGCCGCGTGGCTGCGGGCCAGGTTGAGAAACTCCCTGACGCCAACGGGGAGGTTTCGGCGGCCGGGATAATAGAGGCAAAGGCCCGGAAAGGCGGGTGTCCAGTCATCCAGGATCCGGACCAGGCGACCCGCCCTGATATCCTCGATGACATTCTGCTCCATGAAGTAGCCGATGCCGACATTCTCCATCACGGCTGTCCGCGCAAGGTTCGCCTCATCGAGAATGATGGGGCCCTGAACATCGAGTTGGATCGTCTGCCCGTCCTTTTCAAAGCGCCATCTGAAGAGGGCGCCATCTGGAAGGCGCACCCGGATGCAGTGATGCTTGAGGAGATCCGGAGGCGCCATCGGCATCGGATGCGATGCAAAGTAGGAGGCGGAGGCGACAACGGCATATCGCTGCGGCTGGCCGAGCGATACCGAGATCATGTCGCTCGGAACCAGTCCCGCCACGCGGACCCCGAGGTCGAAACCGTCGGCCACGATATCCATCAGACGCCCTTCGGTGACCAGATCGACCGTCATGTCGGGAAAGCGGCGAAGATATTCGATCACGAGCGGCGCCATGATGGCCTGTGCCGCAAAAGGGGCAGCGTTGATGCGCAATGTGCCGGACGGCGTGTCACGTTCGGATCGGACTGCATCGAGCGCACCGCGGATGTCTTGCAGCGCAGGCCCGACCTCGTCAACAAAAATCCTGCCGGCACCGGTCAGGGAAAGGCTCCGCGTCGTTCGGTTGAACAGGCGCACTCCAAGGTTTGCCTCAAGCCGTGCGATCGCATGGCTGAGCGCCGTCGTCGACATGTTGAGCTCCACGGCTGCCGCGCGAAAGGTGCCCTTTCGCGCGATCGCCAGAACCGCGTGCAGATCCTCGAGTGCGCCTCGTTCCATTGTCCCGACTTTGTCAATTCCTCATCCCGGTTTGTCCCGATTATGTTCATAATCGTCAAGTGCTAACCTTCAGCCATCATCGGAACAAGGATAGCCCCAATGATTTTGCCAGACGTCTTGAAGACCTACTTCGATGCCGACCGGACCGGCGACGAGAACGCGCTGTTTGGCGCATTCTGCGATACAGCCATCGTGAAGGATGAGGGAGCCACCCACCGCGGTCTTCCCGCCATCCGCAGCTGGTGGCAGGGTGCCAAGGCAAAGTACCAGCACGCGGCACAGCCACTCAGTGCGGACCAGAATGGCGAGACCATCGAGGTGCTTGCGAGCGTGAGCGGAAACTTCGCGGGCAGCCCCGCGGAACTGCATTTCCGCTTCGTTCTCGAGACAGGCAAAATCCGGGAACTGGAGATCGGCCAATGACCAGCTTTCTTGCTCTCGAAGGAAAACGCGCGCTTATCACCGCCGGCACCAAGGGCGCGGGCGGGGCAACGACAGCCCTGTTTCGAAGCCTCGGTGCGCGCGTTCTTGCAACGGCTCGCTCCCGGCCCGATAGCTTGCCGGAGGATCTGTTCGTTGCCGCTGACCTCAAAACGGCCGAAGGCTGTGCCATCGTGGCGCAAGCGGTGCGCGAACGGTTGGGCGGGGTCGATATCATTGTCCATATGCTGGGCGGCTCATCGGCACCGGGTGGCGGTTTTGCAGCGCTTGGCGAGGCTGACTGGCAAGAGGAGCTGAACTCGAACCTGTTTCCAGCCGTTCGCCTGGACAAGCTGCTTGTGCCGCAGATGGTGGCGCAGCGGCGAGGCGTCGTGATCCACGTCACCTCCATCCAGCGCACCCTGCCTCTGCCGGAATCCACGACGGCCTATGCCGCTGCAAAGGCTGCATTGTCGACCTACAGCAAGGCCCTGTCCAAAGAGGTGGCGCCGCAGGGCGTCCGTGTCGTGCGCGTTTCGCCGGGCTGGATTGAAACCGAAGCCTCGGTACGCCTTGCCGAACGGCTGGCTGCACAGGCCAATACCGATTACGAAGGCGGCAAGAAGATCATCATGGACAGTCTCGGCGGCATCCCGCTCGGCCGGCCGAGCAAGCCTGAGGAGGTCGCCAATCTCATCGCCTTCCTCGCATCGGATCGCGCCGCCTCGATCACCGGAACCGAACATGTCATCGACGGCGGAACCATCCCGACGGTTTGAAGATTTTGGACGGCACGCGATACCGCCGAATTCGACCTATGCCGCCGCGACGAGAGGGCGGCGTAGGTTCAAGGTGCTCTGGTCTCTGCCATTGCCCTTATTCAGGCTCCAGATGGCTGATTGCCTGATGGATGGCATCGATCAAGACCTGCCCCTGGAACGGTTTTTGCAGCAGGATCAAGCCGCCGCATTCCTTTACCTTGCGTGGCAAGGTCGGATCGATCCGGGCCGAGACAAAGATCACGGCGACGGTGGACCCTTCCGCATTCAGCCGTTCCTTGAGTTCAATTCCGGTCATGCCGGGCATCTGGATGTCTGAGATGATGCAGTCGGCATCCCAAACCGCTCTCATATCCAGGAAGGCTTCTGCAGAGGCGTGGCCCGACACGTCATATCCGAGCGATCTGATCAGGCCCTCCGTCGCGGTGCGGAAGGAGTCATCATCATCGATCACTGCGATATGCACATTCCTGGAGGCGGGCATCAAGTTGGGCCTTTTCGGCAAAGGGACGTCAAGCGCCCTCAATCGCACACTTCGCCCGCCACGGAAATCATACGCTAGTGTTACCTGCTTCTTTTGTGTCCCTGAGCTTGAGAGCATCCGCCATGCGCACGAGGTCCGGGAGGGTTCGGGCACCCATCTTTTTCATCGCGGAGCCCCGGTGGATCTTTACGGTAACTTCGCTGATGCCGAGATCGCCGGCCACCTGCTTGTTGAGAAGGCCCTTGGTCACCATCAGCATGACCTGCTGCTCACGCAAGGTAAGCGATTGATATCTTTGCTCGATACTGGCAAATTCCTCGCGACTGACGCGCCGTGCGCGGTCGAGCTTCAGTGCCGCACCCACCGCGTCGAGCATATCCTGATCCCGGAAGGGTTTTGTCAGGAAATCCACGGCGCCTGCCTTCATACCCCGCACGGACATCGGGATATCCCCATGTCCCGTCATCAGAACAACCGGGATTTCGATGCCGGACTGCGCCAGTTGCTGTTGGAAATCCAGCCCGCTCGTTCCCTGAAGGCGGATATCGAGAACCAGGCAAGCGTCTGCATCGGGGCGCTCGGCTGCCAGAAATTCCTGGGTCGAAACAAAGGTGTGCGTCGCAAAGCCAACCGAGCGGAAAAGGTGGTCGAGAGAGCGCCGAATAGATTCATCATCATCAATAATGTAGATGAACGGTGCGTTTTTCTTCACCGGTGGCCCCTTGCGTGGACGACGGAATCTGTAACTTCAAGTCCAAGGTCATGCCAAGAAAACAATTCGATGGGAAGCGTTTTGATTGCACCGCGGTCGGGGAGCCCGAAGCGTCGGCGCGACCTTGGTTTTCGACCTTGCGTACCCGTCAGGAAGAGGCATCCGTTCGGCTTCCATTGCCAACAAAGTCGTGATTGAACAAGATCTTCAATCTGGATTGCGCTAGGCTAGTCATGCTTGCTCAAGCTTTTGCGGCGCATTGGCGCATTGGCGCATTTGCCGCGACAGCTTTACCCCGAATTTTTGGTCTTCCAAGACGCTGCGATGATTTCAGGAGACAGATGCCGTCATGAGTTCCGGTCGAGATTGCAGCGAGATCATCGATCTTATGGATGATTGCATCATCATTCGGGAGCTTGCCGGTCGCGTCACAGGCTGGAACCGCGCAGCAGAGAAGATCTATGGCATCTCGCGCGAGCAAGCACTCGGCGCGCCCCTGGACGCCCTGTTCGAACCCGTGTCAGATGATGTGCGACAGCAGGCGTGCGACAACCCCGTGATTGCCTCTGACTGGTCCGGCACGGTCAATCGCGTGACGAGAGGAACGCCCACGTCGGTGACTGTCTCCGTAACGGTGAAGGTGCAGCGAGATGCGGATGGGCGACCGGTCGCTCTCTTGGAGACGTCGCGTCCTGTTGTCAGTGCCGAACGGCTGGTTCGCAACGACAGTCTGGTCCGTCTGCTGGATGCCGCCGGCGTCGTTGTCGTGCCGATTGACGTGACAGCGGTGGCCAAGAGCCTTACAGCTCTTGGCGCCGAGCAGGGAATGAGCTTGCGCGACTGTCTGAAATCCGAGCCACACCTCGTTCGCCAGATGATGCGATCCGCAAGGGTTGCGGAGGTGGACCCGTCAGGACACGCGCTCTCGCCTGCAGCCAAGGCGGTATTCGGCCCTGTCGGTCGGGACCTGGCCTCCTTCTGGCCCGAAGAGAGTGCCAACACCTTTGTCGATACCATCCTGTCGGTCCTCGTGGGCGCAGGCCATGCGCGCGGCTCCTGCCAACTGACGGGGCGGGATGGCGGAACCTTCGACGCGGAGTTGGCCGTCGTTCCGGCGTCTGCGGACGCAGACCATATTTATGTGCTGTTGTCCGTTCGCGACGTTTCGGTTGAGCGGCAGGCGTTTGATGAACTCAAGGCCAGTGAACTGCGTTACAAGCACGTCTTCGATCACTTGCCGATCGCCCTCGCTGAGATTGATACCAGCGGGCTTGCCGAGATGTTTCGCGAGCTTCGCCAGCAGGGCGTGACCGATCTGTCACCATACCTTGACGAGCATCCCGAGTTCATGGAGGCCGCATTGCGCGCCATGAAGGTCGTGCAGTCCAATCCGACGCATGTCCATATGATGGCTGGTGAACGGGAGGAGGACATTCTTGGGGATCTCACGCCCTATTGGGACCTTGGGATGCCGGTGCTCAGAAAATCCTTCGAGGCACGTTATCGGGGTGAGGAATTTTTCCAGTCCGAGGTGACATTGAGGTGTCTCGATGGCAGTACCATCCAGGTCCTGTTTGCGACGGCACGGCACGGTTATCTTCAGGATCGGGCTGTCTGCAGCTTCATCGATTTCACCGAGCGCAATTTGGCAGAGCAGGCGCTGCGCCGCAGCGAGCGGCGGTATCAAGACCTTTTCCAGGCGATGACCGTGTCGTTCTGGGAGCTCGACCTCACGATCATCAACGATCTCCTTGAAGAAAATGGCCTCTCAGCGGACGGCGATATCGTTGATTACCTGCGCAATTATCCCGATTGCGTTGCACGTATCCTCAGCGCGACGACGATCATCGATGTCAATGATCAGACGCTGATCTTGTTCGGAGGAAATCAGAAGTCAGACCTTCTCGGCACGCTCGATCATTTCTGGTCGCCGGACCGCTGGTTGGATGGTGCCGCGGCTGTTCTGAACGTCCTGGTGAATGACGCCAGCGTGACGATCGAGACCCGCCTGAGGCGTCTTGATGGAACCGAATTCGATGCGCAGTTCACGCTCTGGTTTTCAGCAGATGATCGTCGCCGGGGGCTTGCCGCCGTCACCGACATCAGCGAACGCGTAAACGCCTTTAACGAGCTTGAACACAGCGAGCAGCGGTTCCGCGACCTCTTCCAGCATCTGCCTCTTCCTGTTTTTCAGATCAGGTCCGCCGCACTTCTCGGGGTTCTCCAGGATCTCAGGGAGCAGGGTGTCCCGGATTTGGGCGCGCATCTCGCCAAGCATCCGGATTTCCTGCGGCACGCGATGGAAAATACTGTCGTCGAGCAGGCGAATGACGCAGCGCTCAAACTCCTGGGTGCCGCACATCACGATGAGCTGAAGGGGGGATCGGTGGTCCCGTTCTTCGGTAACCACCCGGAAAATTATGCTCGCCTTTTGCAAAACCGGTACAAAAGCCTTGAGAATTATGCGGAAGAAATCTCTCTGACCACGCTCGACGGCAGGGTGCGGGAGGGGACGCTGACGGTAACCTTCCCTCCCGCCATGGCAAAGCTTGGCGTAACCATCAGCGCGTTCATCGACACGACGGAAAAAAAGCAGGCGGAGCGCAGGCTGCGGCATATCGAGGCGGAGTATGCTCATGCCGCGCGGATCTCGATGCTGGGAGAGTTGACGGCATCCATCGCCCACGAGGTCAATCAGCCGCTTGCCGCCATCACCACCTATGGGGAGGCTGGCCTGCGGTGGTTGAACCGCCCCAATCCCGAACTTTCCGAGGTTCGGGATATCGTGATGCGTATCGTTGCCGATGCACAGCGCGCCGCCAGCGTCATCGCGCGCGTTCGCAGCATGGCAAGCCATCGAATGCAGGACGAGGAAATCGTCTCGCTGGACGAACTGGTGGCCGAAGCCGTGCTTTTCCTGCGCCACGAGTTCCAGGCGCACAAGGTCAATGTCGTTCATTTGCCTTCGCCGGGCTCGGCACGTGTCACCGTCGACCGCATTCAACTTCAGCAAGTCATCGTAAACATGGCGGTCAACGCGATCCAGGCCATTTCCGCGGCCCCTTGCGAGCGCCGCGAGGTCGTTCTGTGCACGACGGATGAAGGGGCGCAGGTTTGCTGTTCGGTGGAGGATTCAGGTCCGGGAATTCCCGTGGAGGGAACGGGCCGGATCTTCGAGAGCTTCTTTACCACAAAGGATGGCGGCATGGGGATGGGGCTGCCAATCTCGCGCTCCATCATCGAGGCGCACGGTGGGAAAATGAGCGCCGACAATGGCAGTCGTCTGGGTGGTGCGCGGTTCTCCTTTGTCCTGCCTGCCTTGCAATGAGATTGCGCGCCGGAAAGCCTTATACCAAGTGTCGGTGATAGGAACCTATAGGATGGGTCACGGCCGGTTTCTGGCTAGGCGCGGTGCGCAGCGCGATGCTTTCGCATCGGGCAAGCGCCGCAACGACGGCAGGGACCAGTCGTGACCCACCGTCGGCAGGCTTATCGAGCTTTCTGGCGTTGTCCAGGTTCTTGACCGATGCGAAAGCATCGCTCTGCAAACCCCACCGACGTCGTCTGGACAATTCATGGCTCGGGCCGGGTGGCCGACACCTATCGCAACCAAAAGGATTTCGTCGAACAGGCATCGCGTCCCCTGACCAGCCGTCTTGCAACGCCGATCATGCCGCAGGTGCACGACATCTTTGCCGACGGCGACACCGTCGTGATCCGCTTCGACGGGACAGCGACGACCACGTCCGGCGCACCTTACCGCAACCAGTTCGTTTGGATTCTCAAGATGCAGGACGGCCTCGTCGTCAATGCGGAAGCCTTCCTGGATCTTGTTGCCTATCAACAGATCGTCGATAACTACGCCCGCGTTCCCCATGACCGATGCTGCGGTTCGGCAGACCTGCGGGTCTGCCAAACCGGCACCGCGCGCGTATTCGCGCCCTCACCAGACCGACAACAGCAACGCCTAAAGGAGCCAGACCATGCGACCGGCATTTGCAGCACTCGTCACAGCCACCCTTTCGTTTCAATCCGTAGAAGCACAGGAAACAAATTTGCAGCCGAACCATCCCTACGCCGGCATGTGGGTCACCGACGACAACCGTGTCCACCACGAACTTCTGCCGAACGGACGCTATGTCGAAGCGCGCGGTCAGCGCGAACGAGCCTATGAAGGCCGCTATGAAGTCGACGGGACGCATAATTTTCCTCACTGTCTCATCTCAAATTGCCAATCTTATATCACCAATCTGGCAGATCTACATTCGCGAATGGAAGATAAGGAGATCACATGCCAAAGACATGGTTCATAACCGGCGCTTCTTCGGGACTCGGTTTCGAAATGACGCAGCAACTGCTTGCGCGTCGCAACCGTCCGCCCTCGCGGGGCGCTGACGCAACTCGAACAGACGTACCGCGAACGCCTGGACGTGGTTCAGCTCGATCTGGTCGAGCCGGATAGCATAAACCTCTCAATTGGAGAAGCCTTCCAGCGGCACGGCCGGATAGACGTCATTGTCAGCAATGCCGGCTACGGACTGTTCGGTGCGGCGGAAGAGCTGACGGACGAAGAGATCGATCCACAGATCGCCACAAATCTCACGGGCTCCATTCATCTGATCCGTGCAGCATTACCCCTTCTTCGAATGCAAGGCAGCGGGCGCATCGTCCAAGTGTCGTCCGAAGGCGGGCAGATCGCCTATCCAGGCATTAGCCTCTATCACGCGACCAAATGGGGCATCGAGGGCTTCATCGAAGCCGTGGCACAGGAGGTGGCGCCTTTCGGCATCGACTTCATCATCGCCGAGCCGGGGCCGACCGGCACGAACTTCGGAGCCAATCTGGTCTGTGCGGATCCCATGGCTGCTTACAATGGAACGCCTGCGGGCGCCGTTCGCCGCGCAATCGGCGATGGCAGTTTCGAGATCAGGGGGGATGCGGCGCGTACCGTGGCCGCAATCCTGTCGGCTGCTGAAAGCGAGGCACCACCATTGCGATTGGCGCTGGGCAGCACGGCCTACTCCTCCATCTCGCAGGCGCTTTCCATACGCCTGTCGGCACTTGAGGCGCAGCGGGACGTGGCGAATTCCGCCGATCGGCAGGATCCGTGAACCCCGCAGTGGCAGGACCGTATCATTCATAAAAGCAGAGGAAACGACATGTTCATTCGACCGATCACATTGGCTGTCGCCGTCAGCATTTCGTCGGCTGCCCTCTCGCAGACTGCCACCGAAAATCAGGTCGCAGGCACCTGGCGCATGATATCGGCGACGATCGACCCCGGCGGGGAAAATATCGCCGCCTATGGAGAGAAGCCCAATGGGCTTCTCGTCTTCACGCCTGACATGCACTTCGTGGAGGTCTTGACCGACGCCGAAATCCCGCCGTTTGCTTCCAACACGCGCGGTGAGGGAACGGATGATGAAAATCGCACGGCCATGTCACGCAGCATCGGGTTTTTCGGAACCTACACCGTCGATGAGAACGGAGAGTTCAGCGGAAACCGTGTCAAAGGGTCGACATTCCCGAACTGGGTCGGAAGCGTGCGAACGCGTGCTGATCTCACCCTCATCGTTGATGGCGATCGTATGACCGAGCAATTCCGCCGGCCGGAAGGCACCGAAATCAGGATCGAATGGCAGCGGGTCAAATAAGGCATCGCCGATAAGCCGTTCCTGCCGCAATGCCGGTTGGAACGGCATCAGGTCCTGGCCTGCCAGTCATAGTTCCTCATGTAGTCGAGAAAGGCGCGCATGGCGGCGCTTGGAAGGCGTCGGCTGGGATAGTATAAAAACCAGTGTGGCAGGGTGGGGCTCCAGTCTAAGAGAAGCTCCATCAACCTGATGTCGGCAATGCTGCGGATACGGATCAGCTTTATGCCCGGATCGGAAGCGAGCACGGCCGTGTAGATGTGGTCTTCGCCAATGCTGGCGTGTCAGAATCGGCGTTCATCGACGATATCAGAGATGACCACTTCGATCGCGTGTTCGCCATCAACGTCAAGGGGACGCTCTACACCGTCCAGAAGGCCTTGCCGCTGATGGGGGAGGGCGGCTCCATCGTACTGGCAGGCTCGGGTGCAGGGAGCAAGGGCTTCGCCAACCTTTCGGTCTACAGCGCGACGAAGGCGGCCATTCGGTCCTTTGCCCGCACATGGACGGTTGATCTTAAAAGTCGGGGTATCCGCGTGAATGTTGTTTCCCCCGGCATGGTCCTGACCTCAGCCATGCAGACTTATCTTCAAGCCAATGATGGCGGGGAGGCGTGGATGAAACAGGCCATTCCGTTCGGCAGACTCGCTCAGACCGACGAGGTTGCCAAGGCCGTGCTGTTTTTGGCATCGAGCGAAAGCAGCTTCGTCGGTGGTGAAGAATTATTGGTGGACGACGGTTTCGTCGCGGTTTGAAAACGTCGCGTGAACCGGCACTTCTCTCGACCCGCCATGCGCTCCGCTCCAGGCGAGTCACGGAATCGTCTGCCGCCCACCTCCAAAACCGGATGTCGGACTGCCGCAAAACGCGGCGGAGCCGATCTTGCCTTCGTGCGCCGCAGCGCGCAGGGTCCGAGCCCATCCCCAAGTATATTGCGTTCGTCTGCGGATACACGGCTGAGTAAGGACTGATGCAATGGTATCTGCACCATGATGCTGCAAGAATTTTACAGGGCTTATATAGGCTGCCTCAATCGCCAGGATTGGGATGAACTCGGGCGATATGTCGCCGACGACGTCAAACACAATGGTCGGCCGTTTGGGCTATCAGGCTACCGCTCCATGTTGATCAAAGATTTCGAGGACATCCCCGACCTGCATTTCGTCATCGATCGTCTGGTAAGCGAAGCGCCTCTGATCGCGGCGAGGTTGCTGTTCGATTGCTTCCCGAAAGGCCGGTTCCTCGGCTTGAACATCAACGGTCGACGCATCTCCTTCGCAGAGAACGTGTTTTATGAGGTGAAGGGCGGTAAAATTGTCGATGTATTCTCCGTGATCGACAAAACCGCGATTGAAAATCAGATCGCTTGAACCGCTTTTGTGATAGCCGTTGTCCGCCAAGGACCGAACTGGGATATAGGCATCAGATACTTGATCTCTGCCCTCTTGACCAGCTTTGGTGAGGGCAAGGATCGTCGTCAGCATCCCACCCGGGCTGAAACGATCGAGTCCGCCTTGCCTTCGATAACATCGAGAAATTGATGCGGCTGACTTTGACAGGCGCGGCTGCCATCGAGCGTGATGTGCTGGCGCAGCAGCGGCGTTAGCAACGGCTGTCCTCATACCTTCAGTACCACAGTCGTTTCTTATGCCCATCGGAAATTTTAAACCTGCGCAATCTCACGCAGGTGCTCGGCGGTCGTTGTCGGGAAATCAAAAAACTCAAGATAGGCAGGGATCTGTTCGAACAGCATGTCGAGCCCCAACTGGAATTGGCATCCACGCCCTCGAACCGCGGCGAGAAAGGGCGTGATTTCCTGCTTCAGGACCACTTCCCCGACGAAGGCCGCAGGTGATATGCGCTGCACATCGAAGGGAAGCGGATCATGATCCTGCATGCCAAGCGGTGTCGCATTGACGACAATGTCGTAGCCATCAGGGTCGGTTGCGCCGGTGACAACCGTAAGGTCCGGGTAATAATGGCGCAGACGTTGCGCAAGTTCGTTCATCATCGGCGGATGCGCGTCGTTGAAAGCAAGTTCCGCGATACCTGCCTGTGCCAATGAGGCGGCGATGGCGGATCCCACGCCACCGGCGCCGGCCATGATGGCGCGTTTGCCCTGGATCCCCCTGCCGCGGCGAAGAACGCCGCGGACGAACCCCTCTCCGTCAAACATGTCGCCGATCAACCGACCGTCAGATCCAAGGCGAACGGCATTGCAGGCGCCGGCCACGGAGACGCGTTTGGAGACTTCGTCCAGCAGTTCGACCGTCACGATCTTATGCGGCATGGTGATCAGCGCGCCGTGGATGTTGGACAGCTTGAACACCAGTTTCAGGAAGGTGGGGTAGTCCTCCGCACGGCAGCCCATCGGCACGACAGCCGCATTGATGCCGGCTTCCTCGAAATAGGGATTGTAGATCAGCGGCGCCTTGAACGTATGGGTCGGGTAGCCGAGATGGGCAATGAGCTTTGTGTTGCCGTTAATCATCGGCTTCACCTTCCGTAGGAGGGGATTTTACAGCTGCGGTGCGGCGCGATCAGTGCCCGAGGATTTCTCCCAAGAACTTGCGTGTTCGTTCATGCTTGGGGTTTGAGAAGAATTCGGCGGGCGGCGCTTCCTCGACGATGGCCCCGGTTGCCATGAAGATGACGCGATCGGCGACCTGTCGGGCAAAACCCATCTCGTGCGTCACGCAGATCATCGTCATGCCCTCCTCGGCAAGCCCGATCATCGTATCCAGCACCTCCTTCACCATTTCCGGATCGAGCGCGGAGGTCGGCTCGTCAAACAGCATGACCTGCGGTCGCATGCACAGCGCACGGGCGATGGCGACGCGCTGCTGCTGGCCGCCTGAAAGCTGGGCTGGATATTTGTCCGCCTGCTCGGCAATCTTCACGCGCTCCAGCAGTTGTCGCGCACGCGCCTCGGCTTCTTCTTTCCCGAGCCTCAACGCGCGCAGCGGCGCAAGCATGCAGTTCTCCAGCACGGTCAGGTGCGGGAAAAGATTGAACTGCTGGAATACCATGCCAACCTCGCGGCGCACCGCATCGATGGTTTTCGCTTGGTGCCCCAGCACGGTGCCGCCGACGCGGATAACGCCTTTCTGGTAGGACTCGAGGTGATTGATGCAGCGGATCAGCGTGGATTTGCCGCTGCCGGAGGGGCCGCACAGAACAATCTTCTCGCCTTTTTCGACCGAGATGTTGATGTTCCGCAAAGCCTGGAAGGCGCCATACCATTTCTCCACGCCGCTCATGCTGATCATCGGGTGCGTGCTGTCCACAGTGGTCGAGATGTCGTTCATGAAAAGAACTCCGTATGGCTCAGCAAGAAGAAGAGGTTGGAAAACATGGGCCCTACCGCGCAGATGCCGCGAACTTGCGTTCGAGATAGGCGCCGTAGATCGTCAGCGGGCAGCACATGATGAAGTAGAGCATGCCGACGATGCCAAAGACGGTCAGAGGCTGGAAGATCTGGTTGGAGATAATGTTGCCCGCCCGGGTGAGCTCCGTGAAGCCGACGATCGACGCGAGCGAGGTGCCCTTGATCAGCTGCACGAGGAAGCCAATCGTGGCAGGAAGTGAGATGCGCAGTGCCTGTGGCAGGATGACGTCCTTCATCCGCGACGCGTAGCTGAGTGCGAGCGCCTTGGACGCTTCGGTCTGTCCGCGCGGGACAGCCTCGATGCCGCCACGCCAGATTTCGCCCAGATAGGCGCTGGCGTGAAGAGTAAGGCCGACGGCAACAGCCGCCCAGGCGTCCATCTTGATGCCGATCAGGGCGAGGCCATAATAGACCACGAACAACTGCATCAGCAGCGGCGTTCCCTGGAAGAGAGCTATATAGCCGGCCGTAGCGCGCTCGACGGGGCGTATGCCCGATGTGCGCAGCAACGCAATGGCAAGTCCCGCCAGGCAGCCGCTGACGAAGCCGATTGCCGAAAGCGCAACCGTCCACTTCAAGCCGAGGAGAAGGAAGAGAAATTCATCGCGTCCCATGCTCACTCCCTCATTTGACCGGATAGGCGAAATACCGGGCGGAGAAAAACGCGAAGAGGCGCATCATCAGCCAGGAGATAACCAGGTAGAAGATCGTAACGGTGAAGTAGACTTCGAAGCTTCGGAAGCTGTCGGATTCGATCCGCTGGGATACCGAGGTCAGTTCGTAAGCGGAGATGGCTGAGGCAATGCTGGTCGTCAGCGTCAGCAGGACGAACTGGCTGGTGAGCGAGGGGAAGATTGCCCTCAGCGCCGGCTTCAGGATGATAAGACGGAAGACTTGGCCCTTATGAAGACCAAGCGCCAGCCCTGCCTCCATCTGCCCCTTCGGGATGGACTGGACGCCGCCGCGGATGATTTCAATGGCATAGGCGCCACCATTAATACCGAGCGCTATGATCGCGGTCGGCGTCGGGTCAAGCCGGATACCCGTCAGCGGCAGGGCGAAATAGATGAAGAAGATCTGCACGAGGAAGGGCGTGTTGCGGATCAGCTCCACGAAACTGATGATCAGCCACCGCAAGGGCGCGATCTTCGATTGCCGCAGAACGACCCCGCCGATGCCGATGACCGTTGCGAGCAGCATGCCGCAGATCGCCAGCGCGAAGGTGCCAAGGCAGGCAGTCAAAAGACTCGGCAGGCCCTCGACAACCGGCGTGAAATCCAGCGTATAGTTCATGACGCCTCCTGTCGCGGCGTGTTGCTGCAAGAGGTGGTCACCATGTCCGCCATGGCTTCTATGGCCAGTTCATAACCCTTCGCCCCAAAGCCGATCATGATGCCGGTTGCCACGCGGGAGATGAGGGAGTTGTGGTATATGCTTTCGCGGGCGTGGACGTTCGAGATATGCAGCTCGATCTTCGGCCGGTCAAACATCTTCAAGGCGTCCAGTAGCGCGACAGAGGTGAAGGTGTAGCCCGCGGGATTGATGATGATGCCGCAGGCTCGGCTGCGGGCTTGATGCACGGCTTCGATCAGTTCACCCTCGAAATTGGTCTGGCGAAAGTCGATCTCGAAGCCGAGTTGTGCCCCACGAGCAAGGCAGCTCCCATGGATGTCGGACAAGGTTGTGGTGCCATAGATCGCGGGCTCGCGCTCTCCCAAGAGATTGAGATTGGGGCCGTTCAGCACGAAGATCGTCTTGCTCATGGTGATGCTCCGAAGTCAGAAAGCGCACGTAACTCAGGACAGCCGGCCACCTGTCTGCGCTGCCGACACCGCTTCACTCGGTGCCGGCTTGCAGAACTGCTGGCCGAAGGATGGCTGCTATGTCACTGTGCCGCGAACGGGATGCCTTCGAGACTTTGCGGGAATTCCGGCACCGGAACCTTCATCCACTTGTCGTAGATGGTCTTCAGTTCGCCGTTTGCCTTGATCTTGTCGATGAAGGTGTTCAGCGCGGCATTCAGTTCCTTTTCGCCGAGACGGGTGCAGGCACCGTTATAGAGCTTTTGGAACTCCAGCTTGTTCTCAAACTTGCCCGGTGCCGCTTTCTCGACACGGTCCAAGTAGAAGATGTTGCCACCAAGCGCCTCGGCTTGGCCGGAAATCAACGCCTGGACGCTGGCCGCGTCACCATCGTAGCGGCGGATAGTGGCCGATTGCGGTGCATTCTTCGTGACCTGCGTGTCCTGCGCCGCACCCTTGGCGACCGAGATGGTCATATTGGCCATGTCGTCATTGGTCTTGATCGACTTCGCCTTGGGGCCGATCAGAACGATGGCGTTTGCATTATAGGGCTTGGAGAACTGGACGGCCTTTGCGCGGTCGGGCAGCATCGCCATGGTGGCGAACAGTACGTCCACTCGACCGGAGGTCAATGCCGGGATGCGGTTGTTCACTTCGAGCGGCACGAACTCGACGGTCACGCCCAGTTCCTTCGCAAACAGTGTCGCCATGTCGGCGTCAAATCCGTCCTGCTTGCCGGCACTGGTGACGAAGCCCCACGGAGGGTTGTCGCCTTGGATGCCGACGATCAACTTGCCGCGGGCCTTGATCTCCTGCGGTGTGACGGCTGCGGCAGACCCGGCAAATGACGCTGCAGCCAAGAGAGCTGCTGCTCCCATCAAGGCACGACGACGCGTAAAATCCATTCCGAACATGTTGCTCCTCCTAACGTGTTCAACCAGCACTCCCGTTGCTGTCGTCATAGAACTGCCACGGAGCGGCGCGCCAATCAACATAGAATTTTGAAAATCTATGGTATAAATGATTTCAGCATTGAATTTGACGCGCCGGCTTCGGATTCGCTATGCTCAGATTGCCGCAGCCGGGCCGAGGCTGATGCTCAGGGAGGAGCGCGCATGAAAACGTCGATCGCAACCGTATCGATCAGCGGCGAACTGCCGGAAAAACTTGCAGCAATTGCCGCTGCAGGGTTCGACGGTGTCGAGATCTTCGAGAACGACTTCCTCGCCTTCGACGGCAGTCCTAGAGACGTAGGACGCATGGTCCGCGACCTCGGACTGGAGATCACCCTGTTTCAGCCATTCCGCGACTTCGAGGGAATGCCAGCTTCCCATCGGCAGCGGACGTTCGATCGGGCAGAGCGCAAGTTTGACATCATGCAGGAACTCTGCACGGATCTTGTGCTGGTCTGCTCGAACGTATCACCGGTCTCCCTGGGAGGGATAGACCGTGCCGCCGCCGACTTCCATGAGCTTGGGGAACGGGCGGCGAAGCGCGGTTTGCGTGTTGGTTTCGAGGCGCTTGCCTGGGGTCGCCATATCAATGACCACCGCGACGCGTGGGAAATCGTCAGGCGAACCGATCATCAGAATGTCGGCTTGATCCTCGACAGCTTCCACAGCCTTTCCCGCAAGATAGACATCAACTCGATCCGGTCCATCCCGAAGGACAAGATCTTCATCGTCCAGCTGGCGGACGCGCCTCTGATCGACATGGACCTGCTTTACTGGTCGCGTCATTTCCGAAATATGCCGGGTGAAGGAGACCTTCCCGTCACGGCCTTTACGGCTGCCATCGCCCAGACCGGCTATGACGGCTATTTCTCTTTGGAAATTTTCAACGACCAGTTCCGCGGCGGCTCCACCCGGTCCATTGCGGCAGACGGTCATCGTTCTCTTATTTATCTGGGCGACCAGGTAAGGCGCGTACCGGGCGCCGAGGTTTTGACTGTCCCCCCTAT
Source organism: Neorhizobium fuzhouense (assembly GCF_042611105.1). Classification (NCBI taxonomy): domain Bacteria; kingdom Pseudomonadati; phylum Pseudomonadota; class Alphaproteobacteria; order Hyphomicrobiales; family Rhizobiaceae; genus Neorhizobium; species Neorhizobium fuzhouense. Next base: position 4,670 of record NZ_JBHFFP010000017.1, on the reverse strand, counting down.
GCCGGATCGTACCCGCGTTGAGGGGGTCGCCTTTGTCGAGTTTTCTGCCGATCATGAAGATGCGCGAAGTCTCGTTGCAATTCTCAAGACGCTGGGGTTCAGGAAAACAAAGATCCACAGAACGAAAAGGGTCGAACTTTTCGAACAGGGCGATATCCGTCTTCTGGTCAACACGGAGGAAACCGGCTTCGCCAACACTGCCTTTGCGGTCCACGGCACTTCTGCCTATGCGGTGGCACTTTCTGTAGACGATGCCGAGAAGGCGTTGGCGCGGGCCGTTGCGCTGGGTGCAGAGCCCTTTGGTCAACCGGTTGCCGAAGGAGAGGTCGAGATACCGGCAATCCGTGGTGTCGGCGGCGGCCTTATCTATTTGATTGATAATCAGAGCGATCTGGGGCGGTTTTCGGAAATTGATTTTGTAGCGTCCGATGAGGCGGGCCATGAGGTCGTCCCTGCGCATCTGCAGCGGGTCGATCATATCGCCCAAACGGTTGCCTATGATGAAATGCTGACATGGCTCCTCTTCTACACCTCGATCTTCGAGGCCAACAAAACGCCTATGGTCGATATCATCGATCCCTCGGGTGTGGTGCGTAGCCAGGTCGTCGAAAATCACAGCGGCGCCTTGCGCATAACGCTAAACGGCGCAGAGAACCGACGTACGCTGGCAGGGCATTTCATTGCAGAGACGTTTGGCTCCGGCGTGCAACATCTTGCGTTCGAAACGCCTGATATTTTTGCGACGGCAGCGGCACTGCGCGAAAACGGCTTCCGTGCACTTCCGATTTCGGCAAACTATTATGGCGATGTCGAAGCCCGTTTCGGGCTCGACCCGGAACTCAGTGAGCGTCTGAAGGCTGAAAACATTCTTTACGACAGAGATGACGGCGGGGAATATTTCCAGCTTTATAGCGGAACCTTCGGGGAGGGTTTCTTCTTCGAAATTGTCCAGCGAAGCGGCTATCGCGGTTATGGAGCGCCGAATGCCATATTCCGGATCGCTGCCCTCAAGAAGCAGATGCGGCCTGAAGGTATGCCAACTGCATAGGTTGCTCCTTGCCTATATACACTTGGTGTTGAAGTCCGCCCTATTCCTGTTACATAGGACGATCCTCAAAATATCAGAGATCTCCGGTGTTTTCCAAAATTACGACAGAATCGGTTGCAGAAGTCAGCTACAGGCGCATTCGTGCTGACATTATCTTTGGCCGGCTGGCGCCGGCGCAGAAACTGAAGCTGGATAGTCTGAAGGAAATATACGAAACAAGTGTCAGCACGCTGCGCGAGATCCTGAACCGATTATCCTCGGAGGGCCTCGTGGTCGCAGAGGGTCAAAGGGGCTTCGAAGTCGCTCCGACCTCCGAGTCGGATCTGCGGGAAATCGCAGCCCTTCGTCTACTTCTCGAAACGCATGCCCTGGAGCAATCCTTTGCACATGGCGGGGTCGACTGGGAGGCGCGTGTTGTCTCTGCGCATTACAAGCTCTCCAGGATGGAGAAGATCATGGCGACTGGCGATACCAGCCAGGCCGAAAGCTGGAAGCGTTACGACTGGGAGTTTCATCAGGCTCTGATCTCTGGCTGCGGTTCGAAGCTCCTGATGGATACGCATTCGGGAGTTTTCGATAAATATCTGCGCTATCAGATGGTTGCGCTTTCCTATCGTGGTGACATCGCAGCCAAGGAACACCAACAGCTACTGGATGCAGCCTTGAAGCGCGATGAAAAAACCGCAAAAGCGATTTTGATCGAGCATATCCAGGGTGGGGTTGAGCACGCGCTGATGCGTAATCGGCTGGAGAGATAGATGTCGATGCGGGCACAGGACAGCTTAACGGAAACGGACGGCACCCCGGAGCATGCCGGGGAAACAATTGGCGACGTTGTGTTTCGTCAGGTTAGAGCAGACATCGTTTCCGGTGTCCTTGCTCCGGGCAGCAAGATCAAGCTGGAACAGGCAAAGGAGCGTTACTCGATCAGCGTGTCGTCACTGCGGGAAATTCTCAGCCGCCTGACGGCCGAGAACCTTGTGCGAGCCGAGGGGCAAAAAGGGTTCGAGGTCAGCCCGGTATCAGAGCAGGAACTGATCGAACTTGCCGATCTGCGCATCGTTCTGGAGGCCCACGCCATGGAACTCGCGTTTGAGGCAGGCGACCTGGAATGGGAAGGGCGCGTGGTTGCTGCACAGCATAAGCTCGCCGCCGCGGAGAGAAGGCTGCTTTCCGGCGATGCTTCGCGCACGATCGATTGGGTGCGGTCCGACTGGGACTTTCACAGATCAATTGTCTCGGCCTGCAATTCGGAAACCTTAATGGCGAATCTCTCCTCGGTCTTTGACCGCTTTCTCCGCTACCACTTGCTCGCCAGAAGTTTCCGTGGACAGGGCGTCGCAGACGATCATCGCTCGCTTTTCGAGTTGGCACTGGCAAGAGATCTGCAAGCCGCAAAGCGGGTCATCCACCAGCATGTCATGAGCGGCGTGGAACACGTTCGCACGCAGCTCAAGCTACAATGATGCAATAGCTTCTTGGTTCGCCGTCGATCGTGTCCCGCAACTTGCCCATCACCCTTACCACCTACGTTACTCCGCTGGACACGATCCCTGCGTGCAATGCCGGGCATTGTGCTAGATCGTCCGGAGGTTACATCTATCGCGTCGTTTTGCGTAATCCCGCAAACTCAGAGGTTTAAGATAACAATCGCGGTGTCGCCGGTTCTCATCCCTTCAAGAGCGCTCTCGCCCAAAACGCAACATCGGTTCAGGACGCCCCACCGGCACTACCCGCAACTGATGATGCAAGCTATCGGCTGAGGGGTGCAGCAATTCGTTTGGCAGTGCGGTCTCAACGCGATTCCGCCCGAGGGCTTTCGCGTGGTACAAGGCGCGATCGGCGCTTGCAAGCATCCCGGCGAGGTCGTGGCAGTCCGATGCCGCAAGGCCAATGCTGACGGTGGCCTGGGTTTTCAAGCCCTCTGCCCCAGCGGCTGCTTTGGCGAACCGGCTTGCGATTGCCGAGCCCCGACTGAAGGCTTGGGAATGGTCGCACCGTGGCAGAAGCGCAGCGAATTCCTCACCGCCCAGCCGGACAATAAGCGCGTCCGGCCCAGCTTCTTTGCGGGCCGTTTCGGCGAAGAGCTGCAAAACCTTATCTCCGGTTAGATGTCCATGACGGTCGTTGATCGCCTTGAAGTGGTCGAGGTCGAAGGCGAGTAGTGAGACGGGGTCACCATGCCGTTCCCGGAGGATCCGAGATGCCTGCTCAAAAAAGGCGTGACGGTTTGCAAGCCCGGTCAACTGATCGGTTTGTGACATGCGGAGCAGGTGGAGCTTTTCCTCCTCCCGAATAATCATCAGAAAGGACATAGGCATTGCAACCGAGTACAAGACGGCCTCGTACATCGTCGCCTTTCCGACGATGGAGATAATATCTTGCCCGTATTGCTGAAGGAGAACAGGGGTGATGAACGCCCGGCCAAGGTAGAATACGGCATGGACGGCCGAAATCGATACTGCGATGGGACGTGAGCGCAATCGCTGAATTGTGCGGCTGCGCAGAAGTAGCCATGCTGTAAGGCCGCAGGTCACCGCGATCGGGATAGACGAGACATGGTTCCAGAAGGCGGCCGGAAAGTGCGTGCCAGCGATCGCCCAGGCGATGGCCAGGAAGATTAGAGCCGCGACGGACGACCAGAAATACCGTTGACCATCGAGGTTTGCGACGGCGTTAAGGACCAGAAGGTATCCCAACATCATAAGGATGTTGATCACCGCCATACCGAGCGCGACCGGAAAGTGGCTGCGGTTCATTGCGAGAATGCAGCCGAGAACGAACGCTAAGAGTGCCGCGGCCAGAACACCGAGCACGCGAGCGCGACCTGGATGAGCCTGCCTTTCCCAAAGGAGCAGCGACGCTGACACCAGGAGCGTTCCAACGGTTAAGTACCACAGGGTTGGTAAATCGATCTGCATTGCTCCGCCTGCCTTACGCCAAAGCCTACAGGGTGGTCTTTGTAAGATTCTTCACGTTTCTCTCATATTGCCGACATGGTTCGCGTAACGTTAAGCGTACTGTTGAGTGCCAGTACTAATTCGGTGGTGCCTTCCGCAAAAGGGCTCGCGGCTGACCGAACGCGACGGTACACGCGCGACCTGTGTCTCGAGAGCAGTATCGGTGCTTCAAATATCCTTCCAGCGTTGCGCAACACGACACTACGGCCGGATTTCTTAAACGGCTTGCAACCGAGCGCTTCTTCCAGCCGCCGGATTTGATGGCTGACGGCGCTATCCGTCAGGCTGAGCTCAGCGGCGGCTTCGAATGGCTCTGATGGCGCGCGGCGGCCTCGAAGGTCTTAAGCGTAGCGAGTGGACGGTTGCGAAGATTGGGCAAACGTGCGGTCATCGGGTTGGCCGTACTTACCGGCGAATGGGCGCAATCAGAGCAGGGCATTGCATTCAAGTGCGGACTCTATCACCAGCTCGGCCTCGAAGGTAGTGCGGCCTGGCCCGCGCAGTCATCAAACGCCTGCGCTCACCTCGCCTGCGTGGCACTCGTCAACGGCCAGGCATGTGAATAGCCCCGAGTTTCGTAGACACCCTCGGGTTAGATTTTCTGCTGCTTCTCGAACTCGACGGGTGACATCATTCCGTTTCTGACGTGCTTGCGTTTCGGG
>NZ_JBHFFP010000016.1:0-66130 GCF_042611105.1 Neorhizobium fuzhouense | reverse complement strand
CTCCTTCCATGGGCACAGTCAAGCACAGATCAAGCAAAACCGGAATCCTGAATCCCGTTTGCCGCGACACGCTTTAGCAGGTCATCCACCATTCTCAGATTAAGAGGGAAATAGAGCTACACAGCGTGATTAATGACCTTAGCGATGCCGACGGAAGAGGGAATTCCTATCTGTCATACCCGGTTATCGCTCAGCGGATTCCACAACCCGTTTGGTTTACGTTTCCGATGTGATCCCCCTCTTGTCGAGGCAGCCTCCGAGCCGCCCGGCAAGGGGCGGCTCGGCCTTTTTTTGGGGGCAGAGCGTTATTTCTTCTGCCAGCTCTTCACCAGTTCGTCGTAATTGACGGTGACCGGCTTTTCCTTCTCGTTGGCGATCTTCAGCTGCGGAGCAAGGTGACCCTTGGCCACGGCATCCTTGTTCCAGTAAGCAAGATCGTGCTCTTCGGCGAGTTTCGGGCCGATATCGCCCTGCACGCCCGCACGTTCCAGACGCTGCAGCACCTTCTCCTGTTCGGCGCACAGCGAATCCATCGCTGCCTGCGCGGTCTTCGCACCGGAGGATGCATCACCAATCGCCTGCCACCACAGCTGGGCGAGCTTCGGATAATCGGGGACGTTGGTGCCGGTCGGCGACCACTGCAGACGCGCCGGCGAGCGGTAGAACTCGACCAGACCGCCAAGTTTCGGCGCACGTTCGGTGAACGACTTGTGATCAAGGGTGGACTGACGAATGAAGGTCAGGCCGACATGGCTCTTCTTGACATCCACGGTCTTCGACGTGACGAACTGGGCATAAAGCCAAGCCGCCTTGGCGCGGTCCTCCGGCGTGGACTTCATCAGCGTCCAGGAACCGGCGTCCTGATAACCGAGCTTCATTCCGTCCTTCCAGTAAACGCCATGCGGGCTTGGAGCAAAACGCCACTTGGGAGTGCCGTCCTCGTTAACGACGGGCAGGCCCGGCTTCACGAAATCCGCGGTAAAGGCGGTGTATGTGAACATCTGCTGGGCGATTTCGCCCTGGGACGGCACCGGCCCGGATTCCGAGAAGGTCATGCCTTGGGCAGCCGGAGGCGCGTATTTCTTCATCCAGTCGAGATACTTTTCTATGGAGTAGACCGCAGCCGGGCCATTGGTGTCGCCACCGCGCGCGACGCAAGAGCCAACAGGGCGTGACTTTTCATCAACCTTGATACCCCATTCATCGACCGGCAGGCCGTTCGGAATGCCCTTGTCGCCATTGCCGGCCATCGAAAGCCAGGCATCGGTGAAGCGCCATCCGAGTGAAGGGTCCTTCTTGCCGTAGTCCATGTGTCCATAGACCTTTTTGCCACCGATCTCGCGGCCGGTGAAGAACTCGGCGATATCCTCATAGGCCGACCAGTTGACCGGCACGCCGAGATCATAGCCGTATTTTGCCTTGAAATCGGCTTTGTTCTTCGCGTCGTTGAACCAGTCGTAGCGGAAGAAATAAAGGTTGGCGAATTGCTGAGTCGGCAGCTGGTAGAGCTTTCCGTCCGGCGCGGTGGTGAAGGACTTGCCGATGAAGTCGTTGATATCGAGGTTCGGATTGGTGACCGCCTTGCCTTCGTTCGCCATCCAATCCGTCAGGTTGCGGACCTGCTTGTAACGCCAATGGGTTCCGATAAGGTCGGAGTCATTGACGTAAGCGTCATAGATATTCTCCTTGGACTGCATCTGCGTCTGCAGCTTTTCGACGACGTCGCCTTCGCCGATCAGGTCATGCGTGATCTTGATGCCGGTGATCGCGGTGAAGGCGGGTGCCAGCACCTTGGATTCGTATTCATGGGTGGTAATCGTTTCCGAGACCACCTTGATGTCCATGCCGGCAAAGGGTTTTGCCGCATCGATGAACCACTGCATTTCCTTCTCCTGGGCGGCACGATCGAGGACGGACATGTCCTTGATCTCCTTGTCCAGGAAGGACTTGGCGGCGTTCATGTCGGCAAATGCCGCGCCGCTGGTTGCCAGCAGCAAGGCTGCGGTCGTGGTCAAAAGTTGCTTTCGCATAGTCATCCTCCCGAAGTTTGCGAATGCAGTTTCCGTCCAATCCGGAACAGGCAGCCTCCCGCCGCCTGCACCGGCAATCCGGCCCTAGACGAAGCGGAATACGCCGATGGCGTAGACCACGGACAGGGCAAGAGCCCACCATAGGTTCGGCCCCCCAAGGCCGAGCCAGGCAAGATGAATGAAGGCAGATCCCAGCAGCGAGATGAACAGGCGGTCGCCACGCGTCGTCTCAAAGCGCAGGATACCCACTCGCGGGCTGCCGCCCGGCCTAACAATTTCCCAAACGCCCATGGCGGCGATCAGGCAGAAAATTACGATGAAGAAGAGCGCCGTCGGCAGCGTCCAGGCCATCCAGGAAAAGTCCATCGGAACCTCCTCTCACACGCGACCGAGGGCAAAGCCCTTGGCGATGTAGTTGCGGACGAAATATATGACGAGGGCGCCTGGGATGATGGTCAGCACGCCGGCTGCCGCCAGCACGCCCCAGTCCATCCCGGAGGCGGAAACCGTGCGCGTCATCGTCGCGGCGATCGGCTTGGCATCTGTCGTCGTCAGCGTCCGCGCGATCAGCAGTTCCACCCACGAGAACATGAAGCAGAAGAAGGCCGCCACCCCGATGCCGGAGGCGATCAGCGGCATGAAGATCTTCACGAAGAACTTCGGAAAGGAATAGCCGTCGATATAGGCGGTCTCATCGATTTCCTTCGGCACCCCGGACATGAAGCCTTCCAGGATCCACACCGCGAGCGGCACGTTGAACAGGCAATGCGCAATGGCCACCGCAATATGCGTGTCGATCAGGCCGAAGGCGGAGTAGAGCTGGAAGAAGGGCAGGGCGAACACGGCCGGCGGTGCCATGCGGTTGGTCAGCAGCCAGAAGAACAGATGGCTGTCGCCCAGAAACCGATAGCGCGAAAAGGCGTAGGCTGCGGGGAGGGCCGCCAGCACGGATATCACCGTGTTCATCGCCACATAGGTGATGGAGTTGATATAGCCACCATACCAGGACGGATCGGAAAAAATGACGCTGTAATTGCGCAGCGTCGGTTGTGTCGGCCAGAGCGAAAACGCCCCGACGATCTCGCTGTTTTCCTTGAAGCTCATGTTGACGAGCCAGTAGATCGGCAACAGCAGGAAGACGATATAAAGTGTCAGGATCAGGCCGGAGCGAAGCGAGCGGGTCTCATGCATGGCTCATTCTCCCTTCGGCACGCCGGTATCGGCAGCGTCGCTCTTTGTCATCACGGTGTAGAAGACCCAGGAGAGCAAAAGGATGATCAGGAAGTAGATGATCGACATGGCCGCAGCAGGTCCGAGGTCGAACTGGCCCACTGCCATCTTCACCAGATCGATGGAGAGGAAGGTCGTGGCATTGCCTGGACCGCCGCCCGTCACCACGAAGGGCTCGGTATAGATCATGAAGCTGTCCATGAAGCGCAGCAGGACGGCAATCAACAGCACCCGCTTCATCTTCGGCAGTTGGATGTATCGAAAGACCGAGAAGCGCGACGCGCCATCGATGCGGGCAGCCTGATAATAGGCATCCGGAATGGAGACGAGACCGGCATAGCACAGCAACACGACGAGGCTCGTCCAGTGCCAGACGTCCATCACGATGATGGTAATCCAGGCATGGGTGGCATTCTGAACGTAGTTGTAATCAATGCCCATGGCTGCCAGCGTGTGGCCGAGCAGGCCGATATCGACGCGCCCGAATACCTGCCAGATTGTGCCGACCACATTCCATGGAATGAGCAGGGGCAGCGCCATCAGCACCAGGCACACCGGCACGCCAAGGCCCTTTTTCGGCATGTTGAGCGCGATGAAGATACCGAGCGGAATCTCGATTGCCAGGATAATCATCGAGAAGACGAGGTTGCGCCAGAGGGCGGCCCAGAAGCGATCCGAATGGAGCGTCTGCGTAAACCAATCGGTGCCTGCCCAGAAGAATTCGTTATTTCCGAAGGTATCCTGAACCGAATAGTTCACCACGGTCATCAGCGGTATAACTGCGGAAAACGCCACGAGCAGCAGCACCGGCAGCACGAGAAACCAGGCCTTGTTGTTCCAGGTCTTGTCCATGGGTCACGCCCTCCCGCTCATGGCGTAATCCACCCGCCAGCTATCGGCATAGATATGGATTGCGGCGGGGTCGAAACGCAGCATTGCGTCCGCCGGTATTTCCTGATCTTCCCGCAGCACCAGCGAAATCGGCTGACCGGAGAACGAAGCTCGGACAATCTTCTGCCGGCCAATATCCTCCACCTTGCGAATGGTAACGGGCAGCCCCTCGCGAGCGAGCGACAGGAATTCAGGGCGGATGCCGAGTTCTGTTCTCATGGCGCCCGCAAGCACCGGCATACCCGGCAGGGCGATGCGCATGTCGCCAATGACGGCTTCCGAACCGTCCAGGCCTGCGGCCAGCACATTCATCCCCGGAGAGCCGATGAAATAGCCCACAAAGGTGTGCTTGGGCCGGTCGAACAATTCCGCCGGCGTGCCGATCTGAACGATCTGGCCATCATACATCACCACCACCTTGTCGGCAAAAGTCAGCGCCTCCGTCTGATCATGCGTGACATAGACCATGGTGAAACCGAATTGACGGTGAAGCTGCTTCAGCTGCGTGCGCAGCACCCACTTCATATGCGGATCGATGACGGTCAGCGGTTCGTCGAACAGGATCGCATTGACATCGGACCGCACGAGGCCGCGGCCGAGTGAGATCTTCTGCTTCTGGTCGGCTGTGAGGCCGCGGGCCTTGCGGTTCGCCCAGCTCTCCAGATCGATCATTTTGAGGATCGCACGCACGCGGGCATCGATTTCCGCATCCGGCACATGGCGATTTCTGAGCGGAAAAGCGAGGTTGTCATAGACGGTCATCGTGTCGTAGACGACCGGGAACTGGAAGACCTGCGCGATGTTGCGCGCTTCCGTCGGCAGGTTGGTGACATCCGTTTCGCCGAACAGGATGCGGCCCTCGGACGGCTGCAAAAGGCCGGAAATGATGTTGAGAAGCGTGGTCTTGCCGCAACCGGAAGGGCCGAGCAGGGCGTAAGCGCCGCCGTCTTCGAAATCGTGATGAACCTCCTTCAGGGCATAGACCGGGTTTGCGAGCCCCTTCGGGCCATAGGCGTGGCGAAGATGATCGAGTGAAATGCGTGCCATTCACGCCTCCCTGCCGAGGGTGCGGCCTGCAGCGTCGAAGGCCATCAAATGCCGTCTGTCGAGATAGACGGTAACCTGCTGATCTGCCTCCACCTCATGAATGCCATGAGCGAGCATGACCCAGCGGGACTCGCCGATGTCGAGATGAACGAAACTTTCCGATCCCGAAATTTCCGAAATCATCGAGCGGACTTTAAGAGCGCTTGCGTCTGCGCGGTCGCCAGAAGGGGAAAGGTGGTGCGGCTGGAAGGCGAGCGTCACTGGCCCCTGCGGCACATTGGCAAGATGAGTGGGAACAGTGATGCTCTGACCGCTCATGATGAGGAAATCCTCACCCCGGCGCTCCGCCTCCACCGTGTTGAGCGGGGGATCGGCGAAGGTTCTCGCCGTCTTCAGATCTTGCGGGCGACGATAGACCTCAATCGTCGGGCCGAACTGGGTAATGCGGCCTTCCGACAGGGTCGCCGTATTGCCGCCGAGCAGCAGGGCTTCGGACGGTTCGGTTGTTGCATAAACGAAGATGGCGCCGGACTCGGCAAAGATCTTCGGGAGCTCCTCGCGCAGTTCCTCACGCAGCTTGTAATCGAGATTGGCCAAGGGTTCATCCAGCAGCACGAGGCTTGCCTGCTTGACGATCGCGCGGGCAAGCGCGGTGCGCTGCTGCTGCCCGCCTGAAAGGTTGAGCGGCGTTCGCTCCAGATAAGGTGTGAGCTTCAAAAGGTCGGCCGCCCGACGCACCTGCCGGTCGACCTCCTGATTGTTCAACTTCCGTATGCGCAAAGGAGAGGCGATGTTCTCGTAAACGGTGAGCGCCGGGTAGTTGATGAATTGCTGGTAGACCATGGCGACGGAGCGGTCCTGCACCCGAACGCCGGTCACATCCTTGCCGTCGAAATACAATTGGCCGGACGTGGGCTTGTCCAGACCTGCCATCAACCGCATCAGAGACGTCTTGCCTGACAGCGTCGGCCCCAGCAGCACATTCAGCGAACCGCGCTGCAGCGTCAATGTCGTCGGGTGGATATGCGTATCCCCCGCGACAACCTTCGAAAGACTGCGTAATTCCAACATATGCGTCAGGCCTCCCAACCCGGCGACATACCGCTTTCAATTTAGATAACCGCCTGGCACTTACCGAATGGGGGTGCCGGGCAAAATTCGCTTCTCCAGATCCCTTGCCCATCCAGAGCTTGAGGCACCGTAACCGCCTGCGAGTAACCGTTCAGCGTCCCGGCACAGATGCACGCTCATTACCCCTCCGTGCGATAGTTCTGTGTAGACGCGAAACTAATAGCATGAGAAGCGAAATTTAAACGAATGTCAAACGAATGTTGACTTCCCCGACAGTCGCCGGGCCGGCGCACTGGTTGATCGGCGGCGACATTGCCGGGTGGTGGTCGATCATTCGTCATCTACAGACATCCCAATCGCATCGAGCGGCGCTTCAACCGAATGAAGTACGTCCGCCGCTTGGGCATCCGCTACGACCGCAGGACCATTCACTGCGAGGGATTCGTCAACCTCGCAGTCCCGACAACCTGGTGACGCTGAATGTCGATTGGTCCTCAAGCGACACGAGCCCAGTTGCGCTCTGTTTATCCCTGCTCGCCACTTCGAAAAGACAGCCGGATGCGCTGGCTGTTCATGACGGCCTTCTGGCATTCGAGCAGAACGCCGTTGTCGATCCCCCCCGCCGAGTGCACCAGCAGCACCGGTGCATTGGCGGGGCTCTGCAACAGGCTTGCCTCGCGCTCCGTCGGCAGCCGCGCTTCGACGGTGGTCGAGACACGTCGCAATTGCCCGAGACCCTCGCGGCGTGCGACCAGCGTCAGCGAGTTGGCCTCTTTCAGCTTTCGCTCGAGATCCTCGATCAGATCCGCACGAATGTGGCGAATCGTCAGGATGAACGGCACGTCGTCGCCCAGGATCAGATCGGTGGCCCGCAGGAGCGGGTGCCCGGGTTCAACCTTCAGGATGCGGGCGATCTCTTCGTCGGCTTTCGTGTACTCGCTGTCCAGAAGCTTCACGGTGGAGCGCACGCCCTGCCGGTCCAGCACGTCGCGAAAGCGCGAGGTGGCCTCCACCTCATAGGTCATTCCTCTTTGCATCACGAAGGAGCCGCGCCCGTTCACGCTGCGGATCAGGCCCTCCTGCGACAGCGCCAGATAGGCGCGCCGAACCGTGTTGCGGCTGACGCCATATTCTTCCGACAGATCGAATTCAGGCGGCACCTTGCCACCGGCCTGCAATTCCCCCACCAGAATGGCCTTCTTCACGGCCTCATAGACTCTGAACCACTGCGGCTCCATCAATTGCCCCAACCCCTGAATTTCACTAGCTGTACCTACAGCTGTCATGCGCACTTCACAATGAGCGCTTAAGAAATTTGCATGCGGCGGGGCACACGAGGCGTGTGCGTTTCCCGCCGGACAACGAACATCATCGTCTCTTTGTCGCCGACGCTTGAACACGCCGGACGCGGGTTGCCGCGTTCTTGCGGCTCGTCCCTTTTGCTTGCCATTTTCAGAAGGTCAAGAAAATGACTGGAATCACCCGTCGCCATCTCCTTTCCCTCTCGGCCGCATCCACGGCCGCCCTTGCCATGCCGCGGTTTGCCGCCGCACAGTCCGGTGATCGCCCGGCCGTCACTGTTGCCGTGCAGCGCATCTCCAACTCCAACACGCTGGAGATGCTGACGGAACAGTCGAATGTCGGCACCCGCATCTATACAAGCTATGCCGAAACGCTGATCGGCAACAACTGGATCGGCGACATGTCGCTGCAGCCGCAGCTTGCCACGTCCTGGAAGCGCGTCGACGATCAGACGGTGGATGTGGATTTGCGCGAAGGCGTCAAGTTCCACAATGGCGATGTGATGACCGCTGAAGACGTGGCCTTCTCCTATGGTCCGGAGCGGATGTGGGGTGGCGGCACGGTCGAGGTTCCGGATAACGTCAAGGTCGTGGCGCGCCAGGCCCTTCCGGCCTTCGAGCGCATCGAAGTGCTCGGGCCGCACAAGATCCGCATGCACAATGCCTCGATCGACCCGGTTCTGGAAGGCCGCCTCTCGGCAGCCATCGGCATGATCGTCAGCAAGCGCGCCTTCATGGAATCCAAGAGCTGGATGGACTGGGCACGCAAGCCGATCACGACGGGTCCCTATGTGATCACGGACTACAAGCCGGATTCCGTGCTGACACTTTCCGCCTTCGACGATCACTGGGAAGGCCGCCCGCCGCTACGCCAGGTCCGTTTCGTTGAAACGCCGGAGACGGCATCGCGCATCAACCTGCTGCGCTCGGGCGGTGCGGATTTCGCCTGCGATATCCCCCCGGACCAGATTGCGACCGTTGAAGCCGACAAGCGCTTCAAGGTGGTCGGCGGACCGATCAACAACACGCGTTACACGGTGTTCAACAAGTCGCATCCGGTGCTTGCCAACCCGCTGATCCGCCAGGCGCTGACCCATTCCGTCGACCGCAACCTGATCGTCGAAGCGCTGTGGAGCGGGCGCACCGAGGTGCCGCGCGGCCTGCAGTGGTCCTTCTACGGCGATTTCTACATCACCGACCACGAGAACCCCGCCTATGATCCGGACAAGGCGCGTTCTCTCTTGCGCAAGGCCGGCTATAATGGCGAGCCGATCCCCTACCGCGTGCTGAACGACTATTATACCGCCCAGACGGCCACCGCGCAGATCAACACGGAAAACTGGCGCGCCGTCGGTCTTAACATCAAGCTGCAGATGGTGGAGAACTGGGGCCAGATTCAGGAAGGCGGCCCGGAAACCCGCGGCATTCACGACTGGTCTGCTGCCGCCAGCCTGCCCGATCCTTACGTCCAGATGTCCGGCTCTTGGGGCCCGCTCGGCTCGCCCTGGAAGAGCAACCAGTGGCGCAACGAGGAATTCGGCAAGCTGTCGCAGGAACTCGGCAGCAGCACGGACAAGGCGCGCCGCATTCAGGTCTGGCGCCGCATGCTGCAGATCATCGAGATCGAAGATCCGGCCTATGTGGTCCTGCACCGCAACGCCTCCTTCACCGCCAAGCGTGCCGACATCAAGTGGACGCCCGCCCAGTCCTTCGTGATGGATTTCCGCCGTCATAACTGGAGCGCGTGAGCTGATGGCCTTCATCGAGATCGAAAACCTGTCGGTCGCGTTTGGACGATCGATGGCGCTTCGCGGCATCAACCTGTCCGTCGAGCGCGGCGAGGCGGTCGGGCTGGTTGGAGAATCCGGTTGCGGGAAATCGGTGACCTGGCTTGCGGCCCTTGGGCTCTTGCCGGCGTCTGCCACCGTGCGCGGCTCCGTCTGGCTGGATGGCAAGGATATCCTCGGTGCGCCGAAGGCACGGCTCGAGCCGGTGCGTGGCGGCCGGATTGCCATGATCTTCCAGGATCCGGCAGCAAGCCTCAATCCCGTCCACCGGATCGGGCGGCAGATCGGGGAGGCCCTGACGTTACATCGTCGCATGCAGGGCGAGCAGGCGATGGCCGAGGTCATCCGCCTGATGGATCAGGTCGGTATTCCCGATGCGAAGAACCGGTTCAATGCCTACCCGCATGAACTTTCCGGAGGTCAGAACCAGCGGGTGATGATTGCCATGGCGCTCGCCGGCAAGCCAGAGCTTCTGGTGGCCGACGAGCCGACCACGGCGCTCGATGTCACCATTCAGGCGCAGATCCTCGATCTGTTGACCACGCTTCGCCGCGACACCGGCATGGCGATGGTGCTGATCTCGCATGATCTCGGGGTCGTCTCGGAAACCTGCTCGCGCATTGCCGTCATGTATGCCGGCCGCATCGTGGAAGAGGCGCCGAGCGAGCGGATGTTCAGCCATCCGAGCCATCCCTACACCCGGGGCCTTCTTGGCTCGCTGCCGCCGCTGACCGGCCCGCGGCAGAGGCTGGTCGCCATTCCCGGCAGCGTGCCGGAGGCGGCACGCATGCCGAAGGGATGCGCCTTTGCCCCGCGCTGCGGACAGTCTACCGAATTGTGCACCGACGTTGATCCGACGGCGCTGCCCATGGCCGACGAACACAACGCAGCCTGCATATTTGCCAAGCCCTACCAGGCTGATATTCACCTGGTGCGCGATCGGTCTGCCTTTATCCGCGAGAGGGCGATGCAATGACGGGCGGTACGGCCGACCTGTTGGACGCGCGCGATCTCGCCCGCAGCTACATGATACGCCGCGGGCTCTTGGGGCGCTCGACGGCTGTGCGCGCCGTGGACGGCGTGTCTCTCAAGCTCGCACGCGGCGAGACGCTGGGTCTCGTCGGCGAATCCGGCTGCGGCAAATCCACGACTGCGCGGCTGGTGCTCGGCGTCGAACCGCCGGATGAAGGTGTCGTGCGCTTTGACGGTGCTGCCATGCCCAGAAGCGGCACTTCCGCCTGGGCCACCTTACGCCGCCGCATGCAGATGGTCTATCAGGATCCGCTCCAAGCGCTGGACAAGCGCTTGACCATCGGCACGCAGATCGCCGAGCCGCTTGATATTCACCGCATCGGAACGCCAGCCGAACGCGAGCAGCGGGTCGCCGCCGTGATGGCCGAGGTCGGTCTGCAGCCGCATCATGCCGGACGCCATCCGCAATCCCTGTCCGGCGGCCAGCGCCAGCGCGCCGTGATTGCCCGGGCGCTGGTGACCAATCCGGATCTTCTCGTCTGCGACGAGCCGATCAGTGCGCTCGACGTGTCGATCCAGGCGCTGGTGCTCAACCTTTTGATGGACCTGCAGGAACGCTCCGGCATGGGCATGCTGTTCGTCAGCCACGATCTGCGCGCCGTGCGCCAGATCAGCCACCGGGTCGCGGTGATGTATCTCGGCCGGATCGTGGAGGAGGGGGAGCCGGATGCAGTTCTGCATGAGCCAGCTCACCCCTATACACAGGCGCTGGTCTCGGCCATTCCGCACCCCGGCAAGACCGCAAGCCGCGTGATCCTGCAGGGCGATCCGCCCAATCCGGCCAATCGTCCGACGGGTTGCGCTTTCCATCCCCGCTGTCCGGTCGCCACGGCCACCTGCCGCATCGAAACGCCGGACCTGAAGCCGCGCACCAGCGATGGACGCCGCGTCGCCTGCCATGTGGCACATGGGGAAGCCTCGCCCGCCCGCGCGCCCGCTTCGCTGGAGACCTGCTGAGATGCTGCATTACGTTCTTTCCCGGCTGCTGCGTGCTGCCGTCAGCATCGTGATGGTCGTCACCTTCGTCTTCGTCGTGCTGCGCATGTCCGGCGACCCGGCAACGGTGATCATGGGAGCGGACGCACCGCCGGAAGCTATCGATGCCTTTCGCAAGGCCTGGGGGCTCGATCAGCCGTTGTGGGTCCAGTATTTCGCCTTCTTCGAGGCTGTGTTCAGCGGTGAACTGGGGCGCTCGATGCGCGACGGGCGCGACGTCGTCGCCGTGGTGCTGGAGCGGGTGCCCTCGACGCTTGCGCTGACGGTGCCGGCCTTTCTCCTCAATATCGCGGTCGGCATTCCGGCCGGCGTCTATGCGGCGCTGCATCGCAATTCGCTGATCGACCGCTGCGTGATGGTGATGGCGGTGACGGGCTTTGCCGTGCCCTCCTTCATCCTCGCCATGCTGCTGGTGCTGATCTTTTCCGTCAATCTCGGCTGGCTGCCGTCTGCCGGTCAGGACAGCTGGCTGAATGCCATCCTGCCGATTGCCACCATGGGCTTCGGCGGCGCGGCACTTCTGGCCCGCTTTACCCGCAGCGCCATGCTGGAAGTGCTCGGCCAGTCCTATATCCGCACGGCGAGCGCCAAGGGGCTGCCCTGGCCGGCAGTGGTCTGGCGTCATGCGCTACAGAATGCGGCGATCCCCACCATCACCATCATCGGCTTCATGCTGGGCGGCCTCGTGGCGGGCGCCGTCGTGGTGGAAAGCGTTTTCTCCTGGCCGGGTGTCGGGCGCCTGCTGGTGGTCTCCGTCGCCAATCGCGATCTCGCCGTGGTGCAGGCGGTGGTGCTGATGATCGCGATGACCATGGTGGCCGCGAACATGGTGGTCGACGTGCTCTACGGTCTCGTCGATCCGCGCATGCAGGGCCAGGCGAGGGGAGCACGCCGATGATGATGTCGTTCGCTCGTCTGCCGCATCATTCTTGAAGGAGCCCTCTGATGGTCGATACCACCTCTTCTTCCGCCACAACCGGCGGCTCGCTGATGGCTCGGTTTCTGTCGCGCTTTGGAAGCACGAACCGCATGCCGATCCTGATCGTGATCGCGATCCTGTGGCTCGTTCTGATGCTCGCGATTGCCCTATTCGCCGACCTGATCTCGCCCTACCGCTTCACGCAGATGGACCTGCGCAACCGGCTGAGCCTGCCGGTCTTCATGGGGGGCAGCTGGGCTCATGTGTTGGGCACTGATGAACTCGGCCGCGATGTGCTGTCGCGCCTCATCACCTCGATCCGCATGAGCCTGCTGATTGCTTTCGGCGCCACCATCATCGGCGCGGTGATCGGGGTGACGCTCGGCTTCATTGCTGCGCATTTCCGCGGGCTCGTCGAACAAGCCGTTCTGGCGCTGGTAGATTTTTCCGCCGCCATTCCCTTCCTGGTGCTGGCGCTCGCCGTGCTCGCCTTCTTCGGCAATTCGCTGGTGCTGTTCGTCTGCCTGCTGGGCTTCCATGCCTGGGAACGCTATGCGCGCATCGCCCGCGGTCTTGCGATCAGCGGCAAGATGCATGGTTACGCAGCGGCCGTGCATCAACTCGGCGCTTCGCCCTGGCGCCTCTATGGCCGGCATATCCTGCCCAATATCGCCTCCACGCTGATCGTCTCGATGACGCTCGCCTTCCCGGAGATCATCCTGCTGGAAAGCGGGCTCTCCTTCCTCGGGCTCGGCATCCAGCCCCCGGACACCTCGCTCGGCAACATGGTCGGTTTCGGACGCGAATATCTCTCGTCCGCGCCGTGGATCATGCTTGCGCCGGCCTTCGTCATCACCGTCACGGCGCTTTGCGTCTCCCTCCTCGGCGACTGGCTGCGCGATCGGCTGGACCCGACCCTTTCCTGATTTCCCACCCCAAGCAGCATGTTTGCTCGACAACACAAGGACTGACCCATGTCTGAACTGCCCATCCTAGGCGCCGCCATGACGTTGAAGGACGTTGAACTGAACCGCGACTGGCTTCTGGAAAAGCCGCGCGATCTCGAACTGCAGGATTTCGTTCCGGCCGAGGTTCTCTCCGGCGACTGGCAGCCGCTGGTGGAGCGCGCCAAAAATCTTCTCGACGGTCATCAGGGCCGGCTTGGCATGCACGGCCCCTTCATGGGCCTCAACGTCGCCTCTGCCGACCCGGATATCCGCGCCGTCGTGGCACGCCGCATGGAGCAGGCGCTCGACGTAGCCGCCGCGCTCGACATCACCCAGATCGTCATCCACAGCCCTTACACGACCTGGATGCACAACAATCTCGACAACTGGCCGGAGCAGCGCGAACGCGTGATGGAAGCGACGCACCAGACGCTCGATGCCGCCGTCAAGCGCGCCGAGAACCAGGGCTGCGTCTTCGTGCTGGAAAATATCGAGGACAAGGACCCCGCCGATCGTCGCCGTCTCGTTGAAGACTTCAACTCGCCGGCCTTTGCGCTTTCGATCGATACCGGCCATGCACATTACGCGCATGGTTCCACCGGTGCGGCCCCGGTCGATTACTTCGCCCATGATGCCAGCAACCTGCTGCAGCATGTCCATCTGCAGGATGCCGACGGTTTTGCTGACCGTCACTGGCCGCTCGGTCATGGCACCGTCAACTGGCGTGCGCTCTTTGCCCGCCTCTCGGTCATCACGTCGAACCCGCGCCTGATCATCGAGATCCGCGACAAGAGCCAGATCCAGGCCTCTGCCGCTCATCTCGAGATGCTGGGCCTTGCGCAGTAACTTGAAACCATGGAGAATGAAACTCACTAAGGCAACTCAGCCGGGCGGATTGTCTCCGCCCGGCTTTTCATTCGGATCATCCAGAGAGGGTCATGCTAAAGCGGGCTCGCAACGGTCTTTGTTTCCAGGTAGGCGTCAAATACCTCTCTGCCGCGTTCACGCCCCCATCCGGATTGGCGGAAGCCGCCGAAGGGGAGGGCGCTATCGCCCACGAAATGACGGTTAATGCCAATCGTGCCCGCGCGGACGCGCGCTGCCATCTTATGCGCGGTCTTGAAATCGCGCGTCCAGATGCTGGCGGCGAGGCCATAGACGCTGCCATTGGCTTCTGCGGCGATCCTGTCGAGATCATCGTCTTCATAGCGCAGGACACTGAGAACCGGTCCGAAGATCTCTTCCTTTACCACGCTCATATCCGGCTTCAGGCTCGCAAGCACCGTCGGCTTATAGAAATAGCCTTCGGATCCGATCCGGGTGCCACCGGTGATGACATTGGCTCCTTCTCGAACGCCGCGGTCCGTCATGGAAGAAACGCGCTGAAGATGCGCCGAGGATATCAGCGGACCCATCTGAGTCCCCTCGTTAAAGCCGTAACCAACCTTCAATGCATCTGCGGCCGAAGCCACGCCTTCGACGATCCTGTCGAACACATCTTTGTGGGCATAGACACGAGAGCCGGCGGTGCAGATCTGGCCTGCGCCGGAAAAGATGCCGGTCGCAACGCCCGGAATGGCTGCGTCGAGATCGGCATCCGGAAAGATAATCTGCGGGCTCTTGCCGCCGAGTTCGAGCGAAACGCGCTTCAGATTGCTGGCGGCCGCCGCCGTCACGATGGCTCTGCCGACGTTTGTCGAGCCCGTGAAGGCGATCTTGTCAATGTCCAGATGTGACGCCATGGCCGAGCCGACAGCGGCCCCGCCCGTCACGACATTGAAGACGCCTTTGGGAAAACCCGCTTCCAAAGCAAGCTCGGCGAGGAGGAGGGCGCTGAGAGGTGTCTGCTCTGCAGGCTTCAGGATGACGGTGCAGCCGGCGGCGAGCGCCGGTGCAATCTTCCATATCGCCATCATGACCGGGCCATTCCAGGGGACGATCTGACCGACGACTCCGACAGGCTCGCGAAGCGTATAGGCGTGCCACTCACCGGCGGCCGAAACGGGAATTGTTTCGCCGGTCAGCTTTGTCGGCCATCCTGCGGTGTAACGCAAGAGATCGACGGACGACCCGATATGGCCGGCCTTGGCGACAGCCAGCGGCAGTCCGACATTCAGGGTCTCTATTTCCGCGAGTATGTCCGCGTTGGCCTCGACCAGATCAGCCAAACGCCATAAGAGCTTGGAGCGCTCGTTCGGCTTCATCCCCCGCCAAGCCGGGTTTTCAAAGGCGCGACGGGCAGCTTTTACAGCAAGATCGACATCGTCGGCAGAGCCACTCGGCGCTTGCGCGATAATGCGGCCAGTACCAGGGTCATAAACATCCGATATCTGGCCCGAAATGGCTTGTTTCCATTCCCCATCGATCATCATGGCATGCTTGCGCGCCACGAATTGCGTGGTCGCTAGGCTTGGAGCGCGTAATTGCACGTTCATCGGGTTATCCTTACCTCAAGCAGTCATATCGATGATCTGGCGCACGGGCGCGCCCGTATGGAGGTTTTCGAAGGCTTCGTTGATCTGGGAAAGCTCGATCTTGTCCGAGATGAGATGGTCGAGCTTCAATCTGCCCTGCATGTAATATTCAAGCAGGTGGGGGATATCGACGCGAAACTGGTTCGATCCCATTGAGGATCCCTGGATGCGGCGGTCCTTGATAAACATGGAGCCTTCGAATTCCAATTTCATGCCGGGCTTGAACATTCCCAGAATGGTGGCTGTGCCGCCCATGCGAAGCATTGCAAAGGCCTGTTCTGCGGTCTTCTTCAAGCCCAACGCTTCGAACGCATAGGGCACACCCCCAGAGGTCATCTCCATGACGGCAGCTACGGCATCAACCTGGGATGCGTTGATGACATCGGTTGCCCCGAGCTTCTTTGCCAATTCCAGTTTGCTGTCCAGCATGTCGATAGCGATAATCCGGCCTGCGCCCGCCAGCATCGCCCCGCTGACAACCGAAAGGCCGACCCCGCCGCAGCCGATCACCGCAACTGTCGAACCTGGCTTGACCTGAGCGGCATGAATGACAGCTCCAACGCCAGTCAGAACGCCACAGCCGACAAGAGCTGCCCGGTCCAGCGGGACGTCCCGGTTGATCTTGACGATGGCGTTTTCATGCACGAGCATCTGCTCGGCAAAAGAGGAGAGATTAGAGAACTGGTGGACGAGCTTGCCGTTCAGCCACAAACGCTCCGCCTTTCCCGGCGGCAGCTTCACGTCAACGCTTTCGCAAATGTTCGGTCGTCCTGTCACGCAGTTCGGGCATGTGCCGCAAAATACGGACAAGCAGGTGACGACGTGATCGCCCTTCTTCACATAGGTGACATCTTCACCAACCGCTTCGACAATGCCGGACGATTCATGGCCCGGGATCATCGGCATCGGGTAGGAGTAGGTGCCGTCAGCGAAATGCAGGTCCGAATGGCAAACTCCTGCGTAAGAGGTACGAACCAGAACCTCTCGCCTGCCGGGTTTGCTGATTTCGACGCTTTCGATCGTCATCGGCTGGCCCGCTTCCCAGAGTACTGCAGCTTTCATCTCGTGCACCTTTGCTGTGTGGAATGGGTAGCATCTTGCAATCTGTTGACAGTTGACGTCAAGGGGATGCTTACGAGTTTATTCACATCGGTCGATGTCGCAAAAGCGCGCTATCGAGGCGTCGTATCTTAATCGTCACAGACCATTGGCGCCATAATCGCGGGGCAGCGGGCGCGTCCCGAACCTAACGTGCCCGTCGACGATTGCCTCGTACACCGTATTGCAGACTGTTGACAGTTCCGTGCGTTGCGCGCTACCTTTCGTGGCAGAATAAGAAACGGGAACTCTCACCTCAGGATCGGTTGCGTGATGCGGCCTGAGCCGAAGGAGGTCTAATGACACTATTCCTTATCAAGCGCCTCCTGCAATCCGCGCTGACGGTGTTGGGCGTGATCACCGCAGCATTTTTCCTTGTTCGGTTAGCGGGGGATCCAGCGGTGCTGCAGCTTTCCGCCGAGGCAACGGCCGATGACATTGCCCGCGTGAGACAGTCGCTGGGCCTCGATCGTCCGCTCATCGTCCAGTATCTTGACTTTATCTGGAACGTGCTGCATGGCGATTTTGGCGTTTCGCTGCGCCAAAATGTGTCTGCCATGGACCTCGTGCTAGAAAGAGTGCCGGCGACACTGGAGCTTGCGCTGACCTCCTTCGTGGTCGGCATAAGCCTCGCTTTCGTCTTCGGCATCACAATGCGTATGACGCCGTCACGCCTCCTGCGCCAGGTGATCATGTGGGTCGCCCTTGGGCGGCAGGCCATCCCGATCTTTTCCTTCGGCTTGCTGATGATCCTCGTCTTTTCGGTCTGGCTGAAGTGGCTTCCTTCGCTCGGTCGCGGAACCTTGGCACATCTTGTGCTCCCGGCGCTGACGCTGGGCACTTACGAGCTTGCCCTGTACCTCAGATTGTTCAACGCCTCGCTCGCGACCGAGCAGCGGCAGGACTACGTTCGAACGGCCTACGCCAAGGGACAGGGCAAGATCCAGGTTTTGCTCCAGCATATGCTTCCCAATGCGCTGCTGCCGCTTGTCACCGTCGCAGGCATCAATCTGGGCCTTCTGCTCGGTGGGACAGTCGTGACGGAAACTGTGTTCAGCTGGCCGGGGGTTGGCAGGTTGATCGTCCAGTCCGTCAGCCAGCGTGATTTTCCAGTGATTATCGCCGGCGTGTTTCTCATTTCTCTGATGTTCGTCGTCATCAACTTGATCGTCGATGTGCTCTACGGCTTTCTCGATCCGCGTGTGAGGATGGTCTGATGCGTTTTGATCTGTCCCGAACTCTGGCGGTCGGTCTGTTGGCTGCTATCGTATTGTTCATGGTGGTTACTCCCTTCCTGCCGATTTATGACCCTTACACACAAAACCTGGCAGGGAGCCTGGTGCCGATCGGAGAAACCTCGTTCGATGGCAAGCTCTATCTGCTGGGATCGGACACCCTTGGCCGCGACATTTTGAGCCGTTTGGCACTGGCGGGCCAGGTATCGACGCTGATCGGCCTTGGAGCTGTTGCAGTCAGCCTGGTCGTCGGCGTGTTTCTGGGCCTCGTTGCTGGCTTTTTCCGTGGTCCGGTCGAGGCGGCAATCATGGGTCTTGCGGATTTGCAGCTCTCCATACCGCGTGTGCTGCTGCTCATTGCCGTCAGCGCCATCGTCGGGCCGAGCGTCACCAATCTTGCCATCCTGCTCGGCCTCACAAGCTGGGTCTCCTACGGCCGCGTCGCGCGTGGCATGGCGCTCAGCCTGAGGGAGCGCGAGTTTGTTCTTTCAGCCCGCACGCAAGGTGCTACGGCGGCATGGAATATTCGCAAGCATCTTCTTCCCAACGTCATGCCGCAGATGCTGATCGTAGGGTCCTACGAGTTCGGACAGATCATCGTCATGGAGGCCTCGCTCAGCTATCTCGGTCTGGGTGTGCAGCCGCCGTTGCCAAGCTGGGGAATGATGGTTGCAGAAGGCCAAAGCTATCTGGCGCTGGCGCCGTCACTTGCCATCCTGCCGAGCATTGCTCTCTTCATTCTGGTTGCCGGTCTGCAATTCCTCTCCCAGGCTTTCACCGCCGAAGGTGAGGTTGCCGGTGCTCCCGAAAGGTCAAAATAATGACGAACAGTCATATCAACGCGGAAAAGCCGGTGCTGACTGATATCGTCCTCAGTGTCCGCAATCTCACTATCGAGGTTCCCGGTGCAAACGGGCCCGTACGCCTGGTCGATGATGTTTCGTTCGATGTTCGGCAGAACGAGGTCTTCGGCATCGTCGGTGAATCCGGTTCGGGCAAAAGCATCACCATGCTCGCCGTATTGGGACTTCTCGCTGAACCGCTGAAGGTGGTTTCCGGCAGCATCAAGCTGCGTGGCAAAGAGTTGTCGAAGATGTCGTTTGCAGACATGCGGGCTGTCCGCGGCAAGAGCATGGCGATTGTCTTCCAGGACCCGATGACCACTCTCAATCCCGTCCTGAGTGTCGGAAAACAGATCGGGGAGGCGGTTCGTCTGCACAATCCCGATATGGCAAAGCAGGATGTGAAGGGCCGCGTGGTCGAACTTCTGACGCTGGTTGGTATTCCAAACCCGGAAAAGCGTTACCACCAATTTCCCAACGAGTTTTCGGGCGGCATGCGCCAGCGTGTCGTGATTGCCATTGCCATGGCCAACGAGCCGGATCTCCTGATTGCCGATGAGCCGACAACCGCGCTCGATGTCACGATCCAAGCGCAGGTGATGTCCGTGCTCGCCGAGGTGCGGGCGCGCACAAAAGCTGCCATGGTGCTGATCACGCACGACCTCGGCCTCGTGGCGGAAACCGCCGATCGCATGGCAGTCATGTATGGCGGGCGGATGATGGAGACGTCGCCGGCCACCAAGCTTTTCAGCCGGCCCGATCATCCCTATACGGCCGGCCTGATCGCCAGCCTGCCGCGCGTGGATCGCGAGGTGAAGGAACTCTACTCAATTTCCGGCTTCGTGCCCGATCTTGCGAACCGACCGAGCGGCTGCGTTTTTCATCCCCGTTGTGCCATGTCGAACGGGCGCTCTCAGTGTCGCGAACAGAAGCCAGCGCTTCAAGCAACGGGTGCCGATAGTGCCGTTGCCTGCCACTTCAGCAACGAAACCGCCGATTGGCGGGATGCGCAGGAAAAGGCTGTCCAGATCGTGGATCGCAGCTTGCCCGATGGTAAAACTTCCCTTGAGCCGATCCTGAAAGTGGAAAAGCTTCGAAAGGAATTCCAGATCGGCGTGAGCCTCTTTGGAAAAGGCCAAAGGCTCAATGCTCTGCGCGATATTTCGTTTGAGCTTCCTCGCGGTCGTACGCTTGGGCTGGTGGGTGAGTCGGGATGTGGAAAATCCACACTGGCGCGCGTGTTGCTTCGCCTGCTCGGCGCTTCCGGAGGCGATGTTTATCTGAACGGAGAGCCCTTCACGCAGTTGCGTGGGACGCGCTTGCGAAACAAGCGCCGCGACCTCCAGGTCGTGTTTCAGGATCCTTACTCGTCGCTGGACCCGCGCATGACAATCCATGAGGTGATTGCCGAACCCCTGCGCATTCACGGCAAATATTCGCCGGAGCGGATCAATGAACTGCTTGCCCATGTCGGCCTTACACCGGATGCCGGACGCCGGCGTCCGCCGGAATTTTCAGGTGGACAGCGGCAACGCATTGCAATTGCGCGGGCGCTCGCGCTTCATCCGGATGTTCTCATCCTTGACGAAGCCGTTTCGGCACTCGATGTGTCGATCCAGGCGCAAATCATCAATCTGTTGAAGAAGCTGCAGGATGAGATGGGCCTCACTTACGTGTTCATCTCACACGATCTCTCGGTTGTCCGTCATATCTCCGATGAGGTTGCCGTGATGTATCTCGGTCGGATTGTTGAGCATGGATCGGTTCGGCAGGTTTTCGACGCACCGGCACATCCCTACACCCAGGCCTTGCTTTCTTCCATTCCGCGCCCCGACGCGACCCACGGCGAAGGCCGCATCGTGTTGAAGGGCGATCTCCCCAATCCGCTGTCGCCACCGAGCGGCTGCGCATTTCGGACCCGTTGCTTCCGTGCATTGGACGATTGCGCGCAGACCGAGCCGGAGCTGAAGCCGCGGACGGGAGCTGGACATCTGAGCGCATGCCTGTTCCCCGGCCAGCCCCTGCAATCGCAGACAAGCCAGGCGAGCTTGGCGGCACCTGCCAAGCAGGCAAGCGGTCACGGCTGATTGGTCGTCAAAGATCGGCACATGAAAAGGACGCCGCAGTATATCCAGACTGCGGCGTCCTTTCTTTGAGCTGTTGTGCTGCCTATTGGTGAATGGCGAAGAGATTGCCCGGATTGATGATGTTGTTGGGATCGAGGTTCGTTTTCAGATCTTCCAGCAGCTTGGCCGTACCAGGCTGACGGGTCGCGAAATAAGGATATTTGCGACCAATCTGCATGTGGACGCCGCTCAAACCGCGCCAGGCCTCGACAATATCTTTGGAGATTTCGCGAACGGCCTGGGCAGAGCAGGGATTTGCCGGACGCTGCTTGATTTTTGATCTTTCCGCATCGGTCATGAAATGCGTGTGAAGCGCATAGGGCGCGTCGGACCAGCGGATCAATGTCTCGACCCCGACGCCGGATGGGCCGTGCGTCGAGAGCAGGTAACCTCTGTCTATACCGCATTCTTTCATCAGGTCGGCATGCCGCGAAAAGATCTCCTCGGTTCTTGTGAAGCATTCACCGCCCCGCGAATTCGGGACCACGGTGTGCAGCCAGTTCATGCGCTTCGCGGAGGGTGTGAGCAGTCCGTTCATGCGCGGAAATGGCATGGCCCGCATGACCCGCGGGATCGAGGCTGGAATAGGGCGCCCCCCTGCGGCGGTGGCGATCTGCCGGACGCGCTTCAACTTTGATCGCAAGTCTGCTGCGTCGCGCCCCTCACAGACGCAGTTCATCAGATAGCCGACCTTGTCGGCAAAGCGTCTGCCGCTGGCGGCAATCAGAGCCGCATCCTTCAGGCCGGAAAGGAGTGAGCCGCTTCCCTTGACGATCCCGACGAGCGTGGCTAGGTCGCTGGTAATGCCTTCGCTTGCCATGCGGCTGCGCGCTGTGAATGGATCCATGCCAAGACACTCGCTCGCCAGGAGTTCCGCACCGATCTGGCCCATGGCGCCGAGCTGCGCCCCGGGGTCGTCAAACGAGAAGGAGCTGAAGCCGGTCTCTGCTGCTATCGGGATCAGTTGCAGCGTGATGCGGGTCTTGATGCCGAATGCGCCACAATCGCCGAGGAAGAGCCCCGTGAGATCCGGCCCGTAATTGCGGAAGAATGGGGACGCCTCGCTGATCGAAGCGGCGGAACCCGTCGTGAGAACCTCACCCATTCCTGTCACCACTTGCAGGCCAAGCACGCTTTCTGCAGATGTCCCGCGCGATGCCGAGCCGTAAAACTTGCCGCCCTGCGACACAGTGGCGCCGACGGTGGCATGAAGGCCGGAAAATGTTCCCCAAAACGGGGTCGTCAGTCCATAGGGCTTCAAAACGTCGCGAAGCCTGGACCATGTGACCCCCGCTTCGACGGTGATGTAGCGATCCTGAGGTTGCACATCGCAGATTTGGTCCATGTGCGTCATGTCGACGAGGACGGTCCTGTCGTTTTCGGCGATGTAGCCTGCGCTGTAGGAGAGGCCTGCCCCGCGGCTTGCGAGAGTGATCCCTAGCCGGTTTGCGGCCATGACCAGCGCTGCGACCTGTTCGGTGGAGCACGGGGAGACAGCCGCAATCGGCAGGTGCTCAGAAACGTAATAAATATCAGTCTGATACAGGGACAGATCAGACACACTCAGCCTGATGCCGGGGAGTGCGGCGCCCAATTGCGCCAGCAGGTGGCTGCGGCCAACAGCATCGTCCGCTCGGGTCATCGTGATTGTCTCCGCTGCTATCAAAAAAGGTCGTAAAGACACTGGACATGCATATCGATTTGACATGTAAACTGTCAACAGTTTTGCAGTGGGAGCAGTCAATGTCGACAGGGACGCAGTCGCCTACAAGAGCGCGCAAGCCGATGTTCAAGGGTTTTCTAGAGATTAATGGGACGTTGCTCCATTATGCCAGGCAGGGGGAAGGTCCCCCTCTGGTCATGTTGCATGCGGCGCCCTGTTCGCTGCGCGTCATGGAGCCGCTCCAGAACGCATGGTCGGACCATTTCACCACGATCGCGTTCGATTTGCCGGGCTTCGGCCTTTCGGGCCTGCCGGATCGGGAGGAGATCTCGACAGCCGACCTCGCAGACGCAATAGCGGAAGGGATCCGTCTGCTCTCGCTGCCCAAGGTCATGCTGTATGGTCGCCACACCGGGGCAGGGGTTGCGGTGGAGCTGGCACGCCGACATCCGGATCTCTGCAGCTTCGTGCTGACCGACGGCTTTCCTGTTTTTGCCAAGCCCTACACAGAGGAGCGGCTTGCGGAATATCTGACGCCGATCACACCGACCTGGGACGGCGGACATTTGACCTGGGCTTGGTTCCGTTACCGGGAACAGCATATGTTCTGGCCTTGGGACCGGCCGCTTTTGTCACAGCGCGCCGATACCGACTTACCGGATATCGACTTTCTCTATCGCGGAGCCACGGAATTGTTGACGGCCAGAGAAACCTACGCCAAAGTTTATGCCTCCGCCTTCCGGCATCCCGGGCTTGCCATGATCGATAAAGTGGAGGTCCCCGTCATCTACGGTAATCGGCCGGGTGACAGCCAGTACAAGACTGTGCCGCTTTATCCTGAAAGCGCCAAAGTGCATGTCTTTGCACGCGATCATGAGAAGGCCGCGCTTGAAGAGCTTGACCTGCTCATTGAGCATGCACCGGACCAGCCGGCGCCAGCCTACGTCGGTCCTGATTTTGTCACCCGATCCTCGTGGCGCGATTATATCACGACGAAGAACGGCGCCACCTACTGCCGCGCTGAAGCCATGGATCGCGAGGGCGTCCTGACACTGTATTTGCCGGATCTTCCTGGCAGCATCGATCTGCATGTTGAAGAGATCAGGGCGCTGTCGTTGCAGGGGCCGGTGCTCGCCATCGACCCATGGGGCAACGGTCAGTCCATTCTTCGTCCCCCTGAGCCCGTTTCAATCGATATCTGGATTAACCAGATCATCGACGTCATCACGCGGTTGGCTGTCGATCGGCTTTACATTCACGCCCATGGAACGTCGGCGGCGATTGCGCTGGAGCTTGACCGGCGCATGCCCGAGTTGATTGCAGGCATGACGCTTCGCTCACCTCCAGCGCTCGAAATGGACGATCCGGCTGATTTTGCTGACGATTATGCGCCCGACATTTCCCCTGAATGGGCAGGGGGGAATTTCCTGAAGCTCTGGCATCATCTGCGTGACCAGGAGCTATGGTGGCCGTGGAACAGACGCACCCTTGCGAATGCCAAGACGACCGAACCCCGTATCGATCCCGCCTGGCTGCACCGTCGCGCTGTTGTTCTTTTGAGGCAACCGACGCATTACCGAACCATATGGCAGCTGGTGCTGCGCTATCCGGTGGCTGAGCGGCTGGCATCGGTGAAGGCATCCTGCGCAATCACCAGCGATCCAGGCGACGTATTTGCGTTTGCGGCAGAGCGCGCCAAGGCCTTGGCGCGCGCCAGTTGATGATCCCTAGTAGCGCGATTGCGGCGGATAGCGTTTGCCAAGAGGCTTGAGGTGGTCGGGCAGGATCGGGCGGTGCTCGGGATAGAAGGTGAACGGATCCGTATCCTCCCAGAAGGTCTCCTGGCTGCCGCCGAAGCCGCGGAACAGGATCAGCGCACCCGTTGGAGAACCGTAAGGGGCATGCTTGGCCATGGGAGGGCGAATGCAATAGGCTCCTGCCTGCATGGTGCCGAGTGGGCCGGCCAGTTCGCCGGACAGCATGAAGAACTCCTGGGCGATCGGATGTCGCTCTGCCTGCTCGCCGCGTCGGAAGGCTATGGTGGCCGTGATATAGGTTGTCTCGCCGGAGAATGGGTCTTGCCGAAGCACGCGCATGCGCGCCCCCGCCTTCATGCTGCCAAGCCCGAACTTGTCGAAATCTCCATCCCACTGACCGGCGGACACATCGAACTGCCGGACGAGGCGTGCTTCGATC
The DNA here is from genome assembly GCF_042611105.1 of Neorhizobium fuzhouense. Taxonomy (NCBI): domain Bacteria; kingdom Pseudomonadati; phylum Pseudomonadota; class Alphaproteobacteria; order Hyphomicrobiales; family Rhizobiaceae; genus Neorhizobium; species Neorhizobium fuzhouense. The sequence goes on along the minus strand of NZ_JBHFFP010000016.1, from coordinate 41,245 downwards.
TTCGCCTGATCGGTCCGCAAGCCTTCTTCGATCGGCTCCGAACGGAAATAGAGAAGCGTCACACCGTGGCGCGTGGCAATCGCATTCGCATCATATCCGGCCGGCAGGAAGGCATAGCAATGGGCGGTATAAACCATGGCCTCGATCGTCAGTGTGCCATCGAGGATATAGATCTCCTCGTCGAAAGGCTGCGCTCCCGCCGGCCGCTCCCAGTGTTCGGGCAGCGTCAGGATGGTGCTGACCGCCCCCGTCTCGTAATCTTCACTGAGCAGCTTCAAGCGGGCATCGGGATAGCCGATGCGCTCAGCGGCTTGCCAGTCAAGGTATTGCGCCTGGATGAAGTCTATGTGGTCACGCATGTCGAGCCTCTGCTGTCCAGTTTGGGTTTCATGTCCTCAGCGACGCTAACAGATCCGTCTCTTGATCAAAAGACAACTGTTGACAGTTATCAGTTGGCGCCTTAGCCTGTTGATCAAAGCGAGACGCAGGATCGTCAGGGCATAGGGGAACATCAACGAACACCCCTGGCGATCGGGTGGAATGCGATGCACGGGAGCGGTTTCTTCGTTCTTGTGCTGGCTCCTGTTTCTCCTTGTCGAAGCTTTCGAATTCCGAATGGGGTCCGGACCCGTGATTGAACCCCGTGCATTCAGGAGAAGCTGATGAATTTCTTTCGTAGGCTGATGACGACGATGGGTGCTGCGACGCTGGCAGCCGGGCTGCTAGCAGCGCCGACCTTGTCTCTCGCTGCGCCGAAGACCCTTACCGTCGCGCTACCCGGGGATTTCCCCGGCCTTGATCCCAGCAAGGATACCTCGCCGCTCGGCTTCAACTATCGTCTGAACGTCTTCGACGCGTTGACGGAATTGCAGCGCGATGGCCAGATGAACCCGCGCCTGGCGGAATCCTGGGAGCCGTCGGCCGATCTTCTGACTTGGACATTCAAGCTGCGCAAGAATGTCAAGTTCCATGACGGCAGTCCGTTTACCGCCGACGACGTGATTTTCACGGTCAACCGAGTCCTCAGTGACAACACCACCCCCGTGCGCACCTTCATCAAGCTGGTGAAGACGGTGGAAAAGGTTGACGACTACACGGTGAAGTTCACGCTGATCCAGCCTTACGGCATTTTTTACCGCCAGATCAGCTACCTGAACATCATGTCGAAGACGTATTTTGACAAGGTTGGCGACCAGGGATACGCGACCAAGCCGGTGGGGACGGGGCCTTACAAGTTCGTGCAATGGGTCAAGGACGATCGCATGGTGCTTGAGGCCAACGAGAATTACTGGCGCGGCGCGCCGGCAATCAAGACGGCCACATTCCGCCCGATCCCCTCTGAAGCAAGCCGCGCGTCAGCACTTCTCTCCGGCGAAGTCGATCTCGTTCCGGCGCTTCCGCCGGCACTCATGGCGCAGTTGAAGAGTTCCTCCGATTTGAAGGTGGACATCGCACCCGGATTTCGGGTCATCTTCGTCGCCTTCAACGTCAACAAGCCGCCGTTGGACAACCCGATGATCCGCGAAGCGATTGATCGCGGGATCGATCGAACTGCGATTGCTGACAAGCTGCTTCGGGGGCTTGGAAAGCCGACTGGCATCATGGTGCCCCCGATGAACATCGGTTACGATCCGTCACTCACGCCGACCAAATTCGATCCGGCCGCAGCAAAAGAGCTTGTTGCCAAGTCGGGATATAAGGGTGAAGTGATCTCCATCCAGTACCCTAACAACAACATCGTCATGGCGAATGAAGTCGTACAGGCAATCGCCGGCTATATGACGGCGATCGGGCTCAAGGTCGAAATCAAGCCGATGGAGTTCACAGCCTTTTTCCCGCTTTGGCTGCAGTCGAAGCTGGATAGCATGTACTTTTTCGCCTTCGGATCGTCGCAGTATCATGCCGAAACGGTGTTGACGACCATGTACGAAGACGGCTCGCACGCCTACCGGGTCGACAAGGAAATCGATCGCCTGCTGAAAGAGCAGCGGATGACAACGGATGTGGCCAAGCAAAAGCAGCTGATCGGCCAGGCCTTCCGTCGCAGCAACGAGAATCGCTATCACCTTCCGCTCTATGACGAAATGCAGGCCTACGGCGTCAAGAAGACGATTGACTACAATCCCTGGCCGGATGGCTTCGTTCGTCTCTACGATTTCAAGTGAAACGCCTGGGCGGGGCGAGGTTCAGCCTCGCTTCGCCCGGCCGGACGACCGCATACCTTCGATCTTGTGACGGAACATCAAACAATGACATCCAGCGAAAGAAGCTTCACTCTTCCTGACATGTTGCGCCAGCCGGTTGAGGCGGTGCAAGCCTTGCAGGATAAGCTCATCCAACAGATGGTGGAATTGTGCTACGAGCACCATCCTTACTATTCAAAGCTGATGCGCTCGGAGGGTCTTCGTCCGGAGCATATCCGAAACAGGGCGGAGCTTGATCGTCTCCCGCCATGCTCGAAGAAGGAATTCCTTGCAGACCCCGATGCGTTCCGAATGCGGCCGGAAGGACTGCCCGGAAACGAGGGGATCCTGTGGAAGATAATCTACACGACCGGGACGACGACCGGCAAACCTGCGCCGATCTATGTCACCGCCCATGATCATTTTGCGTATATGTACGCGTTCCAGGATCGCCGAGAGATGATTGGTCTGCGTGAGACCGATCTCATCGCCAATCTTTTTCCGATGACGGGCTTTCCCATGGGCGCATATTCGCGCGCCGCGGACGAAGCGGGCGCTGTCGGCGCGGCGATCCTGTTCGGCAACACAGGCCGCACCGATTCCATGTTCCCGGTGAACCGCTCCCTTGATCAGGCCGTTGCCTCCATTGCGCGCCATCGTGCCACCGTCCTTTGGGGCGTCGCCGGCTTCGTGCGCCGTATCCTCATCCGGGCCCAGGAAAGCGGCGCGGATTTCAGCAGCGTCCGCATGGTGATGACGACGGGTGAAGCGTCTTCACCGGCCATGCGCGAGGATTTCCGTCAACGCATGCGTGCCCTTGGCTGCGCCGATACGGTCATCGTCAACCGTTACGGATCGACGGAGCAGGGTGGTACGATGATCGAATGCTGCGAAGGGAGCGGCTTTCATAGCGTTCTGCCCGATCAGCTGTTTCATGAGGTCGTTGACGATGAAACGGGCAAGCACGTGGCTGACGGTGAGAGCGGTATGCTGGCCGTCACCCATCTTAATCGGCGCGGCACCGTTTTCCTTCGCTACAAGATGGGCGATGTGGGATCGCTCACGCACGAGAAATGTCCGCATTGCGGCCGGACATCCGTCCGTCTTTCCTCCAAGCCCGCCCGTGTGGGCGACATCATCAAGGTGAGGGGAGCTCTCGTCAATCTTGGCAATCTCAAGGAAGAATTCGATCGTATGCCCGGCATCGACGAATACCAGATTGTCGTGACCTCTCAGGATCCCAGCGATCCGTTTTCCATGGATGAACTCGTTGTCCGGCTCGCGCCCGCTCAGGGACAGGCCGATACGATCTCTGAACGGATGATTGCAGAGGTCAAGCGCCTGACGAACCTGCGTCCGATCGTGGAACTGGTGGCGCGTGACACGATCTACGATCCCACTCTTCCGGCGAAGCCGAAACGGATCGTGGACTTGCGCCAGGCGCGCTGATGGATGACATAACCTATGAGGTTTCGGGGGCTGTCGCCACACTTACAATATGCCGCCAGCACAAGCGCAATGCGCTGGCGCGGAAACATTTTGCCCGTCTCGCCGCCCTGATGCGCAGGGCGGATGAGGATGGTTCTATTCGCGTTGTCGTCCTGACGGGGGAGGGTTCTCTCGCATTTTGCGCCGGCGCTGACCTTTCCGCGGATGAAACATTTCTTGAGGATCTCGCGTCAGACAGGACAACCGGTCTTGGCGATTATTTGCGGCAGACCTGCCTGCTGCCGAAACCACGCGTCGCGCGCATCAACGGGCATTGCTATGCTGGCGGTATGGGATTGCTTGCGAGCTGCGATCTGGTTGTCACGTGCGACGATGCCCGTTTCGCCTTGCCGGAAATCAATCTGGGAATATTCCCATTCGTGGTACTTGCTGCACTGGAAGATCGCATAGCACATGGACATGCAATGCAGCTTGCGCTAAGCGGCGCAGCGATTTCGGCCGACCGTGCGTTCGAAATCGGTTTGGTTTCGCACAAGGTGCCTCGTTCCGAACTGGACGCCGCAGTCGAGACGATTGTTGCAGGATTGGCGATGCATTCGGCGTCTGCAACGGCATTTGGTTTGCTGCATGCACGGCGTGCCGATACCGCGGGATATCTTTCAAGAATAACAAAGGCGGAAGCGCTCAGCCGAGAACTTGCGTCATCCAGGGAAGGAAACTGAATCGGAGCTTGGATTTTCAAAAGGGATATCGGGATTGTTGCGCCTCATGGGGCCAGCTCTCAATGTGCATATGAAACCCAGGATTTCAATTCCAACATCGAACGTCTGCTGGTATGCGTGAAGCAATCTACGGCATTGTCTTTATAAGCACGACCAGCTTTACTGCCCTATGCGCTCAAGGAGCTTGGCATGTCGAACATTCAGCCGATTATTAAATCTTCCCTAAGCGCCGAAGCCTTCGACAAGGTCGTCGAGGCGATCACATCCGGTGAGTTTGACCCGGGGCAACGGCTTTCAGAGGCAGAGCTTGCGCGCAATCTTGGCATTAGCCGTGGGCCATTGCGCGAGGCCCTTGGGCGCCTTGAAGGACGACTGGTCAAGCGAACGCCGCGGATTGGCGTTCATGTCATATCATTTACGAGAGACGACCTTGAATCGCTATTCCTGACGCGCGAAGCGCTTGAAGGCATGTCAGCCCGGCTTGCTGCGGAACGCATGACGGTCAAGCAATTGGATGATCTTCGCGACTTGCTGGAAAGTCATTCCCACAAGCCGGAACTCGCCTCCGGGGAAGCTTACGTACAGCGTCCGCGGGACGACGATTTTCACTTTGCCATCATCCATGGAGCCAAATGCGACCGAATCGAGCGCATGCTGATGAATGAAATCTATTATCAGCTGCGAATCCATCGCCGCAAATCCAGCACCCAGCCAGGCCGTGCCCAGGCGGCGTTGAAGGAGCATCGGCAGATTGTTGAGGCGCTGGAGAGCCGTGATCCGGATCGCGCCGAGGCCGCCATGCGCATGCACCTGCGCAATGCTCGCTACAGCTCACTTGCCGCGCTGACGGTTGAACAGCCGCGTCGACCCGAACGCGCGATCTGATATCCCGATCGGGGTCTGTCATCGTAGGGTGAGGGGAAGGCGCGCGCAGCGTCCTTCCCCGTTAGGCTCAGCCCGGAAGGTTGAAAACCTTCAAGGCGTTGTCGCGCAGCAACTTGCGCTTGGAAGCGGGGCGCATGTCAAACTCATGGATTTCACGCATGGCCCGTTCCGGGTCGATCACCCACCAGTCTGTTCCGAACAGGAATTTGTCCTGCCCGTATGTGTTGGCAAAGTGGACGGCTGACGCACCCCAGTGTTTGGGGGCGTAGGCATCACCGCACATGAAGACGTTCCGGTGTTTGGTGGCGACACTGATCATCTCTTCCGTCCACGGGTATCCCAGATGAATGCCAATGATGGTCAGTTCCGGAAAATCAATCGCAATGCGGTCGAGAGCCATCGGGTGAGCGACGGTCGCCAGCCGGTTATCCGATCGATACACAAGGCAGTGGCCGACCTGCATCATGATGGGAATGCCCAGTTCGGCGCACCGCGCGTAGTAGGGGTAGTAGATCGCAGCCTCCGGTGACTGCCCAAACCAGTGCGGATAGAGGTGTGCGCCGACAAAACCGTATTCATGCACAGCCTTGTCCAGCTCCTTCAGGCCTGAAATGCCGAGCAACGGGTTGATCCCGGCGAGACCGGAGTACCTGTGGGGATATTTCTGACAGGCTTCGTAGATGTATTCGTAGGGGATTTCCGTCGACGTGCTCATGCGCCGATCACCGCAGCGCGTTGCAATCAGCAGCGAGCGCTCAATGCCCGCCCGGTCCATCTTTTCGATGTATTCTTCTGGAGTTAAGCCTTTTCGGGGGCCTTCTTCCATGCGGACCTGGTCGCGAAAGTTCTCGTCTGTCGGGACGCGGCCTTCTGCAATGACCTGCGGCGTGTAGAAATTGGTGACGATATCGATCGCTCCATATCCGTCGCGGGTTCTTGTGCTGTCGAATTCGTATTTTGTATCGGTCATGTCTCATTACCCCGGTTCGCGCGCTAACACTTTCTCACGGATCGCAATCTGTCAACAGTTTGCCGTGAAAAGTTCCCGACTGATGGCTCGGTCCCAAAAATGGCGTTAATTTCTCAGTTCCTCGATCAGAGAGGAGCCTGATTGCGTGGAAAAGTTCAATGTCGTCATAATTTGTAGACTGTTGACAGATGGCTATCCGCGGCTATGCTTGGAGCAACTACTCAAGCATGAAGGAAAACGTCGTCATATGTCCAAGGCGAAGCAGCTCAAAGCAATTGTCGCCCGTCGTCAGGCTCTTCCCGTGCCAGGGGCTGCAAATGCCCTAAGTGCCCGGGTCATCGAGGATCTAGGCTTCGAAGTCGTCTATCTGACCGGTGCAGGCCTCGCCAATACGACATTCGGCGTTCCGGACATCGGGCTGACCACGCTGACGGAGGTGGTCTCGGCCGCTTCGGCCATTTCGGATGCCATCGACCTGCCGATCATTGTCGATGCCGATACCGGGTTTGGAAATCCTCTGAACATGGTTCGCACCATCCGTTCGCTGGAAAGAGCTGGCGCCGCTGGCATCCAGATCGAAGACCAGGTCTTCCCGAAGAAATGCGGACACTTTTCCGGCAAGGATGTCATTCCGCTAAGTGAGATGCTCGACAAGTTGAAGGCTGCACTCGATACACGGATCGATCCGGATCTTCAGATCATCGCGCGGACCGATGCTGCCGCCGTCGAGGGTCTTGATAGGGCAATAGAGCGGGCCCAGGCCTTTGCAGAGATCGGCGCTGATCTGACTTTCGTCGAAGCGCCACGTTCCCTGGACGAACTCGCTCAAATTCCGGGCAAGATTGCAGTGCCACAAGTGGCCAATATCGTATTTGGCGGCAAGACGCCCGATCCCGGCCGCAGCGAAATGACGAAAATGGGCTTTTCGCTCGTGCTCTATGCCAATGCCGCCTTGCAGGCTTCGGTCCGGGCTCAATATGAAGTTCTCGGCGCATTGAAGCAGACCGGATCACTCGATGCGGTGGCCGGGCAGCTCGCGACATTTGAAGAGCGCCAGCGTGTGGTCTCCAAGGATGCTTGGGACGCACTTGAACAGCGCTACACGCTGAAAGATTTGAAGATGGGAGCGGCGGAATGAGCTATCCGTGGGACGGCATCATCAGTGAGGCAGAACAGGCTGCCTACAAGGCGGTTGGCTTTGGTCGCTCGTCCGGCCTGGGGAAGCGCCCTGCGCTTTTGATCATTGACGTGCAGTATCGCACCGTCGGATCAAGGCCGATGCCCATGGAGGAGGCGATCAAGGAATACGCTACCTCCTGCGGCGAGACGGCTTGGGCTGCCGTTCATAAAATTCGTGCTCTTTTGGACTTGTTCCGCGCCAAAGGTTGGCCGGTCATGTATCCCCATGTAGCGCCAAAACTCTCGTTTGACGCGGGTCGCCTGTCCGAAAAGATCCCCGCGATCATGGACATTCCGACGGAAGGATACAACTTCGTCAAAGAGATTGCGCCCGTTGAGGGCGATACGCTGCTGCCGAAAAAGCATCCGAGCGCGTTTTTTGGAACGCCTCTGGCAAGCTATCTGATCAACGCTCAGGCCGACACGGTTGTGATCACAGGTTGCTCCACAAGCGGATGCGTGCGTGGCTCGGTTGTCGACTCGTTCGCCTATAACTTCAAGACGATCGTACCGCAGGATGCGGTTTACGATCGCTCCCCCACCTCGCATGCGGTCAACCTGTTTGATATGGCCTCGAAATACGCGGATGTGGCGTCAACAGAGGACATCCTCGAGAAGCTCAAAGCGATCTGACCGTCGTCAGCCGCCCACGATCATACTGTCAATTGAGACAAGCGAGTGCCAGCCGATGTTTTCCTGCGATCTTGCCATTCGTGATGGTGATGTGATCTTGCCCGGAAAGGGCAGGACGCGTTGCGATCTCGCCATTTCCAACGGGCGCATCCTGGCGATCCTCGAACCCGGCAGCCCGCTCGAGGCGTCGGAAAATTTCTCTGCTGCCGGTCTTGTAATCCTGCCGGGTGCAATCGATCCCCATCTGCATCTCGGGCATGCAACTGACATCTCGCGACCGCGCGTGCCGGAAGACGCTGATCGCGAAACCGCAGCCGCGGTCGCCGGCGGCATCACCTGCTTCATTCCCTTTCTGATGGCGACCGACCCCTTCGAGTCGGTCTTTGACGATGTGGTCAAGGTGACCGAAGCGGGAGCACGCATCGATTTCGGCTACCATTTCATTATATCGACGCCGGAACAGCTCGCAGGCGTGCCCCGCTATGCCCATGAAATGGGGGCGCCGACGTTCAAGATCTTCATGAACAATCGGGGTGGGGAGGGCAAGCGGCTCGGCCTCCCGGACATCGACGACGCTTTTCTGTTCAGGCTTTGCGAACTGGCCGCGGCCAATGGGGGGATGGTCTGTCCGCACCCCGAGAATATCGAGGTTGCCTGGGTCCTGCGCGACAGATTGAAGGCAGATCGCGGCGCTCTTGATGACTTGGCCCTGTGGAACGCCTCGCGTCCTCCCTTCGTTGAAGCGGACGCGGTCCAGCGTTCCGCTTACCTCGCACAGCAGGCCGGTGCGCCGCTTTATGTTGTGCATACCTCGTCCAAAGAGGCGCTTGAACTTGGTCTCCTGCACCGTGCGCGGGGTGCGCAAGTCTATTTCGAAACCTGCCCGCACTACCTGACGCATGATGTTACCTGGGAGGGCGGAAAGACCGGCAAGATCAATCCGCCGCTGCGCGAGCCGGCAGACAGGGAGCGGCTCTGGCAGGGGTTGCTGAATGGCGAGATCGACACGATTGGAACCGACCATGTCCATCGAGATATTGCGTCCAAATCTGCCGATATCTGGTCGGCATCGCCGGGCTGCCCGGGTCTCGAAACGATGCTGCCTGTGCTCCTGACCGATGGCTACCATGCCCGCGGTCTGTCTCTGGAGCGGATCGCTCAACTGACATCGACCAATCCTGCACGCCTGATGGGTCTCGATCATGTCAAAGGGGCCATTGCACCTGGAATGGATGCCGATCTGGCGATGATCGATCTCGATGCCGAATGGACGCTCGAGCGCAAGGATGTCGTCAGCTCCGCGGGTTACTCGATTTACGAAGGCAAACGTTTTCGCGGCGCGATCGAGCATACAATGGTGCGGGGACAGTTTGCGATGCGCAATCGCCAGCTTGTTGAAGGTGGCACAGGCCGGGGACGCTATATCCACCGGACCCTCAAGGGCTCGTAATTTAATGGACAGAACGCCGACGCAAGCCACCTTTATTCGGTCCTCCTTACCCGAGCGATTTTCTGCTGCGTAGGTTGAACCCAGGCCACATCGCTTGCTGCCTGGATGAATGCTCTGAACTCTAGACACCTCCTAACCGCCAGACAGTCCCCGACACCGACCGTCCTCTCTGACCGGATTGGAGGAAAAACGTAGCCGACACACTCTGGGGCGTACAGCGGCCGCCGGTCGCACCCCATCAAGAGCAGTGCGAGGAGTTGTGAGATCCATACGCTGACGCCCAGTAACCGGTTAGAATATAAATCAATTCCTGCCCATGCGAGAAAGCACTCACGGCAAATGTAGATGGATGATGCAACGGCCGGATGCCAAAGCCGGGGGCTGTCGTTTGTAAAACGGCACTGGGTAAGGAACGATTTTCCCGAGTGGTATCCTCAGCTCGGCAGAACCCACGATAGCAACTGTAGGTGTCCCCCGAACGCCGTCTCCACTGCTTTGTTGATCGGCTTACTGTCCAGAAGAGGCAGCGTTGACGCAACTGACATGAGCGCGACGCGCGCGGCCCGCAAATCTCGAAGCACCAATCCGCCGTTCCTCGCCCGAGGGTGCCGTCTATTTTGGCGTGTTTGATGCCTTGACGGCTTGGCCGTGATTTGCATTATTGCTCAGATGTCAGACCAATTCTGATATCGGAGCTGATGCCGGATGACAAATTTGGATCACAAAGCGGTCCTTGTGCCCCTTCCCACGGCGGACCGGGCGCAGCAGGTCATGGCTGCTCTGGCAGATTACATCGCGCACGCCCGGCTTGAGCCCGGCGATCGATTGCCTGCCGAGCGCGAGTTGATGCAGGCGCTGGCAGTCGGGCGGTCCACCATCCGCGAAGTCATCCGGCATTTTCAGGCGCTTGGTGTCGTTGAGGCTCGCAAGGGCAGTGGAACCTATCTGCTGCGGGCGATTTCCGGCACCACCATTCACATGCCGCTATCGATGGAAACCGCCCATCTTCGGGACGCTCTTCTGCAGACGCTGGAGGTGCGCCGCGGCATCGAGGCGGAGGCGGGCATGGTGGCCGCTCTCAGGCGCACCGATGCCGACCTTGAGGACATCGAACGAAAGCTCAACGAGATGGAGCGGGTGCATCTGTCCAAGGGCACATCCGGCCCCGAGGACTTGCAGTTCCATCTGGCGATCTATGACGCCACTCACAACCCGCTGTTCAAGCAGTTGCTGGAGCAGATGCGCGGCGCCTTCGAGCGCTTCTGGGACAGGCCGTTCGACCGACCGGATTTCGCCCGTCGCTCGTTTCCCTTCCACCGCACGCTGTTTAACGCCATCGCCGCCCGCGATCCCGAGGCGGCACGCGCAGAAACACTGAAGATCCTCGCAATCGTCGAGGAAGACATCAAGGACATGTCCCAATGACCCACGGCTTTGACCCCTCGGAGGAAGCTTCCCTCATCGTCGCCCATGACGCGAGCAACGCCTATGACGCCGTGGTGCCGCCGATCGTGCAGACCTCGCTGTTCACCTTCACCGATTACGACGACATGATCGCCTCCTATCGCGGCGAGAAGGTCCGTCCGATCTATACGCGCGGTCTCAACCCCACCGTCCGGATGTTCGAGGAGATGCTGGCAAAGCTCGAAGGGGCAGAGGATGCGCTTGGTTTTGCGAGCGGCATGTCGGCGATTTCCTCGACGGTCCTGTCCTTTGTCCAGCCGGGAGACCGGATCGTTGCCGTGCGCCATGTCTATCCCGACGCTTATCGGCTGTTTGGCACGCTGCTCAAGCGCATGAATGTCGAGGTCACCTATGTCGATGGGCGTGATGAGGCGGAGGTCGCACGCGCGCTGCCCGGCGCCAAGCTTTTCTACATGGAAAGCCCCACCAGCTGGGTGATGGAAACGCATGACGTCGCAGCACTTGCCACATTGGCCCGCAGCCACGGCGTGCTCAGCGTCATCGACAACAGTTGGGCAAGCCCGATTTTCCAGCAACCGATTGGGCTCGGTGTCAATCTCGTGATCCACTCCGCCTCCAAATATCTTGGGGGCCATAGCGATGTGGTAGCAGGCGTTGTTGCCGGATCGAAAGACCTGATCGGCCGCATCCGCGCCGAGGCCTATCCCTATCTCGGCGGCAAGCTTTCGCCGTTCGATGCCTGGCTGCTGATCCGTGGTCTGCGCACCCTGCCGATCCGCATGAAGGCGCATGAGCGTTCGGCGGTGGAGATCGCACGGCGGCTGCAGGCCCATGCTGCTGTCGAGACCGTCTGTTACCCGGGTCTTGCCAACCGACTGCCGCCGGGCCTCACCGGTACATCCGGCCTGTTTTCGTTCATTGTGCGCGAAGGCGTCAATGTCCGCACCTTTGCCGACACGCTGCAGCTTTTCAAGCTGGGTGTCAGCTGGGGCGGGCATGAGAGCCTCATCGTGCCCGGTGAAGTCGTGCTTGCGCAGAAGGCGCAGCCCAATTCCGCAGAAGCCTTTGGCATCAGCGCGCGCTCGGTCCGGCTCCACGTCGGGCTGGAGGGAACGGAGGTTCTCTGGAGTGATCTCGAGGCAGCACTTGCCGCCGCGACAGACTGACATTCAAGACAACTGAAGCCAGAAAACCAACCAGGAGGGAAGAACATGAAGAAACTGATCCTTGCAACCGCTCTTACAGCGCTGATGGCCGGCACGGCCTTGGCCGATACCAAGCTGAAACTGGTGGAAGTCATCACCAGCCCGGAGCGCACCGAGACGCTGAAATCGATCGTCGCAAAGTTCGAAGCGGCCAACCCCGGCACCACCGTCGAAATCATTTCCTTGCCCTGGGGCGAAGCATTCCAGAAATTCGCAACCATGGTGTCGGCCGGCGAGATCCCCGACGTCATGGAAATGCCCGATACCTGGCTGTCGCTTTATGCCAATAACGGCATGGTGGAGAGCCTTGAACCTTACCTTAAGACCTGGGAGCACACGGCAGGCCTGACCGATCGGGCTCTTGAACTTGGCCGCGACGTGAAGAACACGGCCTACATGCTGCCCTACGGATTTTACCTCCGGGCGATGTTCTACAACAAGAAGATCTTCGCCGAGGCAGGCGTTGCCGGACCGCCCAAGACCATGGACGAATTCGTTGCGGCATCGGAAAAGATCTCGAAACTGCCCGGCAAATACGGCTACTGCATGCGTGGCGGCCCGGGCGGCCTCAACGGCTGGATGATGTTTGCGGCCAACATGGCCGGCGACAACAATTTCTTCAATGCCGATGGCACCTCCAAGTTCAGTGAGCCGGACTGGGTCAAGGGCATCACCTGGATGGTCGATCTCTACAAGAAGGGCTATGCACCGAAGGACAGCGTCAACTGGGGCTTCAACGAGATCGTGGCCGGCTTCTACACGGGCACCTGCGCCATGCTTGACCAGGATCCGGATGCGCTGATCGCCATCAGCGAGCGCATGAATGCGGCCGATTACGCCGTCGTGCCGATGCCCAAGGGCCCGTCGGGCAAGACCTTCCCGACGATCGGTTATGCCGGCTGGTCGATGATGTCGGCCAGCACCCACAAGGACCTGTCCTGGAAACTGATCGCAACACTCGAAGGCCCGGAAGGCAATATCGAGTGGAACAAGCGCATCGGCGCGCTGCCGGCGCTGAAGGCTGCGGAAAAAGATCCCTTCTATGCAGGAGAGCAGTTCAAGGGCTGGTTCGATGAACTTGCCGACAAGAACGCCATCCCGACAGTCATGCCGACCTATCTGGAAGAGTTCGCCTATTTCAAGGACAGCCTGGCGATCAAGACCACGCAGGAAGCCATGCTGGGCGATATCACGCCCGAAGACTTGGCCAAGCAGTGGGCTGAGTACCTGACGGCGGCGCAGAAGAAGTTCCTCGCCACCAAGTAGCAGCATCGGAACCGGGGCCTGCAGGACTTACCGCCTGCTGGCCCCGGCACGCCGACCGACAGTGAACCCGGCCTGCTCCCGGCGGCCGCGAACCGGATACCCGACCCATGTCCTCAACCGCTGCCATCCGCCCCGGTCACCTGGGCGATCGCCGGACGCTGAAAAAGCGGTTCGCCGATGCAGCCGCGCCCTATCTTTATAGCGCGCCGGTGCTGATCCTGATCGTCACCGTGATGCTGGTGCCCCTGGTGCTCGGCATCTCCTATGCCTTTCGCGAGGTGCAACTGCTGAAGCCGTTTTCGGGCGGCTTCATCGGCCTCGATCATTTCGTCACCCTGTCGAAGGATCAGGCCTTTTATCGGGCGCTGCGCAACACGCTGTGGTGGACGGGGGCATCGGTTGTCCTGCAATTCGTCTTCGGCCTGATCCTGGCGCTTTTGTTGGACAAGCCGTTTTTCGGCCGGGCCGTCGTGCAGGCGCTGATTTTCCTGCCCTGGGCGGTGCCGAGTTTCCTGGCGGGCCTTAACTGGGCCTGGCTGTTCAACCCGGTGGTCGGGCCCATTCCCCACTGGCTGTTTTCGTTCGGCATCCTGCCGGCACCCTCAAACATCCTGTCGGATCCGCAGCTTGCCATGTGGGGTCCGATTGTCGCCAATGTCTGGTGGGGCATCCCGTTTTTCTCCATTACGCTCCTGGCAGCACTTCAGGCCATTCCGCGCGATCTCTACGAGGCTGCCAGTATCGATGGGGCAGGGCCCGTGCGTCGGTTCCTGTCGATCACTCTGCCGTTTCTGGCGCCGACCATTGCCATCACGGTTCTGTTGCGCACCGTCTGGGTGTCGAATTTTGCCGACCTGATTATCGTCATGACCAATGGCGGGCCCGCCGACCGCACTCAGATCGTGGCCAGCTACATTTTCACCCAAGCCTTCAAGCGGCTGGATTTCGGCTATGCCTCGGCCATCGCGCTCGTGCTTCTGGTGCTTTTGATCACCTATTCGATGCTGATTGTCCTGTTGCGCCAATGGCTATTGAGCAAGGATTGAACCCATGACCGGCAAACGTGTCCTCGCCATTGCAGCCCATCGCGTCGCAATCCTGGTCTATCTCGTCTTCGCCCTGTTTCCGCTCTACTGGCTGCTGAAGGTTTCGGTCACGCCCAACAAGCTGCTCTATTCGGAAGGCATCCGCATGTGGCCTTCACGCACCAGCTTTGAACATTTCGACTTCGTGCTGAAGCACAGCGATTTCCCTATCTTCTTCAAGAACAGCCTGATCGTGTCCGGCTCGACCGCCATCATCGTGACGCTGTTTGCCTCAACAGCTGGCTATGCCCTGTCGCGATTTCAATTCCGTGGCAAATACGCCCTGATCGGTTTGATGTTGCTCACTCAAATGTTCCCGCTTGTCATGCTGGTGGCGCCAATTTTCAAAATCCTCTCCCCGCTTGGCCTCACCAACAGCCTGACCGGGTTGGTCATCGTCTATTCCGCCTTCAACGTGCCCTTTGCCACTTTCTTGATGCAGTCCTTCTTCGACGGCATTCCGAAAGATCTGGAGGAGGCGGCGATGATTGATGGCGCAACCCAGTTCGGTGCCTTCCGGCAGATCATCCTGCCGCTGACGCTTCCGGGCATCGCCGCCACCCTTGGTTTCGTGTTCACCGCAGCGTGGAGCGAACTTCTGTTCTCGCTCATGCTGATCTCGGGCAATGCATCGGCAACCTTCCCGGTCGGGCTACTGTCTTTCGTGTCAAAGTTCTCGGTCGATTTCGGGCAGATGATGGCGGCTGGCGTCATGGCGCTCGTGCCGGCCTGCCTGTTCTTCCTGCTGATCCAACGTTACCTCGTTCAGGGCCTGACGGCCGGCGCCGTAAAAGGCTGATGGAGCATTCCCATGGCATCGATTGATATCGCCAACATCCAAAAATCCTACGGCATCCTACCGGTACTCAATGATGTCGACCTCAAGATCGAAGACGGCGAATTCGTGGTGCTGGTGGGCCCCTCGGGCTGCGGCAAGTCGACATTGCTACGCATGATTGCCGGTCTCGAGCACGTCACGGATGGGGAGATCCGCATCGACGGAGAGCGGGTGAACGAACGGGCGCCGAAGGACCGCGACATTGCCATGGTGTTCCAGTCCTATGCGCTCTACCCGCATATGAGCGTGGCCGGCAACATGCGCTATAGTCTGAAGATCCGCCGGTTTGCCTCGGAAAAGATCGAGGCTCTGGTCTCCGGCGCTGCCGCCAAGCTCGGTCTCGGCCCCCTGATGGAACGGCGGCCAAAGGCGCTATCCGGCGGCCAGCGTCAGCGCGTTGCCATGGGCCGCGCCATCGTGCGCCAGCCGAAGGCCTTCCTGTTTGACGAGCCGCTCTCAAACCTCGACGCGCGCCTGCGCGAACAGATGCGCGCCGAGATTAAGAAACTGCACAAGGATCTGGGCGCAACCTCCATCTATGTCACCCACGACCAGATTGAGGCAATGACGCTCGCCGATCGTATCGTTGCCATGCATGGCGGCGTGATCCAGCAGGTGGGCAGTCCGCTCGAGCTTTACGACAATCCTGCCAACCTGTTCGTGGCAGGTTTCATCGGCTCGCCCGGGATGAACTTTTTTGAAGGTCGCTGCGAGGCAATCGACGGCGCTGCCCGCTTTGCCCTTCATGGAGGCGCAGTCCTGCCACTCGGCAGGGCTATCGGCCTTGGCGAAGGGCAAACGGGAACGCTTGGGATCAGGCCGGAGCATGTCGTCCTTGGCGCGGAGGGACCTGACCGTTTGAAAGCATCCGTCGATCTTGTCGAGCCCACCGGTTTTGGCATCATCGTTCACCTCAAGCTTGGCGCTGTCGCTTTCAAGGCGTTCACCCTTGATCGGAAGTTTCTGGGGATGCAGGGAGAAATCGATGTCAACTTTCCGCAGGCCCATCTGCATTTCTTCGACGCTGCAGGCCAGAAGGTTAGGCGCTGAGGCGATCGAGATGCCATTCGTGTTGGTACCTTGAGCGGCGCTCATGTGTTGGGGCTTTCCAAAGAGATCGGCTCTCTTACGCCGGGCAAGAGGACCGACGTCATTCTCGTCCGCACTGATCAGCCCGACATGCTGCCCCGCCGCCAATCCAAATCCGGCTTTCCAGATCGTCCAGCATGCGGCTCCCGCAATGTCGCCAACATCCCTTCAACGATCTCGCTTTTCGGCGTGATTGAGATAACGCGCAGACCATCGGCCCTGCTCGATACTGTGGCGCGCAGCGTCTCGCAGCATGTCGATGAACCGTCGGGAGGCCAGTGTCCGTTCGGCATTGTCCAGGGTCGCGATCAGCCAGGTAACCCACAGTCCCTCGATCGGTGCCCAGGCAAATTGCGTCAAGGGCGAGTTCACCATGCCGCAATAGGGCATGATGGCGTATCCGACCTTGCGGCGGATGAGGTCGTCCATCGGTGCATATTCCGTCTCGACGGCAATCTTGGCGCGGCGGCCGATGCGGGCGAATTCACCTTCGATCAGGGTGCGAAGCCCATCCGGCCGGGGCGTGAGGATCAGCGGGCAGTCGGCCACCCGATCGACGGAAATCGATTGGTCCACCGAAAGCCCGCTATCGCGCGGGCCGACTAGGTAGAGCTGCTCCATCAGCAGCGGCTCCGTGTGCAGGTCCGGTTCCGTGAGCGGTGCGGCCAGAATCCCGATATCGATATCGCGGAAGAAGATCGCCTCGCGCAGCTGGAACGAATGGGCGCCGCGCACGCGCAGCCGCACATGCGGATAGGTCTCGACATAGCTCGCCACCAGTTCGCCTGTCAGCACGCGGCCCATGAAGGGTGGGGCGCCAAAGGCAAGCCGGCCGGACGGCGTATTGGCCGCATAGGTCACCTCTCCCGGAACCCGCGCGATCTCCTCGAGAATCGCCTCTGCCCGGACCCGAAACACTTCGCCGGCCGGCGTGAGTGTCAGGCCGCGACCCGTGCGATGAAACAGAGAGGCTCCAATCTCCTGTTCCAAAGCGGCAATCTGTCGGCTGAGCGCCGGTTGCGACATATCCAGCTTTTCGGCGACGCGCGAAAGGCTGCCGAACTCGGCGACTTTCAGGAAATATTCCCATTTGCGCAGGTTCACGAGAAGCATCCCAGACCGGTGATATGCATCTGAAGTTATAACTGAACTGCCGCTCTGTCTATTGATGAATAGTCAAGTCCGTTGGAATAGTAGGATCCAAGGGTTGAGGAGCCCGTCTTCGAGGAGGAAACCATGTTCAAACGCGCATTCATCATCGCGGGCACGTTCGCCGTCGCCACCATTCCGGCTCTGGCGGACACGAAAATCGCCATCGGCACACCGCCGATCGCGGAAGTCGAGGCGGCCTTTGTCGCCAAGGATGAGGGCCTGTTCGACAAGAACGGTCTGCAGGTCGAGTTCCTGCCCACCGGCTCGAACCAGACGCTGGTGGCGTCCCTGGTCGCCGGCTCTCATCAGATCGTTGCTGTGTCGCCGACCGTTCTGCTGCAGGCGGTGGAGAGCGGCATCGATCTCGTCGTCGTTGCCAACTGCGGCGTGACAGCGCCACGCACCGCCAAGAATGTTGGGCTTGCCGTCCGAGAAGGCGTGGCGATCGAAAAGCCTGAGGATCTCGTTGGGAAGAAGGTCGGAACGCCGAGTATCGGCGGCACGCTCGACATCCTGTTCCGGCAGTGGCTGAAGCAGAAAAACGTGTCCGAGAAAAGCATTACCTTCATCGAGGTCCCGATCCCCAACACCGCTGATGTGCTGAAGGGTGGCACGATCGATGCCATTATCGCCGGACAGCCGTCGCTCGGTCGTGCTGTCGCCCAGTCGAATGGCAAGGTGGCCTTCAACTTCATGTCGGAAATCCCGGCGGACCTTCCTTACACGACCTTCGTGGCGACACGGGAGTGGGCGAAGGCCAATACCGCGACCATTGCCTCCTTCCGTACGGCCTTCGCTCAGGCGGCGGATTTCATCGGCAAGAACGAGGACAAGACCCGCGCGATCGTCTCGAAATATACGCGCCTGCCGGTGGAGGTCCTGAGCAAGATCGAGCTTCCGGAGTGCAAGCCGACCCCGAAGGTCTCGGCGCTCGACTATCTGCAGAAGGCCATGCAAGAGGGCGGCATGTTGAGCAGCAAGATCGATACCGCCGGCCTGATCGCGCCCTGACCCTTAGCCCGACCGACCAACCATCTTTGGCGGGTGGGACACGTCATTGCCCGCCATTCTTCCCAGACAGGTGATATGATGATTGAGATGACAGGCGCAGAGGCGCTGACCCGGTTGCTCGTTCCGGAAGCCGTTCCCTTCGTTTTCGGCATTGCGGGCGGCAAGTTGAACGCGCTGCTGCATGCAATTTCCCGCGAGCCGTCGATCCGCTACCTCGGCGTTCGCCACGAGGCCGCGGGCCCGTTGATGGGCGCTGCGGTTGCCGCCGCAAGCGGGCGGATCTGTGTGGCGCTCGGCGAAATGGGGCCGGGCTCCTCCAATCTGGTCGGCGGGCTGGGCACCGCCTTCAACAACAATCTGCCGCTCCTGTTGATCACCTCCAACAATCATCTCGCCGCCTCCTATCCGAACCGCGGCATGTTCATGGATCTCGATACCCACGCGCTTCTGAAGCCGCTCACCAAATGGAGCGCCGTGGTTCACGATGGGCGCCGGCTACCCGATCTCGTGCGGGATGCCTTTCGCCAGGCCCTGACCGGACGGAGGGGACCGGTTCATCTCGACGTGCCGCAGGAGGTTCTCAGCGGTCGCTTCCAGTTCGATGAAGCCACCTTTTCCCTTGCGCCGCACCAATATCGATCGGTGGCTGGCCCACGGGCGCCGGCCGGGCAGATCGCACGCGCCGCCGAGATGCTGGCGGGGGCTAGGCGCCCGCTTCTGGTGGCAGGTGGTGGCGTCGTATCGGCTGAAGGTGGACACCTGTTCCGCAAGCTCATGGATCTCGTCCAGGCACCGGCGCTGACGACGCAGATGGGCATCGGCACCGTACCGTCCGATTCGCCCTACTTCATCGGCCAGGGCGGCATCATCGGCGGGGACGCCATTCAGGCGGCCTTTCGGGAGGCGGACGTCATCCTGGCCGTCGGCTGCCGTTTTTCCTCCTGGCTGTGGGATGACGGCGGCGCGCTGACCAAGGGTGACGCCCAACTCATCAACATCAACATCGACCCGATGAGCCTTGGCGCAAACACCCCGCATGCGCTCGGGATCTGGGCCGATGCAGCCGATGCACTCGAGGATCTCCTGTCTGCACTCGCATCCCGGGCGATGACCAATTGCTCCGCCTGGCTTGCCCAACTGCGGGGCGTCCACGACGCATACCAGGCAAAGCTGAAGACAATGGCTGAGGACGATGGCGCGGCCATGCATCCGGCGCGCCTCGGCCTGGAACTCGGCAGGTTGCTGCCGGACGATGCCTTGATCGCCTATGACGGCGGACACACCTCCTTCTGGAGCAATGACCTGACGCCGGTCCCCATCGAGCGGACGCGCTTTCACGAGCCAGGCATGTGCCAGCTCGGCTTTGGTACCCCCTATGCGGCGGCCCTGAAGCTGCTCTATCCGCAGCGGCCCGTCTTCAACATCTGCGGCGACGGCGCCTTCGGCTTCACCCTTTCCGAACTCGATACGGCGCGGCGTTACGGGCTGCCGATCATCAACATCATCCACAACAACGCCTCCTGGGGCGTCATCAAGATGGGCCAGCGCAAGAGCTTCGATTTCTCCTTCGGCGCCGACCTGGAAGGCACCGACTATGCGCAGATCGCCCGCGGCTTCGGCTGCCATGGGGAAGTGGTGACGACAGTGGAAGAGCTGGAGCCGGCTCTCGAGCGGGCGATGGTGTCCGGTCTTCCCGCGGTGATCGATTGCCGCGTCCGTTTCGAGGCGCATCCCAGCATGCCGTATTTCGCGCGGATGAACGCCTATGGATACCCGAAGGGCGCCGGCGCCGGGCCGCATGCAGCACTCGTGAAGGGAGCCTGACATGTCCATGACCCGAATGAACGTAGAGGCCGGACAGGTCGAGATGGCGAGCCCCGTTTCGCATGCGGCAGAGCCACGCATCCGCATTCGCGATGTCACACTCTCCTATGGCGCCCTCCAGATCATCGGCGGCATCAGCATCGACATTGCGCCGGGGGAAAGCCTCTGCGTGATCGGCCCCTCCGGTTGCGGCAAGACCACCCTGCTGCGCATGCTTGCGGGGCTGGCGCGGCCCACATCCGGTTCCGTGGAGCTTGATGGATCGGTTCTCGGCGGGCCAGATCGCTCGATAGCGATCGTCTTCCAGGATTATGGCAAGGCGCTCCTGCCGTGGCGTACGGCGGCCGGAAACGTGTCACTGGCACTGGAAGCCCGCGGCTGCCCCGCCCGGGAGCGCCCGCCGATCATCCGCGAGCTTCTGGAAAAGATCGGGCTCGGCCGCCATGCGGACAAATATCCTTCGGAAATGTCGGGCGGCATGCAGCAGCGCCTTCAGATTGCCCGGTGCCTTGCCCAGGAGCCGAAGGTGCTTCTGATGGACGAGCCCTTCGGTGCACTGGACGCCATGACACGGCAGGCCCTGCAGGACGAAGTTCTCTCGCTTGTTGCAACGACCGGTGCAACCATGGTCTTCGTTACCCACGATCTGGAGGAGGCGATCTATCTGGGCGATCGCATCGTCTGCCTCCAGCCCAATCCCGGCCGTGTCGGCCGCATGGTGGATGTCCGGCTGGCGCGTCCGCGTGATCAGCTTGCCACCCGCGAGGACCCGGAATTCCTGCGCCTCCGCAGAGAACTCTACGATCTCATCAAGGATGATCACCAATGAGGGCGGCGTTCAGAACCAGCTGGCGGGCTGCCCTGCTTCCGGTTGCCGTCATTGTGGCAGCGCAGGTCGCCGCGACCGTCACGCAGCTGGAAAGCGACAGCCTCGCAAGCCCTCTTGCCATCGTTGCGGCCTTCTTCTCCGTCCTCAAGGATGGTTCACTCATGCGGGCGTCCCTTGATACACTGATGGCCGCCTTCTGCGGCTGTGTCATCGGTGTCGGCGCCGGCTCCTTGCTCGGCATCCTCCTCGGGCTCTTTCGCCTGGCCGATGACGCACTCGATCTCACCATCGAACTGCTGCGGCCCGTTCCCGCGGTGGCGCTCATTCCGGTGGTGATGATGCTGCTGGGCTTTGGCGCGCGCATGGAGATCGTCATCATCGCGCTCGGGCTGCTTTGGCCTTCGGTCGTTCTGGCGCGCACGGCAGTGAGGGAGGTCGAGCCACGGCTGATGGAGGTTTCGGCCGTTCTGCAACTGGGCTTTCCGGCCAGACTTTCGAAGATCGTCTTACCGGCCATCCTGCCGCAACTCTTCATGTCGCTCAAACTTGCCGCCGGCTATGCCCTCGTCGTTGCGGTGACGGTGGAAATCACCGCCAATCCCTTCGGCCTCGGCTACGGCATCATGATGGCGCAGCAGGCGCTGCGGCCGGCGGAAATGTTTGCCTACCTCATCTGGATCGGCGTGATCGGCTGGCTGGTCAGCCTTGTGCTGATGGCAGCGCAACGCCGGTTCTTCCCGGCCTTCGCCAAGGGAGAGACACGATGAAGCAACTTTCCATGCAAAAACTTCTGCTGGGGCTGCTCGGCCTTGCGACGTTCATCCTCGTCTGGAAGGTCATCACCGATTTTAAGCTCGTCTCGCCGATCTTCTTCCCAAGCCCCGCGCGCACCTGGACCGCGCTCTTGAAAGGTCTTGCCGGGGGTCCGCTTCTGGCGCAGACCCTGGAGACGGTACAGCGCATGCTGCTCGGCTGGCTTCTTGCCTCGCTCGCCGGGATCATGCTTGGCGCCCTCATCGGCGTGTCACGCCGGGCGCGTGCCTTCATCGCGCCAACATTGGAACTGTTGCGTCCGCTTCCGGCCTCCGCGATGATCCCCATCGCAATCGCCTTTCTGGGTTTCTCCGACCAGATGGTGCTGGTGGTGATCGCCTTTGGTGCGCTCTGGCCGATGCTGCTTGCAACGATCCACGGCTTCTCGGCCATGGAGCCCCGGCTTTATGAGGTGAGCGCCGTCCTTGGTCTCAGCCGTCTGCAGGTCATCCGGAAACTCGCCCTGCCAAGCGCCATGCCGATGATCCTTGCCAGCCTGCGTCTCGGCCTCACCATTTCCCTAATCCTTGCCGTCGTTGGCGAGATGCTGGCAAGTCGCGAGGGGCTGGGCCAGAGCATTCTGCTCGCAAGCCGCAGCTTCCGTTCGGCGGATCTGTTCGCGGGCATTGTCATCCTCGGCGCCATCGGCCTGGTTGGCAGCGGCCTGCTATCGCTTGCGGAGCAACGGTTGCTGCGTTGGCAGGCCGTTACCCGTTAATTTCAAAAATCACCGAAAACTGGATTGTCCCATGTTGAAGCTCTCTGACGCCACGATCATCATCGACGCCGCCCTTGCCGAGGCGCGGTCCCGCAGCTTTGCGCCGCTCGCCGTCGCCGTCCTTGATGCCGGAGGTCATCTCGTCGCCTACAAGCGGGAGGATGGGGCCGGTATCGTCCGTTTCGATATCGCCTATGGCAAGGCCTGGGGCTCGCTCGGCATGGGGTTCGGCACCCGCGAACTGACGGAGCGCGCGGCAAAGAACCCTGCCTTCATCACTATTTTGGCGACTGTCAGCGGCGGGCGCATGGTGCCTTCGCCGGGCGGCGTTCTGATCGTCGATGCGCAGGGCGCGGTGATCGGTGCCGTCGGCATTTCCGGCGACATTGGCGACAATGACGAAATCTGCGCCATCCTCGGGATCGAAAAGGCTGGATTCCGCGCGGCTCCGAAGGCTGTTGCATAAACGGTTGCCGGGGATGTCGCCGAAAGGAGGCGGCACCTCTACCGACACCTGCGCCAGACAGAGAAGCTTTAACGCATGAGGGAGGAAAACATGCGATCGGTTCATAAAGTGCTCGCCATCCTGGCCGGCGTGGGCATGGGCACGGCTGCCCAGGCGCAGATGTCGTCAAACCCGCCGGAGGTGGGGGAGGGCGTTCGCGCCTTTGACGACCGCCTTGGTCCCGATGTCGTCAAGGGCGTGACCGCGCTTTATCGTCCGCTTCACGAGGCAGCCTCAAAGGATGGTGTCATCGTGACCAGGGACATCGCCTATGGCGAGGGCGAGAGGCAGAAGCTTGATCTCTATGTGCCCACAAAAATACCGGCCGGCGCAAAGGTGCCGATCCTGCTGTTTGCCCATGGTGGTGGCTTCGTTCGTGGCGACAAGCAGGATGTTGCACATTTCGGTTATTACTTTGCCCAGCACGGAATCGCGACTGCCTTAATCAATTACGGCTTTGCGCCGCAGGCGCGCTTTCCTTCCGGGGGAGAGGATGTCGGCAAGGCGGTCGCCTGGCTGAAAGCCAATGCGGCGGCCCATTCCGGCGATATCCACACCATCTTCGTGTCCGGCAATTCCGCCGGGGCGACGCACGCCGCCACCTACGGCTTCCTTCGTTCGGCGCCAACGTCCGACGACGGCGTGCGCGGCCTGATCCTGATATCGATCCCGACTGCGGATTCCGAAGATCTCGGCCCGCAGGACAAGATCTATTACGGAGAGGATGCCAGCCAGTACCCGCAGATGTCGATCATCCGCCATGTCGGTGACCGCAGGCTACCGGTGTTCATGGCGGTGGCGGAAAACGACATGCCGTCCATTCAGAGGCAGAACAAGCGGCTCCTTGACGCTCTCTTCCAGCGCGACGGCAAGCTGCCGATCTTCAAGACAGCCCTGGGGCACAACCATATTTCGATCATCGAGCATTTCGGCACGGCCGACGAAAGCCTCGGTCCGGATATCCTGGAATTCATCCGGGAAAACCTGGCGAAGTAGCTGAACGGTGTCAGGCGGACGTTGGTGGCTCCAACGCGCCCCCGTCCGTCTTTTCCAGATCCTCCCGGATAAACTCGGCGGTCTGCTGGTAATGCCACTGGAGCAGGTCGAGAGCCTCGCTGCTTTTGCGGTCAAGAACCGCCTTCAGGATGTCGCCATGTTCCTGGCTGACCTTTCGCACCCTGAACGCCTTTCGGCTGGAGAGCGCGCGATACCGGTTCAACCGGTCTGCCAACTGCTCGCAAAAGCCGATCAGCGGGCGTGACCCGCAGCCGTTGATCAGGGACGCGTGGAAGGCCCGGTGCAGGCGCTCCCATTCCGGATTGCTCTCGAAACGGTCGGGGTTGAGGGAGCGAGGCGCACGTTCCAGCCGGTGATGCGCGACCAGCAGGGCCTCCTCCCAGGCGGCATTGGCATTGGCCATCGATTCCCGCAGCGCCAGCCCCTCCACCCAGCAGCGGGTCTTGGTCAACTCACCCAGTTCTTCCAGACTGATCGGTTTGACAAAAAAGCCGCGCTGCTCCTTGCCGATCACCAGATCTTCCGTCGTCAGCCGGTTCAACGCTTCGCGCAGCGGTGTTTGGCCCGCCTCGTAATGTTCCATCAGGAAGCGCAGTTGCAGCTTGCGGCCCGGCTCCAGCACCGCTGACAGGATATCCCCCTTCAGGCGCTCGTAGATGCTGGTTGCCTGCGTGGCCGGGGTATCGACCCCTTTATTCGGCACGTCAATGTTCATCAGTTTCCACCGCTTTCGTCCATTTTCTATACACCCTTTGATGTCAGAAGCAAAATTTATAAATTTTTGCTTTACGAAAGAAATTTTGTAGATTACGAAAACGGCATCGGAGGAGGAAAGAATGCGGCACGGACTGAACAGTTCAGGGCGCTTCAGGAGCGGTTGTGGTTGCGTCGGCATCGACGTTCACTGCCATGTCGTCCCCTCAAGCTTTCCGCCGGTGCCCGGCGCAACGCCGCTCTCCGGCTGGCCATCCATGACCGCTGTCCAGGATTGCCACGCAACGGTCGTCATCGATGACAGGCCGTATCGCACAGTCAGCGATGCCTGCTGGGTGGCTGAACGTCGGATCGCGGAGATGGACCGCGCCGGCATCGCCGTTCAGGCGCTTTCGCCCATGCCGGAATTATTCGGCTACTGGATCGAGGCGGAAGCGGCCTTGCATCTCGTGCGTCACGTCAATGATGTGATTGCGGCACTGGTGCAGGAAGGGCAGGGGCGTTTTGTCGGCCTCGGCGGCCTGCCGATGCAGGATATCGATCTTGCCATTGCTGAATTGCAGCGCGTGATGGCTCTTCCCGGATTTTGCGGCGTCGAGATCGGTAGCAATATCAACGGCACCGCCATTGGCGATCAGCGTTTTCATGCCCTCTTCGCCGAGGCGGAACGGCTGGGTGCCGCAGTCTTCGTGCATGCCGTGCGCCCGACCGGCATGGACCGGCTGGTCGGCCCGGCGGCGCTGCAGCAGGTGCTGGCCTATCCGACCGATGTCGGGCTTGCCGCCGCTTCGGTCATCACCGGCGGATTGCTGCAAAGATTCCCGAACCTGCGCATCGCCTTCAGCCACGGCGGCGGCACCTTCGCGGCCCTTCTGCCACGTCTGCAGCAGGGTTACCACGCCTTTCCGGCCGTGCGCGACAGCCTGCCCGAGGCGCCGCTGGAGCAGGCGCGCAAGCTCTACGTGGATGCCCTCGTTTTCGACGAGGACATGCTGAAGCGCATCGTCTCGGTCTTTGGCGAGGACCGGGTGATGCTCGGCACGGACTACCCGTTCAATTTTCGCGAGATGGAACCGGTGGCACGGATTGAACAGGCCTTTGCGGATCCCACGCTGCGCGAGCGGCTGACCTTCGCCAATGCGCTGGCCTTTCTTGGATTGGATGAGGAGACGGTATCGAGATGACGGACTTTCCCGTATCGGCCCTGCGCAGCGTGGAACTCGGCACGCCGGATCTTGTCGCATCGGTGGACTTCTACACCCGGGTCTGGGGGCTGGAGAAGGTTGCAGAGGCTGACGACAAGGTGTTTCTGGCCGCAACCGGCGATGACTGCCACGTGCTGGAACTGAAGCAGAGCGACCGTTCGGAACTGCGCAAGATCACCTTTCGTGTCCGCTCCGCCGACGATCTCGCCGCGCTTTATGAAAAGGCGGTGGCCTTCGGCTGCACGGTGCTGCGCGAACCCGGTCCGGCCGATGCGCTGACGGAGGGACGTCGCTTCGTCGTGCGCGAGCCACAGGGATCGGTTCTGGAATTCGTGCATGGCGACCGCCGCAAGGAGGCCCGCATCGTGCCGAACAAGGTGCTGCGGCTGGCGCATGTCAACATCAACAGCGCCGACATCGAGGCCCTGTCCGACTTCTATCGCAAGGTGCTTGGCTTCCGCCTCACCGACCGGTCGAAGCTGATGGCCTTCCTCGGCTGCAACAGCGACCACCACGCCGTGGTGCTGGCCGAAGCGGCGAACCACGGTCTCAACCATATCGCCTTCCTGATGCCGGATCTGGAATCGGTGATGCGGGGCTCCGGCCTCGTCGTCGATCACGGCACGCCGATCGGCTGGGGCGTGGGACGCCACGGCCCTGGCGACAATGTATTCGCCTACTTCGTCGATCCGATGGGCGTGGTCATCGAATACACCGCGGAAGTCCTGCAGGTGGACGAGACCTATCGCGTGAAGGGACCGGCCGAATGGGTCTGGCCACCCGGCCGCACGGACCATTGGGGCATTGCGCCGCCGAAGAGCGAAGCCTGCAAGAAAGCCCAGATTTCCATCGGATTTTCCGGCACCTGACGCCGCCGTCCCATTAATTTCAGAGGCTTATCCGTGACGAACGAGACTTCAATCGCAGACCGTTATGATGTGCTGGTGGTGGGTTTCGGCCCGGCCGGCGCCGTCGCCGCCGGCATGCTGGGGGCACGCGGCCATTCCACGCTGGTCATCGACCGCCTGACCACGATCTATGACAAACCGCGTGCCATCGCCATCGATCACGAGATCCTGCGCCATTTCGACAATATGGGTATCGCCGAGGCGGTTCTGCCCCATGTTGCCCCTTTCACCGCCTCGCAGCATTTTGGCGCCAAGGGCCAGTTGATCCGTCGCATCGATATGGTGCCGGAACCCTATCCGCTCGGCTACACGCCGAGCATGGTGTTTACCCAGCCGCCGGTCGAGGCGGCGCTGCGCGCCCATGCCGAGGGCTTTGACTGCGTCACGGTTTCGCTCGGCGTCGAGATGATCGATCTCGACAGCCGTAAGGACGAGGTCGTCGCGACGCTGAAGGATACCTCGGGCGAGATCCGCAAGGTCGCCACCCGCTACCTGATCGGCTGCGACGGCGCCTCAAGCCGCGTGCGCGAGCTTGCCGGCATCACCCTGGAGGATCTGGTGTTCGACGAGCCGTGGCTCGTGATCGACGTGCTGGTGAACGATGCCGGTCTTGCCAAGCTTCCTAAGACCTCTGCGCAGTTCTGCGATCCGGCCCGGCCCGCAAGCTTCATCATGGGACCGAAGAACCATCGGCGATGGGAAATCATGCTTCTGCCGGGCGAAGACCCGCGGC
This sequence comes from Neorhizobium fuzhouense, assembly GCF_042611105.1. Classification (NCBI taxonomy): domain Bacteria; kingdom Pseudomonadati; phylum Pseudomonadota; class Alphaproteobacteria; order Hyphomicrobiales; family Rhizobiaceae; genus Neorhizobium; species Neorhizobium fuzhouense. Next base: position 13,437 of record NZ_JBHFFP010000016.1, on the reverse strand, counting down.
AGATGGAAAAGCCGGACAATGTCTGGCGGCTCCTATCGCCGTGGCTGACGCCTGAGGATGGCGAATTGTGGCGCGCCGCCGCCTACCGCTTCCATGCGCTGGTGGCAGACGACTGGGCAAAGGGCCGGGTGGTGATTGCCGGCGATGCCGCCCACCAGCAGCCGCCCTTCATCGGCCAGGGCATGTGCCAGGGCCTGCGCGACGTCTCCAACCTGGTCTGGCGGCTCGACCGTATCCTGAAGGGCCAGTCGGACGAAAGCCTGCTGGCAAGCTATACGGATGAGCGCAAGCGCCATGTCGAGACGCTGACGGGCCGCATCAAGGCCATCGGCCAGGCGATCTGCGAACGCGATCCCGAAGCGGCCGCGGCCCGCGATGCCCGCATTCTGGCCGAGGGGGGCGGGCAGCCGCTGGTGATCACCCGGCAGGACATCGTTCCGCCGATCGAACAGGGCCTGATTGCCGCGGAAGGCACGCCGGCCCGCGGCCTGCTCTTCCCCCAGCCGGCAATTCTCGACAATGGCGAAAGCCGGCTTCTCGATCACCTCACCGGTGCCACGTGGCGGCTGGTGCTGGATGCGCGCCATGCCACGCAGACGGAAGCCAGGGCGCTTGCAGCCGAAGTCCAGGGCATGACGGTTGTTGCCGTCGCAGCGGAAGATGCGGATATGCCCGACGAGACGGCGCTGCGCGAAAAGGATGGCGTCCTGACCGGCTGGTTCGACCGGCATGGCGCGGTCGCCGCGCTTGTGCGGCCGGATCATTACGTGTTCGGGGCCGCTGCCGATCTCGATGCTCTTCGCCAACAGATACAGGATCTGCGCGCACATCTTGCCTGAGACGCCAACGATCCGGCCAGCCCATTCAAAGGAGTACCCTCATGAGACTTTCCACCGTCAGAATAGCCGGACGCACGACCTGGGGCGTGATCGAAGGCGAGACCCTTCGCGATACGGGCGCCGCGATGGCCGGCCGGTACGCAGACCTCAAGGCAGCCGTGACCGCAGGCTTCGACGGTGTTGCCGAGGCAGCCGAAAAGGCCGCAGCATTTCCGCTCTCCGAGATCGAATGGCTGCCGGTCATCCCGAACCCCGACAAGATCCTTTGCGTCGGCCTGAACTACGAGATGCACCGCAAGGAGACCGGCCGCGCCGAAGTCGAAAACCCGACCATCTTTGCGCGCTATTCCAACAGCCAGACGGGGCATTTGAAGCCGATCATCCGGCCGAAGGTCTCGACCGAGCTGGACTATGAAGGGGAACTCGCCGTCATCATCGGCAAGCCGGGCCGCTACATTTCCCGCGCGGATGCCCTTGGCCATGTCGCCGGTTTTGCCTGCTACAATGATGGCAGCGTGCGCGACTACCAGCGCCATACGCACCAGTTCACGCCCGGCAAGAATTTCCCCGATACCGGCGCCTTCGGTCCCTGGATGATGACGCCGGACGAACTCGGCCCGCTTGACGACCTGCGCATCCAGACGCGGCTTAACGGCGCGGTGGTGCAGGACGCAACCTTTGCCCAGATGATCTTCGATATCGCCCGTCAGATCGAATACTGCTCGAGCTTCACGCGGCTGGAGGCCGGCGACGTCATTGCCTCCGGCACGCCGGGCGGGGTCGGCGCCAAGCGCAATCCGCCGCTCTGGATGAAGCCCGGCGACATCGTCGAGGTCGAAATCGACCGGCTCGGCATCTTGCGCAATCCGATCGTCGACGAGCAGGGGTGAGGCCTGCGCGTCGACGACACTTGACTTCAACGGGAGGAAGACATGCTGAAACTATCGAGACGAATGGCCCTGGCGGGACTGGGAGCCCTGGTAGCCTGTGGACCGGCTGCGGCCGCCGACTGGCCGCAGAAGCCGGTCACGGTCATCGTGCCACAGGCTGCCGGCAACAGCCCGGACGTGCTGTGCCGCATCATCACCGACAAGCTGTCGCGGGCGCTTGGCCAGCAATTCGTCGTGGACAACCGCCCAGATGCTGCCAATGTCGTGGGCATGCAGTCGGCGGCCCGCGCGGCCAATGACGGCTATACCTTCGTCTTTGCCACCTCGGCGGCGCTCGTCACCAATCCTTACACGATCAAGAACCTGTCCTATGATCCGCTGAAGGATTTTGTGCCCGTCGCCATGGTTGCCAAGAGCCACCATCTCCTCCTCGTCAACCCGAACGTGAAGGCCAACAGCCTTGCCGAGCTGATTGCACTCGAAAAGGAAAAGCCCGGTTCGCTCAGCGTTGCCGTCGATGGCCCCCGCAATATTTCGGGGCTCATTGCGCAGGCAATCAACAAGCAGGCAGGTACGAAGATGGTGCTGGTGCCCTACAATACCATTTCCAACGCCGTGCAGGACAGCATCAGCGGCCGCACGCCGGTCACCATCCAGTCCGCCTCCGTTGTTGAACCCTTCATCAAGGATGGCTCGCTGCGTGCCATTGCCGTTGCCGGCAACGAACGGATTTCCACGCATCCCGATGTGCCGGCCATTGCCGAGACGTTGAAAAGCGTCGAACTGCAGGGCTGGTTCATGGTCATGGCGCCGGCCGCACGCCCTCCGGCATCCTGGATACGGTCAGCAAGGCGATTGCCACGGCGCTCGCCGAGCCTGACGTCAAGGAGCGCGCACCGGGTCTGGGCTTCGAACTCGCCAAGGGCGAGCCGATCAGCCCGTCCGGTGCAAAGGCGTTTCTGGATGCCCAGTACGCCTATACGGGCACGGTGATCAAGTCGCTCGGCATCGAGCCGAACTGACCTGCAATCGGAAAAGGGGGGAGGCGCCATGCGCGAGCACGACACACAGCCCGGCGGCGCGGCACCGGATAGTCCGGCGCGCGTGTCGCAAAACCTTGCAGGAGGCCTGATCCTTGTGGCCCTAGCAGCGCTTGCGCTATGGCTGCTGAGCGATCTGGATGCCGGAACGCTTGGCGCCATGGGCTCGGCCCTGATGCCGCGGGTTCTGGCCGTCGGGCTTGGCCTTCTGGGCGCGCTTGTCGCGGCCTCCTCCTTCTTCCACCAAGGGCCGGTTCTGGAGCATCTGCCGCTGCGCGGACCGTCCCTCGTCATGCTGGCGATTGTCATCTTTGCCGCAACCATCCGACCGCTTTCGCTGGGATCCGTCTCGCTTCCCGGCTTCGGCCTGATCGTCGCAGCACCTCTGTCGATCATCATCTGCGGCTTTGCCACCCGCGAGGCGCGCCTGCGCGAACTGGTCGTCCTGGCTCTGGCGCTGACCCCGGCCTGCATGGTCCTGTTCGGCGATCTCCTGAACCTGACCATTCCGATGCTGCCCGACGCGCTGATGGATCTCTTCCCGGATGGCTGGTCGCAGAAGGCGATGCTGCGGGTATCGGCAGCCACCATGCTGGCCGTTGCGGCGCTCTTGTTCTTCAGCGGCGCGCGATCTGCCACAGACGACTGAAAGGCGAAAGACTGATGGATACGCTCATCTCAAATCTGTCGCTGGGCTTTTCGGTGGCGCTTGGCCTGCAGAACCTCGGGCTTGCCTTCGTCGGCTGCATGGTCGGCACGCTGATCGGAGTGCTTCCGGGCGTCGGGCCGGTGGCCACCATCGCCATGCTGCTTCCCGTCACCTTCAGCCTTGATCCGGTCGGTGCGCTGATCATGCTGGCCGGCATCTATTACGGCGCGCAGTATGGCGGCTCGACAACGGCAATCCTCGTCAATATCCCAGGCGAGGCAACCTCCGTCGTCACGGCGCTGGACGGTCATGCCATGGCCCGGCGCGGGCGGGCCGGCGCAGCGCTCGGCATTGCCGCCATCGGCTCCTTCTTTGCCGGGACCGTCGCGACGATGCTGATTGCGGCGCTCGGCGCGCCCCTGACAAAGGCCGCCCTTCTGTTCGGGCCGACGGAATATTTCTCGCTGATGGTGATGGGCCTGATCTTCGCCGTCGTGCTTGCCGGCGGATCGATCCTGAAGGCGCTCGCCATGATCATGCTCGGCCTGCTGCTCTCCACGGTCGGCACCGACCTTGAGACCGGTGACCAGCGCATGACCTTCGGCCAGCCCTTCCTGTGGGATGGCATCGACTTTGCCGTGCTGGCCATGGGCGTGTTCGGCGTTGCCGAGATCCTGCGCAATCTGGACCAGCCGGAAGACCGCGATCTCGTGCGTGGCACCATCGGGCGCCTGCTGCCGAGCCGGGCGGAAATGCGGCAGTCTATCGCGCCCATCCTACGCGGCACACTGCTCGGCTCCGCCTTCGGCATCCTGCCGGGCAATGGCGCAGTGCTTGCCCCGTTTGCCTCCTATGCGGTGGAGAAGAAGCTCGCCGCTGATCCGAGCCGCTTCGGCAAGGGCGCGATCGAGGCAGTAGCCGGGCCGGAATCGGCCAACAATGCCGGCGCACAGACCTCCTTCATCCCGCTCCTGACCCTCGGCATTCCCGCCAATGCCGTAATGGCGCTGATGGTCGGCGCGATGACGATCCAGGGCATCATTCCGGGGCCTCAGGTCATGACCGGAAACCCCTCCCTGTTCTGGGGCATGATCGCATCGATGTGGATCGGCAACCTGATGCTTCTCGTCATCAACCTGCCGCTGGTGGGGGTGTGGGTGAAGCTGCTGCAGGTTCCCTATCGCCTGTTGTTTCCGGTCATCCTGGTGTTCTGCCGCATCGGCATCTATTCAATCAATGGACAGGTCACCGATGTTCTCTTCATCGGCCTGTTCGGCCTTGCCGGTTTCATTCTCATCCGCTGCGGCTTCGAGCCCGCGCCGATGCTGCTCGGTTTCGTGCTGGGCAAGCTGATGGAGGAAAACCTGCGCCGGGCCCTCATCCTGTCGCGCGGCTCTCTCACGACCTTCGTGACGGAACCGATCAGCGCGGGCCTGCTTGCCGTCTCCTTCATCCTGCTCGTCGCCGCCATCATCCCGAACATCCGCAGGGGGCGTGAGGAGGCGTTCGCGGAATAGGACTGGACTGAGACATAGAAGGACGGCTTTGATTATTCACACCCGGCTTGAGGATGATGCACTACCGCATTTTGTTAGGCGTATTTTGCCCGTCACCCTAAGCATTTCGCTGTTCTACTCTGACCTGATGGCAGGCGCGCGCGTATACGGTAAAGCGATCGGTAAATCCGATGGGTTCATTGCGGCCACAGCTGCAGAGAGGGGTCTGATTGTGGCAACGAGAGACACAAGCCCGTTCAAGGCCGCTGGGTTGAAAGTCATTAATCCGTAGAATGGCCAGAATTTCGACTAAGACGCCGTCGGGTCGTATCCCTTTCGAGAGCGAAGCGTATCCTCCTAATAAACTCTTGAGTGACCTGACATTGCCTCTCAGTTTCTTCCGAATCCACTCGGAACAATGTCGATGACCCGCGCAACCTGACGTTCGTCGAGCGTGTATTCCGGCGCGGGCGCAAGTTTTGCGTCATCCGCGAGCGCCAGCATCTCGAAGCGTCGTGAGAGCGGATCGAGATTGGCGAGCATATGGATCGCAGCGCAGTCCGGTGCTGCGGTTTTTCGTCCGTGGCTGGGTCAATGTATTCCGCGCCATGCCACCGCTGGTGTTGATCATCCTCACGTTTTCCGGTCTTCCGTTTCTCGGCATCCGCTTGCCAGCCATTGTGTGCGTCATCATCGCACTGCTCCTCAACAACTCCGCTTATTTCTGCGAGATTTTCAGGGCAGGCCTGGGCTCGGTGTCGCCCGGCCAAATGGAGGCCGCCCGTTCGACGGGTCTGGCAACCTTCGCAGCCATGCGTTATGTCGTCTTGCCCCCGGCAGTTCGTAACGTTTTGCCGGAACTCGCCTCAAATACCATTGAGGTGATGAAAAGTACGTCGCTTGCCGCCATCATCGGCGTGGGCGAACTTCTTTACGTTGCAGGCAATGCCCGATCCGTTACCTATAACACGACGCCGCTGATGGTGAGCGCGATGATGTATCTCGTCATCCTACTCCCCTGCGTAAGGCTCGCAGAACGGATTGAGCGCAAGGCCCTGCATTGAGCGACTCGACCGGATGCGACTTGTCGATTGCGCTTCTCCTTCCACGGCAAGATCCAGCGCGAAGGCGGCGTCGTGCATCTGTTGGCGCAACGGATGTTCGATCTGACCAGCGATCTGGCAAGCCTTGATGAGCGGGATACATTCCGGGTGCCAACAGGGCGGGGCGACGAGTTCGCGCACGAATCGCCAGGCAGCCCATACAGCCGCGAGCGGCGGCCGACGGGCGTCAAGACACGTGAAATTTATGTACCTGACCTCCACATCGATACGCTGAAAGTGAAAAGCCGGAATTTTCAGTGAGGTAGGGGGCAACTATAGAGGAGATGTGGTCAAAAGCAAGGCGACAGGAACACTGAGTGCTGTTGCGGTCAATGCACACAAGGATGCCAGCTTAATCAGGCGCGTTTTTCGTGCGCGGTCTTCGTCCCACTCATATGCCATGTCCAGTCCTCCGAGCGGAGTGAAACATTCTAAGCCATTTAAGTCGAGTCCAGAAAATGGAGGATAGCGGCGCGATTCCTCTCAAGACCACGATCCCAGGAGAGTCAGGCACGCCCCAGCCCAAGATCATGTCGGTAAAGGCATAGTGATCGATCGATGCCGCCGCGCATACGCCTAGCGAAGAAAACCATCCCGGTCGAACTCCTTCCAACCACGCAGTTCGTCTGCGCCTTCCTCGAGTTTATGGTTCGACGCCCCTCCTGACTTCGGCACTTTCTTGAGCGATCGAGCAAGCTTCCTCTGATACGCTGCTTTCTGTCGCTTCTCGGCTTTCGCCTCCGCGTCTTCCACCCGCCACTCGTCCACCGTCCCGCGGTCGAGAAGGTCCTCTACTACCTTCGGATCGAAGACGTGGAATGTGATCTGGCGAGCACGACCATTCAGTCGCACTGTTCTCGTCCCCGCACTCGGAAGACGCCCGTCCGCGAGCCAGCGATGGCGCTCGCTTGTCTTGATGACCAGGATGTCCTGGATCTCGCGCGGGATCACCGGAAGGTTCTCGGCTTCCGCCATCACTGCCGAGACGATCCCAGCTGTGATATTGAACGCGGACTTCTCGGTTGCGGGCATCGCGAGGATAACCTCGTTTCCTTCCAAAACTATCGACTTCTTCGAGACCTTCGGAAGCCTGGCCTGCATCTCTTGCAGAATACCTTTCGCGCGGACGGAAGATCCCATCGTCATCGCCAGCGACAACGTCCATGTCCTGATCAGTTCGATATCGCTTTTGTCGCTCTTCGCCATGTCCTCTAGATGGTGCCGATCCAATCCTGGTTCAACAAGGGGAATTGACCGTTGCCGTTCCTCGCAAAGCACCTATCTGGAATCCACGCGAAATGGACAATGACGCAGTAGGAGAATGATTTTTGGACGCCAGTGCACCGATAATCGACGACAAGCAAAAGCCTAAACGCAAGCCGCCAATGTGGCCATGGCTGGTGCTTCTCGTGCTGACGCTAATCGTGATCTATGCGTATGATCAGACTTTAGAGCTGATCCAAAACCTTGGCAAAACAGGCGAGGATTTCGTCCAACTTTTTGAATGGCTGTGGTCCTTCCTGGTACAGGAATAGGAAGAAGCTGCGGCGATCGGCACTATGTGCGCTATCAGCATCGTGGAGCTGGCTCGGGAACTCTGAAGAGCGGGGATGAGTGGGAATGCTGGAGGTATTCCTGTTATTTGGGTGGGGCGCGCGCTGGCCCGATTGCAACTGGGGACTTCGCAATGAGGCAGTATGTCGGACTGAACGTCTCGGAGAAGGAAACCAAGTTTGTGGCAGACGCCCGTCATGATTGTCGCGAAAAATCGTCGTGAGCTACAGCAAAGGGAGAGGCAGCCCCGCCTCCCGTCGTGACCTTGCCCCGCAGACCTAATCGATTTTGAAGTAAGCTCTGGCCGTTGAGAGAACCAGAGAATCAAGCGCAACCGTTTCACGGTCCAACAGATTATCGGTAAGCAGGGCCAGTTTCATGATCTTTTGCCTTTGAAAAATTCGCACTTGTGGCGGACCGACAGGCAACAGTAGCGGGGCAGATGGCTGCGCACGAATGTACGCAGCCACGCTGTTCAGTGTAGTGAGGCGCTTGCCGCAAGCCGATCATCCTTGTCGTACAGCGCGAAGCGGTCGATCATGTCTGCACTTGCCTCATTTAAGCCGAGAACCTCGACTTCGTCGCCTGCCTGACGGAACTTCAAGACGATCTTGTCCAATGCACCAATTGCGGTGATATCCCAGAGATGGGCTTTTGTAAGATCGATGATGATCCGCTTACCCTTATCAGTGAAGTCGAACGCGTGGATAAAGGCTTCTGCCGACGCAAAGAAGACCTGTCCCACTACTGCATAGGTGACGCTCTTCTGTTTGGCATCCTCAACACGCGTGACCCCGAACAGGCGGGCTACCTTGCCAGCAAAAAAGATGCCGGACAGCAGAACTCCAAAGATCACGCCTTTCGCCAAATCATGCGTTGCGACAACGGTGATGACCGTCGCCATCATAACGACGGAGGACGGAAGCGGATGGCGTCTCAGATCGAGGATCGACCGCCAGGAGAAAGTGCCAATGGAAACCATGATCATGACCGAAACAAGCGCGGCCATGGGGATGATCTGAACGACGTCGTTGAGGACGACGATCAGGAATAGCAGGAAAGCACCCGCCACGAAGGTTGAAAGCCGTCCTCGACCACCAGATGTTACGTTGATGACCGACTGTCCGATCATGGCGCATCCGCCCATGCCGCCGATCAGTGCCGAGGCGATATTGCCCGCGCCCTGTCCAACGCATTCTTGGCTCTTGTTGCTGGGTGTGTCCGTCATGTCGTCGACGATTTGCGCGGTAAGCAGCGATTCCAGCAAACCGACAGCAGCGAGCGTCACCGAGTATGGGAAGATGATCTGCAGCGTCTCCCAGGTCAGCGGAACCTGCGGAAGCATCAGGAATGGGATAGAAGACGGAAGTTCGCCGAGGTCGCCGACGGTGCGTAGGTCCATGCCAAACCACCACGCCATGGCCGTGAGGACCGCGATGGCCACGAGTGGCGATGGGATAGCCTTGGTCACGTATGGAAAGAGGTAGATGATGGCGAGGCCGCCTGCGATCATCACGTAGGTGAGCGTCGGAACCCCAATAAGTTCAGGCAACTGGGCCATGAAGATCAGGATCGCAAGTGCATTGACGAAACCCGTGATGACCGACCGCGATACGAAGCGCATCACGCGGCCGAGCCTCAGCCATCCCGCGACGATCTGGATGACGCCCATCAAGATGGTGGCGGCGAACAGATACTGAAGACCGTGCTCCTTGACCAATGAGATCATGACGACAGCGGTCGCGGCCGTCGCAGCAGAGATCATACCCGGCCGACCGCCCACAAAGGCAGCCACGCAGGCGATTGCGAAGGAGGCGTACAGGCCGACCTTGGGATCGACACCCGCAATCACCGAGAAACCTATCGCTTCCGGGATAAGTGCGAGAGCGACGACGATACCTGAAAGTACGTCACCACGGATGTTGGAGAACCACTCCTGACGGTAGTTTGAAAGCGTTCGCATGGGAGATTTTTCACAGTTGATGCAACGGGCCGAGCGAACTCGGTCCTTGACAAGAAAATAGGTTGCGTTGCTGTGTTGTCTGGCGGATCGGCGGCCAGAAGAGCCACCCGGAGTTTCACCGGGTCCTTGTGGATGACGCTAAATAGCTCACGCGGCCCACTTTTGCAATAATGTCTCGGTCTGAACCAGACACCTAACATAGGGCACGGCGGTCAAGGTGCGAATGTCACACCGGTTACGATGTATGTTGCCGTATTCACTTCATGCGCAATGCGCTGGCTCATGCCGGAAAGAGCGGGCGGCACGTCGTGTCCGCCCTCTCACAACGGCCGTTGGATCTCTAGTATACACCCTAGGTGTTTGGTCCGTGCCTTTGATGGTGCATTATTCAACCAGGAATGGAGGGATGCACTATGGGTCAGATTCTACACGGGAGCGCCCGCACGACGGAGGCAGTCCGTCGAGCGATACAACATAGTCAAGAGAGCCTGAGGGTTCTGGCGAAACGCTATGGGATCAACCAGAAGACCGTAGCGAAGTGGAAGCGGCGCACAGCGGTGAAGGACCTGCCAACTGGTCCGAAAGACGCGCACTCGACGACACTTTCAATCGAAGAAGAGGCGATCATCGTTGCCTTCCGCCGACACACGCTGCTGCCGTTGGATGACTGCCTCTACGCCCTGCAGGCTACGATCCCGCATTTGACCCGCTCGTCCCTGCATCGCTGCTTACAACGGCATGAGATCAGCCGATTGCCAGAAGTGACAGGGGGCAAGGAGCCGAAGAAGAAGTTCAAGACCTACCCTATTGGGTACTTCCACATTGACATCGCCGAAGTGCGTACAGCCGAAGGAAAGCTCTATCTTTACGTGGCGATAGACCGAACCAGCAAGTTCGCCTTCGTGCAGTTGGTCACGAGAACAGGCAGGACATCGGCGTCCGCCTTTCTCGTCGCGCTGATCGCGGCCGTACCCTACAAAATCCACACCGTCCTAACCGATAATGGCATCCAGTTCACGTTCCCACCGCGCTACGCCGATGGGCCTACGGCCACGTACATCACGCACATGTTCGACATGCGTTGCCGTGAGAACGGGATCGAGCACAGGCTCACCAAAATCGAGCATCCCTGGACCAACGGCCAGGTCGAGCGAATGAACCGCACGATCAAGGAAGCTACCGTCAAACGTTACCACTACGACAGCCATGCACAGCTAAAAGCCCACCTTCATGATTTCGTTGACGCCTACAATTACGGCCGGCGGTTAAAGACACTGCGCGGCCTGACGCTCTATGAATACATCTGCAAAATCCGGGCAACAGAGCCAGAACGGTTTAATACGTCTCCCCACTGACCGTGACTCTTTTTTCTTTTCAAAAGGCGGTGAATCTGAATCTCTGGTGCAAACCGGAGGTTTGGGATGCGAACAGGAATTTCACTGCGGACAGATTTTGACGCCGAAGGTCTTCGGCGTCTTGCTCGACAAAGCAAGCATGCGGCCCAGTCGCGTCGATTGCTGGCGCTTGCCCTGATCTATGACGGCGGCTCGCGCTCGGATGCTGCGCGGCTGGGCAGTGTCACTCGTCAGATCGTGCGGGACTGGGTCATGCGCTTCAATACGACTGGGCCTGATGGGCTGATCGACGGGAAGGCTCCTGGCCCCAAGTCACTGCTGAACGATGTTCAGCGGGCGGCCCTGGCAAAGGCCATCGAACGGGGACCGACACCCTATCTCGACGGTGTCGTGCGCTGGCGTCTGTGCGATCTGGCCCAGTGGCTATGGGAGGAGTTTCGCGTCTCGGTGAGCGAGCAGACGCTCAGCCGGGAGGTGCGCGCCATGGGTTATCGCAAGCTGGCTGCCCGCCCGAAGCATCATGCGCAGGACCCTCAAGCCATTGAGGAGTTTAAAAAAACTTCCCCGCCGCAGTGGCAGAGATCGCAGGCGGGCTCGCTCAAGGGAAACGAATAGAAATCTGGTACCAGGACGAGGCCCGGATCGGTCAGAAGAACAAGATCACCCGCCGCTGGGCAAAGCGAGGAACGCGGCCGTCAGCCCCGCATGGCCAGCGAACCCGCTCGGCCTATATCTTGGGTGCCATCTGCCCCAAGCTCGGACAGGCGGCGGCACTGGTCATCCCTTGGTGCGACACCTACGCGATGACGCAGCACCTGGCTGAAATCTCCCGACACGTGGCCAATGATGCGCATGCCATCCTCATTATGGATCAGGCGGGATGGCACATGTCCAATAATCTCGTCATCCCAAGCAACATCTCGATCCTGTCCCTGCCGCCGAAGTCGCCGGAACTGAACCCGGTGGAAAACCTCTGGCTCTTCATGCGCGAGAACTGGCTGTCGAACCGCATCTTCAAGTCCTATGACGATATCGTCGCCCACTGCTGTGACGCCTGGCGAAAGCTCGAAAGCCAGCCATGGCGCATCATGTCCATCGGGCGAAGAGAATGGGCAAATGGGTTCTGATCAGTGAGGACGCATATAAACTCAACCCGCACCATCAAATGCCGGGACTAAACAACTAGGCTGCAAACGCCCAGTGGCGGAATGTCGCCGACCAGACCAGGTCAGGGGTGCCTCCCTGGCTTTCTCGACCGCGGCCGCCGCAGATCAGCCTACCAGAGAGCCGCTAGAAGTATTTGAAACATAATCGGTTTTTCTCGTCGTAAGCGGCAATTGCCTTGGCTTGAATTTCAACGTCGACAATCTGCAGGTGGAACTGCTCAATCTAGGTGGCGCAATGAAATGGTCGGCCACGCGCAGCCACCAGCAGGCAAAGGCGCGCGTCGCTGCCAGCACGATCGCCTATGGACAGAACCCGCAGGCATTCTGCTCCATGGCCCGGTCTCTGGTCAGCCATCATGGCGCCCGGCAATTAATTGCAGAGCGCCGGACTGCTGTATCGCTCACAGAGCACGTCCATTCTGATTTTCTTGCTCCGACTGGCGAGTTGGTCGGCGGTAGCATGAGCCGAGTTTTCAGCGAAGATCGTCGGTTCAAGGCAGTTCTACGCGTGCAGGGTCAACTTTCTTCAGCGGACCGTCTACCAGATACGGGCGCATGCCGGCAGACGTTGGTGCCTCAGCCTTCACAACACCCTTAGTAACGATCCATTTGCCTTGCGATGCCATCAGATCCAGCGATCGTGCTGACCCTTCCGGGAGGTCCAGTACTGTCCAAGCTGGACCCCGATGCTGTTGGCATCCTGTTTCGCAATCTGATCGAGAATGCGCTCAAGCACGGCGCACAGGACGGTTTGGTCGGCGCGGTTCTGAAGGAGGATGGGTCCCTGTGCGTCGACAATGATGGCCCGGTCCTGCCGGTTGAAACCATGGAGCGACTGATGCAGCGTTTCGAGCGCGGTGATGCCAAGATCGGTGCCTGCGGTCTCGGACTTTCCATCATCAAGGTCATCGCCGAGCGCACCGGCATGACCTTGAAGGTGATTTCCCCCAGGCCAATCAGGCATGAAGGGGTCGAGGTCCAAGTAAAGCTGCCGCTTTCTTGAACGCCCAGCCCTTGCGACAGTGGGGCAAGTTTTGCTCGCGAAGACCTCGTTCGGATCAAGATCAAATCTACCAGTGGTAAAGAGCGGTAGGGTGCCTTGGCAGGTCCAGAGCGAGTCACGCCGCCCGTGGCGGGCAAGGAGAAGCAATGGCGCTGCATATGGGAGAAATCTTCCATCGCCAGCAGTCCCGGATATTGATCGGAATTGCCGCAACGGGGTTGTTGGTCGGTGGTTTGCTCTCCTGGTTTGCCCAGCCAGTGGAGGCTGGATGGATTTGGTCTGCAGCGACCGCACCTGTCCTGCTAAAGCGTGTCGCGGCAAACGGGATTCAGGATTCCGGTTTTGCTTGATCTGTGCTTGACTGTGCCCATGGAAGGAG
>NZ_JBHFFP010000015.1:0-109545 GCF_042611105.1 Neorhizobium fuzhouense | reverse complement strand
GCGACAAGGACGCCCTGATCTACCATCCGACTTGGGAGCTTCGCTATCTCGACGCCCCATCGCCCCAGACGAGGGAGGACGTGTGAACATGAAAAAGTACCGTCCGACTTTTCCGACTTCATCCGACATCGGAAAACCAAATGTCGGAAGTCGGATGGCCGGAAAGTGGTGAGAGCGAAGGGGTTCGAACCCTTGACCTACTGATTAAAAGTCAGTTGCTCTACCGGCTGAGCTACGCTCTCCCGAGGCGGGTATTGACTGCCCTTCGAAAGTGCGCGGAACATAGGCAGGTCGCCTTCCGCGGTCAACCCGCGAAAGGCGAAATTATGGGATGTTTCAACAGCGAAATATCTTAATGGGCGCTGCTGCCGTTTTCTTCCTGCTCGTAGGACACAGAGACCGAGCCATTGGAGGAGAGCCGCACGGTATCTCCATCGGCATAGGCCACCAGCGAGAGCGGGATGAAGTGATGATGGCCTTCATGGCTTCCTTCGCCGCTGTCGCGCTTGGTGAGCTTGATTCGGCCGTCCACCACGCGGTCCACCGTGCCGACCGGAATGCCATCGGCGCCAATGACCTTTGCGTGTTCCTGAATACGTTCTGCCTCGATCATGATCATCTCCGTCGTTGGGTTTCGATGGAGAGCAAACGCCTGGCGGCTGAAAAGGATGCATAGGAGCGGCGTGGCGTGGGTCTGGCGGTCCGACATGTCGCTCGACCAGATCCCAAGGCAGCGAGTGATTCTGAACGGTTTCCTCTTGCTTTGTATGGCCATGCGAAGCGGCCGTTAGCAGCGAGGGGGAGCACAGACTGCACTGATATATCAGCATAAGACTGGGCGTGATTTGCGATGGCAGAAGAACTGATATATCAGATCTGTCATGAAGACCGTCGACACGCCTCCAGCATCCGATTCCCTTGCCCGCCAGGCCTACGACGCGCTCGAGCAGATGATCGTGATGCTGCGCCTGGCGCCGGGTGCGCTCGTGACGGAGAAGCAGCTGATCGAGATCGCCGGCCATGGCCGCACGCCGGTGCGTGAGGCAATTCAGAAGCTGGAATGGCAGGGCTTGATGCTGGTGCGTCCGCGCGTCGGGCTGCAGGTCGCCGAGATTGAGGCCGGTGATGCTGCCGACATCATGGCCGTGCGCTGCCGGCTGGAGCCACTGGCTGCATCTCTTGTGGCAACCCACGCCGATGAGCGCCAGCGCACGCGGCTGGTAGATTGTGCGCGCGACATGACGACGGCGGCAGCCACCGCAGACATGGCGGGGTTCCTGGCGGCAGACAAGCGCTTCGACGATATCGTGGACGAAGCCTGCCCCAACCGCTTCATCACCAGCGCGCTTGCGCCCTTGCGCAGCCATTCGCGTCGCCTGTGGTTTTCCACCGCCGATATCGAGGCGATGGACCGATCAGTCGGCCTGCATGTCGGGGTCATCCGCGCCATCGGAAGAGAGGATGCAGCGGGCGCTGGCGTCGCCACGGAAAAGCTGCTCGACGACTTGATCAGAACCGGCTGATTCGATCAGCGGACAGTGACGTCCCGGCCGGTGTGTGAGGATGCGAATGGTCCGATCACCCGGCGCAACCGGACGATTCGGGCGGCGCGGCCAGGGTTCAGGCCGAGGGTGCCTGCCCTGCCCTTTCCCGGGCAAGTGCCGCCAGATCGGCAGGTTTCAGCTCCACCGATTCGCCGCAGCCGCAGGCGGATGTCTGGTTGGGATTATTGAAGGTAAAGCCGGAGCGCATCCTGGTGACTTCAAAATCCATCTGCGTGCCGAGAAGATAAAGCACGGCCGACGGCTCGACCCAGACGCTTGCGCCGCCATGCTGGATGAGATCATCCTTGGCATTGGGCTCGGTCACCAGATCGATCGTATATTCCATGCCGGCGCATCCGCCCTTCTTGATGCCGACGCGGATCCCGAGCGCCTGCGGCCCGGCATTGTCAACAATTGCCTTCACGCGATCGGCGGCGGCATCGGTCATGGTCATCACGGCAAAGCCCATCGGCTCATTCTCCTTCACGCAACCGGGTTCAAGGCCCGGCGGTTTCGTTTCTCAATGTAGGCACACCAGGGCGCACGATCAATAACTGTGTTCACCGAACCAGTTTTGGCCAGTCGCGCGCGGCATGCAGAACACGCAGAATATCGATGTTCGTCTCGTTGATTTGATAGAAAATCAGATACCCATCTTTCGGAAACATGCTGACGTTCAGCCGATCACTTTGCCGTTGCGTTCCAGCTCCAGGCATCGCAGCCAGAAAATCAAATGTCGCATAGATCTCAATCTGCCAGCGCAAGGCGGCGCGCGGGTTCCGCAGAGCGATATAGGACATGATCTGATAGATATCGCGCTCGGCCAGCGGCCTGAGACGATAAGCCATCAGGCCTTGACCCCAAACTCGCGCACGAATTCCGCGCGAAGACGCCGGAAGGATTCCTCACCATCAATGGGTTCGCCGCTGTCCAGCCCCTGCTGGATCAAGCTATCAAGCTCCTCGACGGAAAAATTGCCAACCATGCGCTGCGCTTGCCAGGCATTGAGCGCCGCGGCAACCACCTCGTCCGGCGATTGAAAATCGCCCGACTGAACGACACTCTCCACGAGGTCGCTCATGTCAGGCGAAAGCTCGATGCGAATGGGATGTGCGCGCGCCATGAAAGGTTACTCCGCTTCCGACACGAGATTAGCGCATCGCGGCCCTCAATACCAGCCGACGGCCACCTGCGCCTCTTCCGACATGCGCTCGGGCGTCCATGGCGGATCAAACGTCATCTCCACTTCGACGCCGGACACGCCTTCCACGGCGCCGACGGCATTTTCAACCCAGCCCGGCATTTCGCCGGCGACCGGGCAGCCGGGCGCCGTCAGCGTCATGACGATCTTCACCATGCGGTCGTCTTCGATGTCGATCTTGTAGATCAGCCCGAGCTCGAAGATATCGGCCGGAATTTCCGGGTCGTAGACCGTCTTCAGCGCCGAAATGACGTCGTCGGACAGGCGCGCCAGCTCCTCCTGCGGAATTTGAGACTGGATCAGCCCCTCGCGGGCATCCCATTTCAGTTCGGGTTCGTCGATAGCCATGGCAAAATCCTCAGGCAAAGAAGTTTCGCGCGTAGTCGAGCGCGTCGGCCAGCGCGTCCACTTCGGCGCGCGTGTTGTACATCGCAAAGGATGCACGGCAAGTGGAGGTGACGCCGAAGCGTTTCAAGAGCGGCATGGCGCAATGGGTGCCGGCCCGCACGGCCACACCCTTGCGGTCGATCACCATCGACACGTCATGGGCATGAATGCCGGCAAGCTCGAAGGAGAAGATCGCCCCCTTGCCCGGCGCATTGCCGATGATGCGCAGCGAATTGATCGCCGTCAGCCGTTCGGTCGCATAGGCGGCGAGATCGGCTTCATGGGCGGCAATCTTGGCGCGGCCGATGCTTTCGATATAGTCGAGCGCATAGCCAAGACCAATTGCCTGAACGATGGGCGGGGTGCCGGCCTCGAAACGGTGCGGCGGATCGTTATAGGTGACGAAATCCTGCTCCACGTCGATGATCATCTCCCCACCGCCCTGGAAGGGGCGCATCGCAAACAGACGCTCCTTCTTGCCATAGAGCACGCCGATGCCGGAGGGGCCGTAGAGCTTGTGGCCGGTCATCACATACCAGTCGCAGCCGAGATCCTGCACATCGACCGGCATGTGGACGGCGCCCTGGCTGCCATCGACCAGCACGGGAATGTCGCGCTCGCGGGCGACGCGGCAGACATCCTTGATCGGCACGATGGTGCCGAGCGCATTGGACATCTGGGTGATCGCGATCAGCCGTGTCTTTTCCGTGAGGCACTTTTCCAGATCTTCCAGATGGAAGGCACCATCCTCGTCGACCGGCACCCACACCAGCTTCACACCCTGCCGCTCGCGCAGAAAGTGCCAGGGCACGATGTTGGAGTGGTGCTCCATGATCGACAGAACGATCTCGTCGCCTTCCTTCAGATGCGTCATCGCCCAGCCATAGGCGACCGTGTTGATGGCTTCCGTGGAGTTCTTGGTGAAGACGATCTCATCGACACTCGGCGCGTTCAGAAACCGGCGCACCTTTTCGCGCGCGGCCTCGTAAGCCTCCGTCGCGGCATTCGAGAGATAATGCAGGCCGCGATGGACATTGGCATATTCGGCCGAATAGGCGTGAGAAATGGCATCGATCACGCTTTGCGGCTTCTGCGCCGAGGCGCCGTTGTCCAGATAGACCAGCGGCTTGCCGTGGACCATCGTCGAGAGGATCGGGAAATCCCGGCGGATCGCCTCGACGTCATAGGTGGTCGAATTCAACTGGCCCATCGCAGACCCTTTCGATTTCCGCTTTCGGACAGAGCCCTCGCACGAGGCCACCTGATGCCGACAAGCATCGCTCCTTGCTCAGCGTTTTTCTCGGCTCTTGGCCGAGGATCCATTCACGGTGCAGCAAACCCCTCCGTCATGCTCGGGACGAGCCCGAGCCTGCGGCAAGAGAGGTCGCGCCGCACAGGCCGGCCCTCTCAGGCGTGCCGTTCGAGCCAGCTCGAAATGATGGCTTCAAGTGCCTCGACCAGCTGCTCGTCTTCCAGTTCCTCGACGATCTCCGCCACGAAGGCGTTGACCAGCATGGCGCGCGCCTTGTTCTTCGGAACGCCGCGGGCCATCAGGTAATAGAGATGGTTGGCGTCGATATCGGCAACCGTTGCGCCATGGCCGCACTGCACGTCATCGGCAAAGATTTCCAGTTCCGGCTTTGCCGAAAACTCCGCCTCGTCCGACATCAGAAGCGTGTTGCAGGCCATGCGGGCATCGGTCTTCTGCGCATCCAGCGCCACCTTGATCATGCCCTGGAACACGCCGCGGGCGCGATCGAACACCACATTGCGAAAAATTTCCGTCGAGGTGGTGTTGGGCACATGATGGCCGAGAACCAGCGTCACATCCGTATGCGTTTCGCCTCCGAGAAGGTTGACGCCGCGCAGCTGCAGATCGGAGCCTTCGCCGGCCACGTCAATCCGCAGCTCCTGGCGCACCAGCTTGCCGCCGGCATTGATGACGTAGAGCCGCAGCTTGGCATTGGAGCCGACGCGCACGCGCAGCTGACCAAGATGCGTATCAGCCGAACCCTGCTGCTGCACGATGATCCAGGTCACATCGGCGCCGTCTTCCAGCGAAATATCGCTGACGGACGTCACGAAGGCCTCGCCCTTGGCGGTCGGCAGATGTCGCTCGATCACGGTTGCCTTTGATCCGGCACCAAAGCTCACCGGAAAGCGGGTATGCACCTGTCCATCGCCATGAAGGACCTGGATTTCCACCGGCTTTTCGATCGTGGCGTCAGCGGGAAACTCCAGCACGTAACCATCGCGCACGAAGGAGCCGTTGATCTTGCCGATCGTGTCGTCGCGGTCGATCACCGACAGGCCAGGAGCTGCCGTGCCTTCCGACAGCATGTCCGAAAAGGCGTTCACCAGCACGCCACCGATTCCGACTTTCTGATCGGCAAGGCCATGGCGGGTTGTGATGACGGCAGATCCTGCCACCAGCGGTTCCGGCGCATCGACCACGGCGGCCGGCACGGCCGCCGGGATGGCGCGCAGCAGCGTCTTCAAATCCGTATAATGCCAGGCCTCGATGCGGCGTGTCGGCAAACCGTTGCTCTTCAAGTCATCGACAAGGCGGTCGCGGGCGCTGATCACCGCACCATTGCCCGGCAGCTCACCCACCTGGGCGTTGAACGCCTCGATCAACGCAGCTTCCGCGGCCGTCTGCCGGGCTGTCGTCTGCATGTTCATGGCAAAAATCCTTCTGCTGGCGCCTCAGGCCGCTTCGCCGATGATGTCGGCATAGCCATTGGCTTCCAGTTCGTGCGCCAGGCTCTTGTCACCGGTGCGGATGATCTGGCCCTTGTAGAGAACGTGGACCGTATCCGGCACGATGTAGTCGAGCAGGCGCTGGTAATGGGTGATGACGATGACGGCGCGATCGGGCGAACGCAGCGCGTTGACGCCGTCCGCGACGATCTTCAGCGCGTCGATGTCGAGACCGGAATCGGTCTCGTCCAGCACGCACAGTTTCGGCTCAAGCAGCGCCATCTGCAGGATTTCCGCGCGCTTCTTCTCGCCACCGGAAAAGCCGACATTCAGCGGACGCTTCAGCATGTCCGGGTTGATCTTCAGCTCGGCCGCCGATTCCTTGACGCGACGGATGAAGTCCGGCGTCGTCAGTTCCGCTTCGCCGCGCGCCTTGCGCTGCTCGTTCATCGCGACCTTGAGGAACTGCATGGTGGCAACGCCAGGAATTTCGACCGGATACTGGAAGGCAAGGAAAATGCCCTTCGCCGCACGCTCGGCCGGATCCAGTTCCAGAATGCTTTCGCCGTTATAGAGGATCTCGCCGTCGGTCACCTCATAGTCCTCGCGGCCCGACAGGATGTAGGACAGCGTCGACTTGCCCGACCCGTTCGGTCCCATGATGGCCGCCACTTCGCCAGCCTTCACGGTGAGGTTCAGGCCACGGATGATTTCGGTGCCGTCTTCGGCAATCCGGGCGTGCAGGTTCTTGATCTCAAGCATGTTTGTCGTCCTGTCCAAAAGCGGTTCAAGGGCCGCTTGTTACCGTGTGCGCCATCCCGGCGCTTGTTCCATCATCCCCGGGCTTGCCCCAAGGATCCATAAATCTGCGTCACCTCGGGCCGTGGATCCTCAGGACAAGCCCGAGGATGACGACACCTGACGGTTAGCCCACGCTTCCTTCAAGCGAAATCCCGATCAGCTTCTGGGCCTCGACCGCAAATTCCATCGGAAGTTCCTGGATGACTTCCTTGACGAAACCGTTGACGATCAGCGCAATCGCCGCTTCCGTCGGAATGCCGCGCTGCAGGCAGTAGAACAGCTGGTCTTCCGAAATCTTCGACGTGGTCGCCTCGTGCTCGAACTGGGCGGAGGAATTCTTCGCCTCGATATAGGGCACGGTATGCGCACCGCAGCGGTCCCCGATCAGCAGCGAGTCGCACTGCGTGAAGTTGCGGGCATTGGTGGCCTTGCGATGCGCCGAGACCTGACCGCGATAGGTGTTCTGCGACACGCCGGCGGCAATACCCTTAGAGACGATGCGGCTCGAAGTGTTCTTGCCGAGATGGATCATCTTGGTGCCGCTGTCGATCTGCTGATGACCGTTGGAGACGGCAATCGAGTAGAATTCGCCGCGGCTGTCGTCGCCGCGCAGGATGCAGCTCGGGTATTTCCAGGTGATGGCCGAACCGGTTTCCACCTGCGTCCACGAAATCTTCGAGCGATGGCCGCGGCAATCGCCACGCTTGGTGACAAAATTGTAGATGCCGCCCTTGCCCTGCGCATCGCCCGGATACCAGTTCTGCACCGTCGAATACTTGATCTCGGCATCGTCCAGAGCTACAAGCTCGACGACCGCCGCATGCAGCTGATTTTCATCGCGCTGCGGCGCTGTGCAGCCTTCCAGATAGGACACATAGGCGCCCTCTTCGGCGATGATCAGCGTGCGCTCGAACTGGCCGGTGTTCTTCTCGTTGATGCGGAAATAGGTCGACAGTTCCATCGGGCAACGCACGCCCTTCGGCACGAACACGAAGGAGCCGTCCGTGAAGACCGCCGCATTCAGCGTCGCGTAATAATTGTCGGTCGTCGGCACCACGGAGCCGAGATATTTCTTCACCAGGTCCGGATGCTCGCGCACGGCTTCCGAGATCGACATGAAGATCACGCCGGCCTTGGCCAGTTCCTTCTTGAAGGTGGTGACGACCGAGACCGAATCGAACACGGCATCGACGGCCACGCGCGGCTTTTCGACGCCGGCGAGGATTTCCTGTTCCCGCAGCGGAATGCCGAGTTTCTCATAGACCTTCAACAGTTCCGGATCGACCTCTTCCAGCGAGGTCGGGCCGGGGGTCGTCTTCGGTGCCGCATAATAATGCAGGTCGCTGAAATCGATTTTCGGGTAATCGACGCGCGCCCAGGTGGGCTCTTCCATCGTCAGCCAGCGGCGATAGGCGTCGAGACGCCATTCCAGCATCCATTCCGGCTCCTGCTTCTTGGCGGATATGAAGCGGATGATCTCTTCGGAAAGGCCCTTGGGAGCCTTGTCGACTTCGATGACGGTTTCGAAGCCATACTTGTACTGGTCCACATCGATCTGGCGAACCTGATCGATCGTCTCCTGCACAGCAGCCATGTTCATTCTCCAATCTCGCCGGAATCAAGGGTCCGGCAGCTTGTCGGTCGTGGCGGGGGTCCGCCTCTATGTAGGCGCCAGAAGGCGGTTTTCACACCGTTTGGCAAGCATATTTTTGCGTTTTCGCAACAGATCGGTCGGGTCGCCGCGAATAGTTCACCGCATTACGCGGCCTGTCCGGGCAGCCTGCGCCGCCCGGCAATTCTGGTGAAGGCCGCAAGAGCCTTTTCGATATCCTGGCCGGTGGTGTCCGGTCCGAGCGAGATACGCAGTGCCCCGAGGCCCGGATCGCATCCCATTGCCGCCAGCACGTGGCTCTGCCCGGTCTTGCCAGAGGCGCAGGCAGAGCCGGCAGACAGCGCCACGCCCTCGAGGTCGAAGGCGATCTGGCCTGTTTCCGACTTGAGGCCGGGCAGTGTGAAAAACGTCGTATTGGCCACCCGCGCCACGCCGGCTCCGTGGATGATCACATCCGGTGCCACCGCCGCCATTCCAGCCTCCAGAACGGCGCGCAACTCTCCGATGCCGGCGTTTCTCGCGGCAAGATCAGTCGACGCCTGCTCGGCGGCTGCGCCAAAGCCGATGATGCCGGGAAAATTCTCCGTGCCGGAGCGATGGCCCTTTTCCTGTCCGCCGCCATGGATCAGCGGCCTTGGCATCATCACCTCGCCGCGCGACACGAGGGCGCCCACGCCCTTCGGCCCGCAGATCTTGTGCGAGGAGAGAATGAGAAAGTCGGCATCCAGCGCCTGGATGTCGAGCGGAATGCGCCCGGCTGCCTGTACGGCATCCACCACCAGCAGACCGCCCTTTTGATGCACGAGGCGCGCAACCTCTTCGACCGGCTGGATGACGCCGGTCTCATTGTTGACCAGCATGACCGCAACCATCGGCAGGCCTGCTGCCATATCGTGACGCGCAAGCGCTGCCTCCAGCACCGCAAGATCGATCACACCCTGCGGCGTCACCGCAATCTCGCTGATCTTTCCGGGCAGAAAACGCCCGCCTTCGCGAACGGCCGGATGTTCGATGGCCGAGACGTACAGATGCCCGACAGCAAGCGGCGCGCGCCCCATGCGATAATCCGGCGTCAGCACCAGATTGGCCGCTTCCGTCGCACCACTGGTAAAGATCACATGCTGCGGATCACCACCGATAAGCGCTGCCACCTGCCGGCGGGCGCGATCAAGACCGGCGCGGGCCGCACGGCCCTCCGCATGCACCGAAGAGGCGTTGCCCGGCAGGGCGTAGGCGTCCAGCATGGCGCTTCTTGCCGCCTCAGAGAGCGGCGCCGTCGCGTTCCAGTCCAGATATGTCCGTGCCGTTGCCATTGCCTGCAGAGCTTCCCGGTCTAGATCTTCCCGTGCGACGCATTTTCCTTGAAATTTTCGCCGCGCATGCCGTATGAGACGACCAACTGGGCGGCACACGCCAGCCCACTTTCGAATGGTTCTAAACTGTTTCTAGAAAAGATGAGCGACTTCGTCAAGTCAAAGCCATCATGAAACAGTTGGAAACATCAAAAAGCTGACCGGAGTACCGATGCCCGAAGTGATTTTCAACGGCCCTGCAGGCCGCCTCGAAGGACGTTACCAGCCCTCCAAGGAAAAGAGCGCACCGATCGCGATCATCCTGCATCCGCATCCGCAGTTCGGCGGCACGATGAACAACCAGATCGTATACCAGCTCTTCTACATGTTCCAGAAGCGCGGCTTCACCACGCTGCGCTTCAACTTCCGCAGCATCGGCCGCAGCCAGGGTGAATTCGACCACGGCGCCGGCGAATTGTCGGATGCGGCCTCCGCGCTCGACTGGGTGCAGGGCCTGCATCCCGATTCCAAGAGCTGCTGGGTTGCGGGCTATTCCTTCGGCGCCTGGATCGGCATGCAGCTCCTGATGCGCCGTCCGGAAATCGAAGGCTTCATGTCGATTGCGCCGCAGCCGAACATCTACGACTTTTCCTTCCTCGCGCCCTGCCCGTCGTCTGGCCTCATCATCAATGGCGACGGCGACAAGGTGGCTCCGGAAAAGGATGTGAACGGCCTCGTCGAAAAGCTGAAGACGCAGAAGGGCATCCTCATCACCCACCGCGTCGTCGAAGGGGCAAACCACTTCTTCAACGGCAAGGTGGAGCCGCTGATGGCCGAATGCGAGGATTACCTGGACCGTCGCCTGAACGGCGAACTGGTGCCGGAACCGGCCGCCAAGCGCATCCGCTAAGACGTTCGATGCTTTCCACGTCCTGATCAGCGAACGGCCCTTCGGGGCCGTTTGGCATTCTGGGACAGGACGAAAGCCAACTCAGACGAGCGTCAGGGTCATCGGTGCGTGCTGGCGATAGAGGCGCACGCAATTGCGTCCCGCCTCCTTTGCCTCGTAAAGGGCGCGATCGGCCTGCCTCAGCGCCGTCGATAGATCCGCGGACGAACTGAAGGTGGAAACGCCGAAACTCGCAGTTGCCCGAAAGGCCGGCGGCAGCCCGGGAACGACCTGCATGGCCAGAGATCCACGCAGGGCCTGCGCCAGCATGAGCGCCGCATCCGCCATCTGCCCGGGCAGCAGCACGCAAAACTCTTCGCCGCCGATGCGCCCGATAATGGCATTGTCAGGCGCGCTGGCGGTCAGCAACTGGCCGAACAGGCTGATCACAGAATCGCCGCTCAGATGGCCGTAGGTATCGTTGATCTTCTTGAAGTGGTCGAGATCGCACAGGATCAGCGCATACGGTCCATTGGGCTGGCGCCGCAGCAAGCGTTCGCAGTGATTGTCGAAACCGCGCCGGTTCAAAAGCGACGACAGCGCATCAACTTCGGAATTGCTGCGCTCGTCCGCCATGATCTGCAGCACCAGAACGGCAAGCAGCATCAGCCCCGTCATCACCATCAGCACGGCTGTCATGCTCTGGGAAATCAGGGCGTAATTGGACCCGATATAATCTTTCGCCGTCACCCCGGCTCCAAAAATCACCGCAAGGGCCGCCTTGAGGGGAAAATGCGCGGCGGTGACGAGAAGGAGCGTCAGAAGAGCGCGGTCGACGGCGGCGCGATACGGCGAACGCATGACCGCAAGCGCGCTGAACAGGAGCGCGATGCCAAAGGGCATCTGGTAGAGGAACGCATGCCCCAGACTGCCCCGCGGCAAGGGATAGATCAGGGCGTCTGTTGCCAAAGCCGCACAGCAGAAGATGACGAGCATCACCCGGTCGGCCGGTGCCCCGTAAAGCTTGCCGATACCGACCCGCAACAGCAGAAGCCCGGCAAGGACGGTGGCAAACGCAAGCCAGGCGCCGAACCTCACAAAGTCCGTATGCGCCACCAGAAGTTCTGCGGGCGCCGACAGGGAGGCAACCGCAAATCCTGCGGCAAACCACCGGGCGGCTTCGCGCGACCGGCTACGGGTGGACACGACGATGAACACCACGGCAAATGACATCGCGATGAAGAAATTCATGACGAGGAAAAAGTCGGCGCCGTTCATAACCCTCGTCCTTCCTCCATGTCTCGACGCCTTCGCCATCCAGCGGGCGCAGGAACGGTTACCATCGCTGCTTCCGAGCCTCCGAAATAACGGTATCCTCCGCAGGTCACGGGTCCCGAAAGCCGAAGGGGCACTGCGGCCAAGGCCGGCCCATCGCTATGCGAATAATGCCACCTCCGTCGTTTTGATACAGTGCAGCATGGGTTCGTTTCAATGTGCAACGCAAACAAAACGCTAAAATTCGCATCCGTCGCCGCGATAGGCTGGCAACGTCGCCCCCTTATGCGCCTGGACAGAACCGCGCGCGTCAACTTTTGAAGTGATTATCCGGGCAAAGAGTGCTAGAGGCGCGGCACGCAAGAGCCAATCCTCACAAAGCAACATCTGCCAGAGATCGATCATGTCCAGGTTCAAATCCGACTTCCTCCGCACCCTCGACGAGCGCGGCTTCATCCACCAGGTTTCCGACGAAACCGGGCTGGATGACCTGCTGGCGAAAGAGACGGTGACGGCCTATATCGGTTACGACCCGACGGCCTCGAGCCTGCATGTCGGCAGCCTGATCCAGATCATGATGCTGCACTGGTTCCAGCAGACCGGCCACCAGCCGATCTCCCTGATGGGGGGCGGCACCGGCATGGTCGGCGATCCCTCCTTCAAGGAGGAAGCCCGCCAGCTGATGACCGTCGACAAGATCGAGGAGAACATCGCCTCGATCAAGCGCTGCTTTGCCCATTACCTCAACTACGAGGCGGGCCCGAAGGGCGGCGCTCTGATGATCAACAATGCCGAATGGCTGCGCGGCCTGAACTACCTCGAATTCCTGCGCGACGTCGGGCGCCACTTCTCGGTCAACCGCATGCTGTCCTTTGACAGCGTGAAGACGCGGCTCGACCGCGAGCAATCGCTGTCCTTCCTCGAATTCAACTACATGATCCTGCAGGCTTACGATTTCGTCGAGCTCAACAAGCGCTACGACTGCCGTCTGCAGATGGGCGGCTCCGACCAGTGGGGCAATATCATCAACGGCATCGATCTTGGCCACCGCATGGGCACGCCGCAGCTTTACGCCCTGACCTCGCCGCTCCTGACGACCTCGTCCGGCGCCAAGATGGGCAAGTCGGCCTCCGGCGCCGTCTGGCTGAACGCCGACCTGCTGTCGGCCTACGACTTCTGGCAGTACTGGCGCAACACCGAGGACGGTGATGTCGAGCGCTTCCTGAAGCTCTACACGACGCTGCCGATGGACGAGATCAAGAAGCTCGCAAGCCTCGGCGGCTCGGAAATCAACGAGGCCAAGAAGATCCTGGCGACCGAAATCACCGCGATCCTGCATGGCCGTGCGGCCGCCGAAGCCTCGGCCGAGACGGCCCGCAAGACCTTCGAGGAAGGACAGCTGTCCGACAACCTGCCCTCGATCGAGGTGGCATCGGCAGAACTGGAGGCCGGCATCGGCCTCCTCGCCTTGATCGTCAAGGCAGGCCTTGCCGCCTCCAACGGCGAAGCGCGCCGCCACGTTCAGGGCGGTGCCGTGCGCATCAACGACCAGCCGGTGGCCGACGAGCGCAAGCTGATCGGCGCGGGTGAAGTCACCGGCGACGGCGTGATCAAGCTGTCGCTCGGCAAGAAGAAGCATATTCTGGTGCGCCCAGCCTGAAGCAACCACCGCCATCCCGAACGGAAAACCCGGCAGCCATCTGCCGGGTTTTTGTTTGCCCGCATAAACATGGCTGCAAAGGCAGCGGGCTTACTGGAACTCGAAGATCTGGCGAAAGACGCCGGGCGCGATGATCGACAGCGGGTTGACCGTCAGTTTCGGCTGGTCGAAACGACCGGCCACCTTGAAGGTGATGCCGAGCAGACCGCGGTCGCGGCCATTGCCGAGGATGGCACCGATGATCGGCAGTTCGGCAAACAGCCGGTTGAGGCCATAGGCCGGCATGAAGGTGCCGGTCATGTCCATGCGCCCTGCAGCATCGCGCAGCATGCCCTGGAAGGTAGCGCCGATCTGTTCGCCGCGCACCACGCCGTTTTCCACGGACAACGCTCCCCCGCGATAGACGAGGCGGGCAAAGGCACGCTGGAATTTTTCCGAACTGACGTCTATATCCCGCTTCACCGCCGCATTGAGGCTTCGCCCATCCTCGCCGACCGGCGTCGAGACGATGGACTGCAGGCGGTTTTCATTGACCAGCGAGAAGCTGCGGATATCGACCGAACCGCTCATGTCACCCGCTGCTTCGTTGTTCAGCCGGATATTGAGCAAGCCGCCGCGCATATGATCATAGAGATTGGCAAACCGCACGAGCGCGCCGGCATCGCCACCGGTGAGCGTGATCGTTTCGCCGCCTTCGCCGGCACCGGCCGCCGTCTGGGCCACCACCGCCTGTCCGCTGCCGGTCACGGCGTTGAGATCCACCTGGCGCAGCTTGCTGGCGCGAAGGGTGAGCGAGAAATCGACATTCCCGAGGCTCTCGTCATTGAAGCCGATGACCCGGTCGAGCTTGGCGCGTACCCGCACGCTGCTTGACGCCTTGTCACCGCCGCCACCGGCACCGGAACCGCCCTGCGCACGCATCTGCTGCAGGACAGGGCGCAAATCTGCGGCTTTGCCGGAGGCTGAAATATCGTAGAGTCCCTTGGATCGCCGCACAGACACGGCAAGATCATCGGCAGGCGACAGCTGAACCTGCGAGAAATCGCCGGAGACCAGCCCACCCGTTCCCATTTTCAGATCGCCGCGCACGCCAAAGCCATCGCCGCTGACGTCCAGCTTGTGAATATCGGCGCTGCCGTCCTTCTCGCTGAGCTCAAACGTGGCGGTCGCCGGAATTCCGCTGCCCTTGCTCCAGCCGATCCCCGGCACCGATAGAACGGCAGCGGCAAGATCGAGCTTCACGCTCTGGCGATCATCATCGATGCGCTTCACCTCGACACCGACCGGTCCGCTGACGATGTCGGAAAGACCCGGCGCCAGCTTGTCGCGCTGCTCGTTGCTGAGCGTCGTCGTCACGAGCAGGTCGCGCGCCACGTTGGATGTCTTGCCAATCGGCTCGACCAGCTTGATCTGGGCGGGAACCGCATCGATGGTGCCTTTGGCGGACAGCCGGGCGGCGCTGCCGTCAATGTCGAGATCCCCCTCCAGATTGCCGATCTTTCGCCCGGCAATCGGTTGGCCGACATCGACGCCCTGCAGATCGATCTTGGCACTGAACGCAGGTTTCGGCGGATTTTGCGATGCCACCAGGCCGAACCGTGCCGTCACCGCCGCCTCGGCATCGCCCTTGAAATCGTCCGGCTTGAACGACAGGTTTTTAAGCCCGTCGATGGGCTTGAAGCTGGCAAGTTCGGCCAGCGCATCCGCCGATCCGGTGACGTTGAGCGACAGATCCGCCATCAACGGCTGCCGATAGGTGGATTCGATGACGAACCGGCCCTCATCGACCACGACCTGGCGCCCGGAGGGGAAATAGGACGCAGCCTTGCGGACCCCGACGTCGACGCGCGCGCCCTGCACCTCCACATGGCCGCCAAGGTCGCGCACAGGGGCAAGATCACCCGGGAGCGTCAGCCTCGTATCGGCAATGTCGAACGCGATCCTCAGTTCGTTGCTGTCCAGTTGCAGCGGGATGCCGGGTCCATGCATCCGGCCTGCCGGAATGAAGACCGAAATCGACCCATTGGTAACGGTGCCGCCAAACATGTTGGCCACGGCCCAGTCGCGGGCCTTGCGCGCCATCCAGAACGGCCACAGCTGCTTGACACCCGCCACATCCATGCGGGGCAACTGCGCGCCAAAACTGATTTCCGGCGAAACGACACCGGGGAAATGCACCTTCAGCGCGCCCGCCATCTGGCCTGCGGGGCTCGATACCTGCATGTCATCGAATTCGAGCACGTGATCGGCGGAAAAATATCGGCCCGTGGTATTGAGATCGAAGAGGACGGGCTGTTCGCCGCCATTGGCCGCCTGTGCATGGCCGCCGCTGATCAACATGCTGATGCCGAAGCCGGGCCGCGTTTCCGCGGTATTCAGCCGATCGAGATCAAC
Organism: Neorhizobium fuzhouense; assembly: GCF_042611105.1. NCBI lineage: Bacteria > Pseudomonadati > Pseudomonadota > Alphaproteobacteria > Hyphomicrobiales > Rhizobiaceae > Neorhizobium > Neorhizobium fuzhouense. The sequence goes on along the minus strand of NZ_JBHFFP010000015.1, from coordinate 93,790 downwards.
GATCGCGCCGGTCAGCGGCAGGACAGTCGGCCCGAAGCGGAACTTCGACGGGCGGATCTCGATGGTGTTGCGGGCAAAATCATAGGCCGTGTGAACTTCCGCACCGGACAGTTCCTGGCCGACGCCGTCGAAATAGAAGAAGCCCGGCGCGTGGTGAATGCTCGCCTCGATCGAGGGCTCGTTTTCCTGCGTATCACGGGTCGCCTTGAGATCAAGGTCGATCGCACCCTGCAGGCCCTCGCGCGGCTCACCGTCCGGCATCCGCTGCAGGAGGAAGGGCGTCATGTCGAGGCCGGCCACATGCGCCGTCAATTGCCGCGTCACGCCGTTGACCGCTGTTGCCTGCACATTGAGGTTGGCGCGCCGGCCGTCGAGCTCCAGGATCCCGGTCAGCCCCACCATGCCTTCCTGCGTGAGCGCCAGCTTCAGATCATCGATGATAAGCGTCGAGACCTTACCCTCGCGATTCGGCGGAAACTGGATATTGATGCCGTTGATGCGCACGAGCGCAGTCCCCGTGCGCTCGATGATGCCGCGCGCCTCGTCCAGGCGCTGGAAGGCCTGTTCAAGCGCTGCCGGCAGGCGGTCGACGCGGGTTTTTGACAGATCCATCGGATCGCCGGCCGGCAGAAGCGCCGTATCGAGCGAGATATTGTCGGCTTCCATGCGGCGGATCGAGACCCGGCCGCTGAGGAGCGCCACAGGATCGATGGCAAGGCGGATGGCGGCGGTGCGGGTCAGATGCTCGCCGGTCGCCACTTCGACAATGTCCACGTCACGGGCTTCCAGCGCCAGGCGGAAGTCGTGGTCGAAGCGGATGGCCGTCGAGCCGACGGTTGCGCTGTAACGGTTGCCGATGGCGTTGGACAGCGCGCTTTGGGCGCGCGCATTCAGTGCCCCATCGATCGTGCCGGTTTCGATGGCGAAAAAACCGCTGATCACGGCACCGGCGCAAAGGGCGAGAAACAGAAGACAAAAGCGCAGGATGCCTTGCGCACGCGAACGGTCGCGCGGGCAGTGCACGATCAGCGGATCATGCACCTGCGCGGAGGGAAGTTCATGCAGCGCGACCATATCCTTGCGGCCGAAGCTGACCTTTTCCCCTCTGATTTCCGCCATTTTTCTCCAAAGCTCATGCCACCGGTCGGCCGGGGTGATCTGGACCGACGCAGCGCCAGTATATAACGATTAAGGTGACATTTACCTCATATGCAGGCGAAAGAAAGGAAAACTATGACGGACCTCACAAGCGGCATGCCGGCTCCGGATTTCACCCTTCCCCGCGATGGCGGCGGTGACATCACCCTGTCCGCCTTTGCGGGCAGGCCGGTGGTTGTCTATTTCTACCCCAAGGACGACACCAGCGGCTGCACCACCGAGGCACTGCAGTTTACCGCTCTCTCCGCCGAGTTCGAAAAACTGGGCGCCACCGTCATCGGCGTTTCGCCGGATTCGGCCGCCAAGCACGACAAGTTCGTGAAGAAGCACAGCCTTTCCGTGGCTCTCGCCGCCGACGAGGAGCAGGTGGCGGCCAATGCTTACGGCGTCTGGAAACAGAAGAGCATGTACGGCAAGACCTATATGGGCATCGAGCGCTCCACCTTCCTGATCGCAGCCGATGGCACGATTGCCCGCGTCTGGCCGAAGGTGAAGGTGGAAGGTCATGCGCAGGAAGTGCTTGAAGCGGTGAAGGCCTTGTGACAAGGACGGGGCCATGACAGAGGCCCCGCACCAACCCGAAGACCTGCCGAAAACTCCGCTGCCGCCGGCATCGTCGCTGCGTGCCGGTGCAATCCTTGCCATTTCGTCTGCCGATCTCGACGTGAAGACGGAACTGGCGCAGCAGACCGCGACACGTTGGTTCGAGCGGCGCCTTTCGCTGCGATCGCCGCTCGATCCGCCGCTGCCGGACCGCCCGGGGCGCCCCGCCAAACCGGATCTGGTGCCGCCGAAGCTCGTGGAAAAACGCTCGCTGCACACGGTCAAGGGCCGCATCGCCATCCTGCACGCCATTGCCCATATCGAACTCAACGCGGTCGACTTGGCGCTCGATATCGTTGCCCGCTACGCAACCGAGCCGGTGCCGAATTCCTTCTTCGACGGCTGGATGCAGGTGGCCTTCGAAGAAGCCAAGCATTTCCGCATGGTGCGCAAGCGGCTGAACGATCTCGGCGCCGATTATGGCGACATGCCGGCCCATGACGGGCTCTGGCAGGCCGCCCATTCCACCCGCAATGACCTGACCGCCCGGCTGGCCGTCGTGCCGCTGATCCTCGAAGCGCGCGGGCTCGACGTCACGCCATCGTTGCAGGCCAAGATGCGCGAAACCGGCGATCATGAAACCGCAGCCGTGCTCGATGTCATCTACACGGACGAGAAGGGTCATGTGGCAATCGGCGCGAAGTGGTTCCGCTTTCTCTGCGCGCGGGAACGCAAGGATCCGGCCGCAACCTTCAAGGACCTGGTGCGCGCCAATTTCCGCGGCGCCCTCAAGCCTCCGTTCAATGATCTCGCCCGCGCCGAAGCCGGCCTCACACCCTCCTTCTACCGCGCCCTGACCGCCACCAGCAGCGCCTGAACGCCCCAAATTAACGCCTTATTAACCTTAACGGGTTCTAATCTATCCATGGTAGACGGCTTTGGGGATTGGCTGGGGGACGAGCGTGGCAACAGCTTGCGACAATCGCGTCTTTGGCAAAAAAGCCTCAAGACCCGTGCTCATCCTGGCATCCGGCGACAGAGTGCGTCACATGACCATCCGCCCCTGGATGGTGGCCGCCGGCGCGACCCTGCTCATCATTCTCTCTATCGGCTATTTCGCCGCGACTGCCTATCTGGTGATGCGTGACGATCTGATCGGTGGATCGCTCGCCCGCCAGAGCCGTATCCGGCAGGCTTACGAGGAGCGCATATCGGGCCTGCGCGCCCAGATCGACCGCATCACCTCGCGCCAGCTCATCGACCAGCAACTGGTGGAAGACAAGGTGAAACAGCTTGTCGAGCAGCAGAATGCCCTGCTGTCGCAGCACGGCAAGCTCGGCAATCTCCTGCAGCGGGCGCAAGCGTCGGGCCTGACCACCGAGACGACCGTGCAGACGGCGCAAGGACAAGCCCAGGCCTACCAGCCGATCACGACGGACGAACCCACCGCGCGCAATCGTGCGCTGAAAGCCATCGAACGCCTGATCATGCCCGAGATCACGCCGGCGAGCGAACGTGACGGCAAGGGCGCAAAACTCGGCTTCCTGCCGCTTCGCGACCAGCCGCTTCCGGCAAAAACCGCCGGCGAGAAGACAGGGCGCGCCCTGCTCCAGGTGACGCAATCGCTGAGGAGCATCGAGCATGAGCAACTGGCGCGCATTCGCGACCTGACGGCAACCGCCGATGAAACGACCGATGCCATGACGTCGATCATGCGCCGCACGGGGATCTCCGTTCCGCCGCCGCAGGCCGCAAAGAACGAGGACGGCGGCATTGGCGGCCCGTTTATCGAACCGGCGGCTATCGACCTTTTCGACAGCCAGCTCGACCAGCTGGATGCCGCCCTGACGCGGCTTGAAACCGTGCGCCAGACAGCTGTGAGCCTGCCCTATGGCAACCCTGCCCCCGGCCACGATATCACCAGCCGCTTCGGCAACCGCATCGATCCCTTCCTCGGGCGGCTGGCCCTGCACGCGGGCATCGACTTCGATGCCGAAACCGGCGCGACCGTGCGCGCCACCGGCGCCGGCCGGGTCACCGTCGCCGGCGACTACAGCGGCTATGGCAACATGGTGGAGATCGACCACGGCCATGGCATCACCACCCGCTACGGCCATTTGTCGCGTATTCTGGTGTCCGAGGGCGATCTGGTGTCGAATGGAGACATCATCGGCCGGGCCGGTTCGACGGGCCGCTCGACCGGGCCGCATGTCCATTACGAGGTGCGCCGCGATGGCGCCGCTATCGATCCCATCCACTTCCTCAATGCGGGGCTGAAACTGACATCCTACTTGAAATAAGCTAAAACTGTTCCGATCTGATCTGTAAGTGCAGTCGGATTTACCAATCCGGCAGGCAAACGCGCTGTTTTCTTGACTTTGGCTCTTATTGCGCCTATGTCGCGCCCATCGTCGGACGCCAAGCGGATCCGACTCACAGCGTTCTTCGTGAACCGGAACGGAAATAGTTTTCTCTTTGACCACATTTGCTGATCTTGGCCTGAGCCAGAAAGTCCTTTCTGCCGTCACCGACGCGGGTTACACCATTCCCACGCCGATCCAGGCTGGCGCCATACCTCATGCGCTGCAGCGTCGCGACATCTGCGGCATCGCACAGACAGGCACGGGCAAGACGGCCTCGTTCGTACTGCCCATGCTGACGCTTCTGGAAAAGGGACGGGCCCGCGCGCGCATGCCGCGCACGCTGATCCTAGAGCCGACGCGCGAACTGGCAGCGCAGGTTGCAGAGAACTTCGAAAAATACGGCAAGAACCACAAGCTGAATGTCGCCCTTCTCATCGGCGGTGTCTCCTTCGAAGAGCAGAACCGCAAGCTGGAGCGCGGCGCAGACGTTCTGATCTGCACCCCCGGCCGCCTGCTCGACCATTGCGAACGCGGCAAGCTTCTGATGACAGGCGTTGAAATCCTTGTCATCGACGAAGCCGACCGCATGCTCGACATGGGCTTCATCCCGGATATCGAACGCATCGCCAAGATGATCCCGTTCACCCGCCAGACGCTGTTCTTCTCGGCCACCATGCCGCCGGAAATCCAGAAGCTGGCCGATCGCTTCCTGCAGAACCCGGAACGCGTCGAAGTGGCCAAGCCCTCCTCGACGGCGCTCACCGTCACGCAGCGCCTCGTGGCCTCCCACAACAAGGATTACGAGAAGCGCGCTATCCTGCGCGATCTCATCCGCGCCCAGGACGACCTGAAGAACGCCATCATCTTCTGCAACCGCAAGAAGGACGTGGCCGATCTGTTCCGCTCGCTCGAGCGCCACGGCTTTTCCGTTGGCGCGCTGCATGGCGACATGGACCAGCGTTCGCGCACCGATATGCTGGCCGGCTTCAAGGCCAATGCAATTACCCTTCTGGTTGCCTCCGACGTTGCCGCTCGCGGTCTTGATATTCCAGACGTCAGCCACGTGTTCAATTTCGACGTGCCGATCCATGCGGAGGATTATGTCCACCGCATCGGCCGCACCGGTCGCGCCGGCCGTTCCGGCCGCGCCTTCACGCTGGTGACGAAGTCTGACACCAAATTCCTCGACGCCATCGAGAAGTTGATCGGCAACAAGATCGAATGGCTGAACGGCGACATTTCGGCACTTCCCGCGCCGATGGAAAGCCAGGAAAGCGACCGCCCCCGCTCCAAGGGCCGTGATCGCGACAAGGATCGGGGCCGCGGCAGACGGTCCGCAGTTCCGAAGGCGGAGGCCCGCCCCGTTGAGGCCCCCGTCGTCATCGAAGAAGCGATCACCCCTATTGAAGCAAGGACGGACATCGTGAACACCGAGCAACACAAGGCGGATAACCGCAGGCCCCAGCACGGTGCGCGCAATGCAGTGCGCCAGCAGAACCCGGCCAATGACGACCAGCGCGAACGCCGCCAGCGGCATCACCGCGACCACGATGACGGTCCGACGCCTGTCGGCTTCGGCGACGACATCCCTGCCTTCATGCTGATCGTTGCCGGCGCCAAGGGCTGAAAAGCCAATGTCGCCAAAGCCGGGATCTGATTTTCCAGGCGTCGGAGCCGGTCTTGTGATCCGCCGTGACGACGGATGCATCCTCCTTTACAAGCGCGTCAAGGCGCCCGAGGCAGGTTTCTGGAACATCGTCGGTGGCAAGATCGACCACATGGAACACTCGGCCGAGGCGGCACGCCGCGAGGCCGAAGAAGAAACCGGCCTCTCCATTGGCCAGGTCGATTTTCTCTGCATCAGCGAGCAGCGAATCGAGGCCGACCGCCAGCACTGGCTGTCGATGATCTACATTACCTCCGATTTTTCCGGCGAACCGCAATTGACCGAGCCCGACAAGCTCTCGGCCATGGGCTGGTTTTCGCCCGACGACCTGCCGCAGCCGCTCTCGGTCTTTACCCGGGATGCCTTGCGCCATCTTTAAACATCTGATGGTTGTCTGACGCTCCCGGAAGCTCACTTTCCCCATTGATCGCCGCCCTTTGCCGACAGAGACCGGAAGAATTCAAAGCAGCAGCAAGCCTGCCGACAGGGCCGCAATCGACACGACGACGCAGACGATCACGCGCTGTCCGAAAACGAGAAAAGCGCCAAAGCCGAGGCCAAGGGCCCCGAGCCGCAGCCAGAGCGGCGAGCCGGCAAGCGCGCCGGTCGGAAAGACGACAAGCTTTGCCGTCACCGCCATCACCAGTGCCGTGGCCACCGCCCTCACCCAGTGCAGCGCCTCGGAATCTTCATCCAGACGATTGCCGACAAGAACGCCCAGCCAACGCCAGAGATCCGTCGCAAGCCAGCCCGCGACGATGATCACAAGATAGGTCCACCACCAGATATCGCCGTTCACGGGCCGTCCTCCAGCCCGGCGGCGCGTGGCGCGGCGCGGCGCGGGCGCACGAAAAAGCGGTCGATGACATAGGCGACTGTTCCGCCGCCGATGCCCGCATAGATAATGTCGAATTTCGGCTCGATCAGCGCCATGGCCGGTCCCATCACCACGCCGATGACAAAGGCCAGTTTCACCACCGAATGGCGTGCCGAGGCCCATATCGAGGCGAAGAAATAGACCGGCGTCAGCATGAACAGGCATCCCGCGACAATAGGCGGAAACTGCGCCACGATCCCGTAGCAGACCCCGACGATCACCGCATTGATCAGCGTCAGCGTGATCGAAAAGCCGGCGAAATAGGCGACACGCTTGTCGCGCGGCACGTCGTTCAGATGCTGGATGGCAAACACCCAGGAGGTGATCGCAACGAAATGCGAAAGAAACAGCAGAAGCCAGGTCGGGCTTTTTTCGTTCTTCATATCCGGCATGATGGAGGCGACCATCGGCATCATGCGGATGGAGGAGAGCGTCACGGCAAGAAAGCTCGCCGCAATCGGCGCACCGCCCACCATGGTGCCGATGAGGATCATCTTGGCCGGAAGCGCCCAGACGGCGAGCGTCATGAACACGGCCTGGCTGCGGGTGATGCCCGATTCCAGGGCAAAGGCGCTGAAGCCGACAAAGGATGTCATCAGGATGAGCGCCGGCAGCGACGTGATGCCACGCATGCCGGTGAAGAACCAGGAGACGCTGGAACGCGCGTCAGCTTGAGAAGAGAGCATCGATCCGTCCGGAATTGCCGTTCGCAATCGACCGGCATGCAGAAAAGGCAATGCCGGGGCTTTCATCAAAGCCCCGGCACAGGATTGTCAGATCGGACCGATCATTTCGACTTCGGCACGCGTGGAACGGTCGAGCCCTTGCGGGGCTTTTCCTTGTCCTCGGTCAGCACGTCTGTCTCCGCGTCAGACTTGGCCTTGATGGCCTTGCCCTTGGGCGGTGCCGACTTCGGATCGTCCTTCACCTTGCCCGGCTTTGCCTTGGACGACGCTTCGCCATCCTCGACGGCTTCCACCTCCGCTTCGGGCTTCGGCTTCACGGGTGCCGCCTCGGCAATCGATTCGAGAAGCAGCCCTTCGGTGCCGTCCGGCTTCTTGCCGACCGTCACCTTGACGACGCCACCCTTGCGCAGCGCGCCGAACAGGATCTCGTTGGCGAGCGGCTTCTTGATATGCTCCTGGATGACGCGCGACAGCGGGCGTGCCCCCATGCGCTCGTCATAGCCCTTTTCAGCGAGCCACGCGATGGCACCCTGATGCAGGTCGAAGGTCACGTTGCGTTCAGACAACTGGCTTTCCAGCTGCATGACGAACTTCTGTACGACCTGATGGATGACCTCGGTCGGCAGCGGCGCAAACGGGATCGTTGCATCGAGACGGTTGCGGAATTCCGGCGTGAACAGACGGTTCAGCGCCTCCTCGTCTTCGCCGGTGCGCTTGGACGACCCGAAACCGATGGCGGCCTTGGCCATTTCAGACGCGCCCGCATTCGTCGTCATGATCAGGATGACGTTGCGGAAGTCGATCTTCTTGCCGTTGTGGTCGGTGAGCGAGCCATGGTCCATCACCTGCAACAGAATGTTGTAGATGTCGGGATGCGCCTTTTCGATTTCATCGAGCAGCACCACCGAATGCGGATGCTGATCGACCCCATCCGTCAGAAGGCCGCCCTGGTCGAAACCGACATAGCCGGGAGGTGCACCGAGCAGACGCGAGACCGTGTGCCGCTCCATGTATTCCGACATATCAAAGCGCAGCAGTTCCACCCCGAGCGAGGAGGCAAGCTGCTTGGCGACTTCCGTCTTGCCGACGCCCGTCGGGCCGGAGAAGACATAGGAGCCGATCGGCTTGTTCGGTTCGCGCAGACCGGCACGCGCCAGCTTGATCGCCGTCGAGAGAGCCTCGATGGCGGCATCCTGACCGTAGACGACCGAGCGCAGTTCCTTGTCCAGGTTGGCCAGCACCGCCTCATCGTCCTTGGAGACGGTCTTGGCGGGAATGCGGGCCATCGTGGCGATGGTGACCTCGATCTCCTTTTCGGTGATCAGCTTGCGGCGCTTCGACGCCGGCAGCAGCATCTGGGCCGCCCCCGTCTCGTCGATCACGTCGATCGCCTTGTCCGGCAGCTTGCGGTCGGAAATGTAGCGCGACGACAGCTCCACCGCGGCCTTGATCGCCTCGTTGGTGTAGCGCAGCTTGTGATAGTCCTCGAAATAGGGCTTGAGCCCCTTCATGATCTCGATGGCGTCATCGATGGACGGTTCGTTGACGTCGATCTTCTGGAAACGGCGCACGAGTGCCCGGTCCTTTTCGAAGAACTGGCGGTATTCCTTGTAGGTGGTGGACCCGATGCAGCGGATGGCACCGGATGACAGCGCCGGCTTCAGCAGGTTCGATGCATCCATGGCGCCGCCGGATGTCGCACCGGCGCCGATCACGGTGTGGATCTCGTCGATGAACAGCACGGCGCCCGGAAACTCTTCCAGTTCCTTGACGACCTGCTTCAGACGCTCTTCGAAATCGCCGCGGTAACGCGTGCCGGCAAGCAGCGTGCCCATGTCGAGCGAGAAGATCGTGGCATCGGCCAACGCTTCCGGCACCTTGCCTTCGACGATGCGCTTGGCAAGGCCTTCGGCAATGGCGGTCTTGCCGACACCGGGATCGCCGACATAGAGCGGATTGTTCTTCGAGCGGCGGCACAGCACCTGGATGGTGCGGTTGACCTCCGAGTGACGGCCGATCAGCGGGTCGATGCGGCCGTTGACGGCCTTCTCGTTCAGATTGACGCAATAGGCCTTCAGCGCATCCTGTGGCTTCTTGGCAGAGCCTTCTTCCTGCTCGCGGCCGGGCTTTGCATCCGCATCGCTGTCCTCGGCACCGCGCGGCGGCCGCACCTGGGAGGCCCCGGGGCGCTTGCCGATGCCGTGGCTGATGTAGTTGACCGCATCATAGCGGGTCATCTCCTGCTCCTGCAGGAAATAGGCCGCATGGCTTTCGCGCTCGGCAAAGATGGCCACGAGCACATTGGCGCCGGTCACTTCCTCGCGACCGGACGATTGCACGTGGATGACGGCGCGCTGGATGACGCGCTGGAAGCCGGACGTCGGCTTGGAATCCTCGTCATAGCCCGTGATCAGGTTGGCGAGTTCGTTATCGACGTAATCGGAGACGGTCTTTTTCAGGACGTCGAGATTGACATTGCAGGCTCCCATGACGGCAGCGGCATCGGCATCGTCGATCAAGGCCAGGAGCAGGTGTTCCAGGGTAGCATATTCGTGGTGCCGCTCATTGGCGAAGGTCAGTGCCTGATGCAGCGCCTTTTCGAGACTAGGCGAAAATGTTGGCACGTCGGTTCCTCACTTCTTTTCCATGACACATTGCAGCGGGTGCTGGTGCTGGCGGGCAAAATCCATGACCTGGCTCACCTTGGTCTCAGCGACCTCGTACGTAAAGACCCCACATTCGCCGACACCGTGATTGTGAACGTGCAGCATGATGCGGGTGGCCGCTTCGCGGTCCTTCTGGAAAAAACGCTCCAGAATGTGAATGACGAAGTCCATCGGCGTGTAATCGTCGTTCAGCAGAAGCACGCGGTAGAGATTGGGCTTTTTCGTTTTGGCCTTGGTGCGCGTAATGACCGAGGTGCCGCGATTGCCGCCGTCTCCCTGTCCGTCCTTCTCGTCTTGCATGTAGATCGGCAATGCGATCATCTTTCTATCATTCCCCAACAGTCCGACGGCTCGTCCGAACGAACAGCCGGAGCCGGACATCAGAAGCACTTATCTAGTTCGCTGAACGCCGATTTTAAGCCCCTCGCGTCAACGCGCAATCACTATTCCGCGTGAAGAGGCCGATCGGGCGGGAAATTAACGCCATTGCCTCGGGCCTCACAAACAAAAACCGGCTGCGCCAGGAACGCAACCGGTTCTTTTTAACCCTCAAAAGCCTCGGTGCGACCTGCAGCCGGGCTCAGGCGGCGTTCGACACCACCACGGCCGTTGCCCGCGTCGCCGGCAGCTCGTAAGGTTTGTAGGCGCTCTTGGCGAGATCGGCATACAGGCTGCCGATCTTGGTCGCTTCCGCCACGAAGCCCTCGTAGGCGGATTTGGCAAACTTGCTCTGCAGCTCGAATGCGGTTTCGATGCTGCGAACAGCCAGCAGCTGCTCCAGGAAGCTGGTCAGCTCCTGTATCGACTTCTTGGAATATTCGCCGGTTTCCGATGCGATGGCCTGAAAGCCCTTCGTCACCTCGGCATAGTTTTTCAGCAGCCCGTCGACTGCTTCCTTGTTCTTCCGGCTGGCTTCATCGAGATTGAACATTTCCGCCTCCTATGGGTGTATTCCCATTTGCTGATGGAATGATTCCGCAGTGCAAAAGTCAAGAGCGGAATCGTATCGCAGGCGCGAAGAAGCCCGCTACGACCGAATGCCGCGGCGGCCATTTGCGCATTGGCAAAAATCTCGTCCAAAACCCATGAAAAACGGCGGGTCGCAAGGCGCCCGCCGTTTTCGAACTTGTGATCTGGACCGTCCCGATGGTCACGCCTGTCGGCCTGTAAACTGCTTGTCAGGCCGATGCGGTCATCAGAGATCGACGTCGAGAATGGCCATCGAGAAGTTGTATGAGCGCTCATCGTCCTCGTCATCGACATAGACAACGCCAAGGAACTCGTCGCCGGCGTAAACCTCGGCCGAATCGTCCTTGCGGGGCCGCGCACGCACGCTCATCGTGGGGTTGAACACCCGCTTGAAGTAGGCGTCGAGCTTCTTGATTTCATCGGCTTTCACTTTTGTCTCTCCGTCAGTGTTCTCATTGCGGGGCTTTTGGCATGGGACAAAGGCGAAAGTAAAGAACGTGTCTCCATGATCCGTCCCATGATCCGCCCCCTGATCCGCCCGACGAGGCGCGCGCACTGCGTATCAAGCGCCCGGCAAAGCCTCGACACTGCGACATAGACGTCCGCGAGCCCCGATCAAGCCCGGGGCGCCAAATCGGGTGTCAGACGCCGGTCAGTCTTCCGAGCGCAGGATCTGGTCCATCAGGCGCGAGGGTTCCGAACACCCGGCCTCTCCCACCACTTTCGCCGGCACACCGGCAACGGTGGTTTTCGGCGGCACCGGCTTCAGCACCACGGAACCGGCCGCCACGCGCGAGCAGTGGCCGATCTCGATATTGCCGAGGATCTTGGCGCCTGCCCCGATGAGGACGCCATTGCCGATTTTCGGATGGCGGTCGGCGCCTTCCTTGCCCGTGCCGCCCAGCGTCACGCCGTGCAGGATCGAGACATTGTCGCCGATGACCGCCGTTTCGCCGACCACGAAGCCGGTGGCGTGATCGAGGAAAATGCCCTTTCCGATGCGCGCGGCCGGATTGATATCGGTCTGGAACACGCCAGAGGCGCGACTTTGCAGATACATGGCAAAATCGCGACGGTCGCGCTTCATCAGCCAGTGGGCAAGCCGGTGCGTCTGGATGGCATGAAAGCCCTTAAAATAGAGAACTGGTTCCAGGAAGCGCAGGCAGGCCGGATCACGGTCGTAATAGGCCTGGATATCGACGCGCAGGATGGCGCCCCATTCCGGCCAGTCGCTCAGCATTTCCTCAAAGGTCTGGCGCAAAAGCACCGCCTGAAGATCCTGATGATCCAGCCGCTCGCAGATCCGGTGGATCACGCTCTCCTCGAGCGAGCCATGATTGAGCACCGTCGAATAGAGGAATGTCGCCAGCAGCGGATCACGCTCCGCACTGGTCTGCGCTTCGTGCCGCAATGTATCCCAGATCGGGTCAACCGACGCGATCGGCTCCCGGGGTCGAATTTCAGTGCGTGCCGACATGGCAGTATCCTCGTGTACGCAGAGGCCCGTATATAGAACATTCTTTCAAAAACACCAACGCCGGCGCAAAGCGGGCGGCGCTTACCCGGCGCTGCTCTCTAAAAAGTCGAGAACGGCAGCCTTGAACACCCGGTCGCCGACCGCCAGCATATGATCGCGGTTGGGAATATCCACCGCGCGGGCATTTTGCATCAGTGCCGCCAGGTCCTGCGGCGAGCCGGCAATGTCGTCCTTGGTGCCGACACCGATCAGGGTCGGCGCGGCAATGCGGCCGATATCCTCGCGCGAGACGAGGTCGCGCGATCCGCGAATGCAGGCGGCAAGCGCCTCACGGTCGCTCCTGGTCTGGTCGGCAAAGGCCCGGAACATGCGTCCGCGCGCATGGGTGACATCGTCGAGCGATGGCGCAAGCAGCGCATCGGCAATCGGATCCCAGTCGCCGACCCCATCGGTCATCCCGATACCCAGCCCGCCGAGAATGAGCGAACGGACCCGCCGAGGATGGGCGAGCGTGGCAAAGGTCGAGATGCGCGCGCCCATCGAATAACCCATGAAATGCGCCTGATCGATGCCGAGATGATCAAGCAGCGCAATCGCATCGCCGGCCATCACGGAAGGACGGTAGGCTTCGGGATCACGCGGCTTGTCGCTTGCGCCATGGCCCCGGTTGTCGATGGCAATCACCCGGTAGCCGGCCTCGCCAAGGGTCTTCAGCCAGCCGGGATAGACCCAGTTGACGTTTGCGGTGGAGGCAAAGCCATGAATCAGAAGCACAGGCTCGCCATCCGCATTGCCTGCGTCAAAGTAGGCGAGCTGCAGGTTCTGGTGGGTAAACGTGGAAAAATCAGGTGCGTTGAGGTTCATGGGCAGGCTTCCTTTCGAAGAGCGCGACCATAGGCCATGTCCGGCTCTGCCTGAACAGGCAAGGTGACAAAATCACGTTTCTGCCGGCTGTTTCCCCCTACACTTTCACGGCATGCCTCTATAATGTCGGCGCACATCGCAAGCATTGGAGTTCAACATGGCCGGTCACGGTATCCCTCATTTCCAGAACGACGGTGGACATCGCCTCATTGAGGTGGGCGTGAAGGAATTCATGTGCACCGGGGCGAACGTGCCCTTCGACCATCCGCATATCTATATCGACATGGGCGACGACAACGAGAAAGTCTGCTCCTACTGCTCGACGCTTTACCGCTACAATCCGACGCTGAAAGCCGAACAGACAATTCCGGCCGGCTGCACCTTCCACGTCAAAGCCGCCTGAACCGATACGGCCATGGCCATCACACATGCAGTGATCGTCGGCGCCGGCATGGCCGGTCTGACGACGGCGCTGGCACTTGCCGCACGCGGCATCCGGTCCGACATCATCGAACAGGCACCGCATCTGGCCGAAGTGGGCGCTGGATTACAGATCTCGCCCAATGCCAGCCGCATTCTGGCGCGTCTCGGCGTACTTGCCGACCTGGAGGCCGTCTGGACAGAGCCGGAGCGTATCGCGATCTCGTCGGGCAAGTCGCTGCGCCAGCTCGCGCATGTGCCGGCCGGCCGGTTCGCACGCGAGCGCTGGCGCGCGCCTTACGGGGTGATGCACCGGGCAACCCTGCAGCGGGGACTTCAGGCGGCGGTCGACAAAAATCCGCTGTGCCGCTTGCATCTGGGCATACGCATCGGCGCCGATTGGCGTCAATCCATTGCGAGCGTGGTCGGCGCAACGCCAGACGTCACCATCGGCGCCGATGGCGTCTGGTCGCGCATGCGCGAGGAAATTGCCAACGCGCCGGAGCCGGATTTTTCCCGCAACGTCGCCTGGCGCTTTACCGTGCCGACGGAAAAGGCCCCGGCCTTCCTGATGCCGCAGGCGGTGACAGCCTATGTCGGACCATCCTGCCATCTGGTCTGTTATCCGCTGCGCGAAGCGGGCGGCTTCAATGTCGTCGCCATCGCAAGCGGCGTCAGCCCCGGCGAGACCTGGGAAGTGCATGCAAGCCTGGAACAGAAGCGCATGCTGCTGCGCCAGTTCAAGGGCTGGCATCCGCAGATCCTGTCGCTGCTGACCGGCATGGAATCGGGAAAATTCTGGCCGCTTTATCAGGTGAGCGACGGACGCTGGCACAATGGCCGCGATGTGGTTCTGGTGGGCGACGCCGCCCATGCCATGATGCCGTTTGCGGCCCAGGGGGCAGCCATGGCCATCGAGGACGGCTGGGAACTGGCGGCCCGGCTCGCCATGACGCCCGTTCTTGCCGATGCGCTGTCGACTTACGAATCGGTGCGCCGGGCACGCATCGCACGCGTTCGCAACCGTGGCGCCTTCAACCGCTTTGCCTATCACGTGCGCGGGCCGCTGCGTCTCGGGCGCGACATGGTGCTGGCCCTGCGTCCGCCGCAAGCGCTTGCGGCGGATCTCGACTGGCTCTATGGCTATGACGCCGGCCTCTGATCAGACGCCGGCTGCGGCTGCAAATCCCGCTTCCAGATCCTTTTGCAGATCGGCCACGTCTTCAAGCCCGATCTGCAGCCGGATCACAGGCCCTTCGGACGGCGCCTTGGCAATCGTGCGGTCACCGAGATTGACCTTCACCGCCAGGCTCTCGTAGCCGCCCCAGGAATAGCCGAGCCCGAAGATCGCAAGCGCATCCAGGAAAGCATGCGCCTTGGCGCGAAACTGCTCCGCACCATCGGCCTTCAGCACGAAGGAAAACACACCGGACGCGCCCTTGAAGTAGCGCTTCCACAGGGCGTGGCCGGGAAAGCTTTCGAGGGCAGGATGCAGCACGCGCTCCACCTCCGCGCGCCCCTCGAGCCAACGGGCGATCTCGAGCGCGCTTTTCTGGTGATGCGCCATGCGCACGCCCATGGTGCGCAACCCGCGCAGGATCTGGTAGGCGTCGTCCGGCGCGCCGCAGATGCCAAGCGTCATCGTCGCCTCATGCAGGCGCGGCCAGTGTTTGGCATTGGCGGAAACCGATCCCATCACGATATCGGAATGGCCGGAGGGATACTTGGTCGTGGCATGGATGATGACATCGACACCAAAATCCAGACCGCGGAAATAAAGCGGCGTTGCCCAGGTATTGTCCAGCGTGACGACGCAGTCGTGCCGGTGGGCGGCATCGGCAATCGCGCGGATATCCTGCATCTCGAACGTGTTGGATGCGGGCGATTCGGTATGGATAAGGCGGGTGTTGGGCCGAATCAGGGCCTCGATATCGCCGCCGATACCGGGGGCGTAATATTCCACCTCGACACCGAGACGCGACAGCATCGTATTGCAGAAATGCCGGCACGGCGTGTAGACCGAATCGACGATCAGGGCATGGTCGCCCGCCGACAGGAAAGCCAGGAACGGCACGCTGATGGCGGCAAGACCCGAGGGCACGAGGACCGTTCCGGCCGCCCCCTCGAGCGCGTTGAGCGCATCGCACAGCGCATCAGTCGTCGGCGTGCCGCGCGTGCCATAGGTGTATTTCTGATCCCGGCTTTCCATCGTCCTGCAGTCGGGAAAAAGAACGGTGGAGCCATGCACCACCGGCGGATTGACAAACCCGTGATAGCTCATCGGATCGTGTCCGAGATGCGCAAGGCGGGTGTTGTCGCCGGCACCGGCGAAAAGGGTCTCTTTGTTTTTCATGGAAAATTGCGGCCTTCGTATTGACGAGGGCCAAAGTCTTGAAGGCAAGGCTTGCGCCGGTCAAGCCCGGCAGGGGCGCAGCCTGCTACCTATGCGCTACAACGCCATTCAATGTCGCGCGTTTAGGCAGAGGACCGCACAAAATCCTGCACTCTGCCTAATATATCATCTACCCACGGCAATTTGTCTAATTTGAGGCGCTAAATTAAAGTGCAAGACTTGACCCCTGCACATATTTCCGACTGTGATAAAGCAGCTCGTCTCGGGAGGCCTTGCGGGCGGCCTGTCGTTGCTGATCAGGGATCGGCAATGGGGCTTCAGGTCTATCAAAAAACAAGAGATAAAGGTTGGGAAAATGAAAAAGACGCTTCTGTCCGCCGCAATTGGCGCGGCAATTCTGGGTGCTGCCTCTGCCGCTTCCGCCGGCACGCTCCAGGACGTCAAGGCCAAGGGTTTTGTCACATGCGGCGCAAGCCAGGGTGTTCCGGGCTTCTCCAACCCGGACGACAAGGGGGAATGGTCGGGTATCGACGTTGATTATTGCCGCGGCATCGCTGCTGCCGTCTTCGGCGACCCGAAGAAGGCAAAGTTCGTCGCCCTGTCGAGCAAGGACCGTTTCCCGGCCCTGCAGTCCGGCGAAATCGACGTGCTGACGCGCAACACGACCTGGACGGTCAGCCGCGACACCTCGCTCGGCTTCAACTTCCGCACCGTCAACTACTATGACGGCCAGGGCTTCCTGGTGAAGAAGGGCCTGAACGTCAAGTCGGCGCTTGAACTGTCCGGCGCTGCCGTCTGCGTTCAGACCGGCACCACGACCGAACTGAACCTGGCCGACTACTTCAAGGCCAACAACCTGCAGTACAACCCGGTCGTGTTCGAAAAGGAAGCTGACGCGACGTCTGCTTACGACGCCGGCCGTTGCGACGTCTACACGACCGACCAGTCCGGCCTCTATGCCATGCGCCTGAAGCTGAAGAACCCGGATGACAACATCGTTCTGCCGGAAGTCATCTCCAAGGAGCCGCTTGGACCGGCCGTCCGCCAGGGCGACGACCAGTGGTTCGACGTGGTGAGCTGGGTTCACTACGCCATGGTCAATGCTGAAGAATTCGGCATCACCTCGAAGAATGTCGACGAGATGAAGACCAAGGGCGGCCCGGACGTCAAGCGCATGCTCGGCAACGAAGAAGGCACCAAGATCGGCACCGACCTCGGCCTGACCAACGACTGGGCCTACAACGTCATCAAGCTCGTCGGCAATTACAGCGAAGTGTTTGAACGCAACGTCGGCCCGAACACCCCGCTGAAGATCCAGCGCGGCCTGAACGCCCTGTGGAACAAGGGCGGCCTCCAGTACGCTCCGCCGATCCGCTGATCGCGCGACAGGCAGGACTTATGCCGGGAGGCGGCGACCCCGCCTCCCGAGCAGCACCCCATGAGGGCAAAAAGCTCGCAAAGAGCGTATAAGAGGGAAAAGTGCCTATGGCAGGCAACGCACTACCATCGGAGAAGCCGACATCATCCGGCAGCTCGTCGCTTTTGTACGACCCAAAGGCGCGCGGCATCTTCTACCAGGTCCTGACGGTCGCCATTCTTGGCCTGTTTGTCTGGATTATCGTCAACAACACGATCACCAACCTCAATCGCGCCAATATCGCTTCAGGTTTCGACTTTCTCAAAGGCCGCGCTGGCTTCGACATCGGCCAGACGCTGATCGACTATTCCAGTGATTCGACCTATGGACGCGCGCTGCTGGTCGGCCTTTTGAACACGCTCGAAGTGGCGATCATCGGCATCATCACGGCCTCGATCATCGGCTTCATCGTCGGCATTGCACGGCTGTCCAGCAACTGGCTGATTGCCAAGCTGGCGCAGATCTACGTGGAAATCTTCCGCAACATCCCGCCGCTTCTCGTCATCTTCTTCTGGTACAAGGGCGTCATCGCGATCCTGCCGCAGGCGCGCGCCTCGCTTGCGCTGCCCTTTGGCACCTACCTCAACAATCGCGGCCTGTTTTTCCCCAAGCCGCTGTGGGGCGGCGGCGCCTGGCTGATTCTCGTCGCGCTCGTCGTCGCGATCGTGCTTTCGCTGGTGATCCGCCGCTGGGCGCGCCTGCGCCAGGAAAAGACCGGCCAGCAGTATCCGTCCGGCCTGACCGCCCTTTTGCTGATCATCGGTCTGCCGCTCGTAACCTTCCTGGCGCTCGGCGCACCGCTGTCGTTCGAATATCCCGTGGCCGGCAAGTTCAACCTGACCGGCGGATCGGTCGTCGGGCCGGAATTCATATCGCTCTATCTCGCCCTCTCCTTCTACACCGCGTCCTTCATCGCCGAGATCGTGCGTGCCGGGATCAAGGCGGTCGCGAAAGGCCAGACGGAAGCGGCAAGCGCGCTTGGCCTGCGCGGCAACATGACGACGCGTCTCATCGTCATCCCGCAGGCGCTGCGCATCATCATTCCGCCGCTCACGAGCCAATATCTCAATCTCACCAAGAACTCGTCGCTCGCCGTGGCCGTCGGCTTTGCCGATGTGGTCGCCGTTGGCGGCACCATGCTGAACCAGACCGGTCAGGCGGTCGAAATCGTCACGCTCTGGCTCGTCATTTACCTGTCGCTTTCGGTCAGCACCGCCGTGCTCATGAACTGGTTCAACAGCAAAATGGCTCTGGTGGAGAGATAAGATGACGATCAATCAATCCGCATTCGTTCGCCAGGAGATGAACCCGCCCTTGCCGGCGCCCACCGGCCAGGGAGGCCTCACCCGCTGGCTTCGTCTCAATCTGTTTCCGACGCCCAAGGACACGGTGCTGACCATTCTGGCGCTGGCGCTTCTTGCCTATATCGTACCGGTGCTGGTGCAATGGCTGTTCATTGACGCCACCTGGACCGGTGTCGATCGCAAGGCCTGCGCCACCGTCTCGCAGGGCGGTGTGCTTCCCGACGGCCAATCGGGCGCCTGCTGGGCCTTCGTCAGCGCCAAGTTCCAGCAGTTCATCTTCGGTCGTTACACGTATGAAGAACGGTGGCGCCCCCTGCTGGTGATGGCGCTGTTCGTCATTCTCCTGATCCCCATGCTCATTCCGAAGGTGCCCTTCAAGGGCTGGAATGCGCTGGCGCTGTTCATCGTCCTTCCCGTCGTGTCGTTCTTCCTGCTGATCGGCGGCTTTGGCCTTCCGCATGTGGAAACGCAGCTGTGGGGCGGTCTGATGATCACCCTGATCCTGTCCTTCTTTGGGATCGCGGTCTCATTGCCGCTCGGCATTATCCTGGCGCTTGGGCGACGCTCCAACCTGCCCGTGATCAAGATGCTTTGCGTTGTCTTCATCGAGGTCATCCGCGGCATTCCGCTGATCACGGTTCTGTTCATGGCCAGCGTCATGCTGCCCTTGTTCCTGCCGGTCGGCTGGACCTTCGACAAGCTGCTTCGGGCGCTGATCGGCGTGTCGCTCTTCTCGTCGGCCTATATGGCGGAAGTCATTCGCGGCGGCCTGCAGGCCATTCCGAAGGGTCAGTTCGAAGGCGCCGATTCGCTCGGCCTCAGCTACTGGCAGAAAATCCGTCTGATCATCATGCCGCAGGCGCTGAAGCTCGTCATTCCCGGCATCGTCAACACCTTCATCGGCCTGTTCAAGGATACCTCGCTCGTGTCGATCATCGGCATGTTCGACCTTCTCGGCATCGTAACGCTCAATCAGGCGGATGCGAACTGGTCGACGCCGGTGACGCCGGTCACGGGCTACGTGTTTGCAGGCTTCGTCTTCTGGATCTTCTGCTTCGGCATGTCGCGCTATTCGCTCTTCATGGAGCGTCATCTCGACACCGGTCACAAACGATAATCAAGGGGAACATCATGTCCGCTACCCAAGCACCAAAGTCAAATGTGGCCGTTTCCCAGAGCGGCGTCGCGATCGAAATCACGGCGATGAACAAGTGGTACGGTGATTTTCACGTCCTGCGCGACATCAATCTCAAGGTGAAGAACGGCGAGCGGATCGTCATTGCCGGGCCCTCGGGCTCCGGCAAGTCGACGATGATCCGCTGCATCAACCGGCTGGAGGAACACCAGTCCGGTCAGATCCTCGTCGACGGCATCGAGCTTACCAACGACCTGAAGAAGATCGACGAAGTGCGCCGCGAAGTCGGCATGGTCTTCCAGCACTTCAACCTCTTTCCGCATCTGACGATCCTCGAAAACTGCACGCTCGCGCCGATCTGGGTCCGCAAGATGCCGAAGAAGGAGGCCGAAGAGGTCGCGATGCACTATCTGAAGCGCGTCAAGATCCCCGAGCAGGCCAACAAATATCCCGGCCAGCTTTCCGGCGGTCAGCAGCAGCGCGTGGCTATTGCCCGCTCGCTGTGCATGAAACCGAAGATCATGCTGTTCGATGAACCCACCTCGGCGCTCGATCCGGAAATGGTCAAGGAAGTGCTGGACACCATGGTGAGCCTTGCCGAAGAAGGCATGACCATGCTGTGCGTGACGCACGAAATGGGCTTTGCCCGCCAGGTTGCCGACCGGGTGATCTTCATGGACCAGGGCCAGATCGTCGAGCAGAATGCACCGGCTGCCTTCTTCGACAATCCGCAGCACGAGCGCACAAAGCTCTTCCTCAGCCAGATCCTGCACTGAGGGCACAAGACCCACCAGCCAGGCAAAAGGGCGCCGCGTGCGCCCTTTTGTCGTTGTTCGACCTGCGCCGCATCGAGTGGTCATCCCATCACTTCGCCCTTTACCAGCGGAAAAAATAGCGGGCATTCACGCGTCCGGTCGAGTCGCCGCCGGCTGCGCGGTTCATCTCGCCAGTGATCTTCAACCGGTCGCCGATCTTCTGCTCGAGCACGACGCCCCCGCCGACCCGCTTGAAACTGTCGATGGCGCCCGCTTTCACCTGGATGGCCGACCCGGTATCGCCATAGGAGAGCTTCAGCGCCTGGTTCACGTCCAGCCCGCTCCAGCTCTCTGTGCCGCCGTCATAGCGCATGGCATAGGTGCGGCTCACCTGCAGGTCGAGATCAGGCGTCAGGATTTCCTTTTCGCTTCGGCTCATCTGCGCAGCCGCGCTGCCGGTCAGCGCATTGAGGGTGAAATCGATAGTGCGGTTGAGCTGCAGTGCCGGTGTCGTCAGCTGCTCCGCCCTCACCTGCCCCCACAGCCTGACGGGCATGTCGACCGGGCCGCCCGCCACGGCAGACGCCACACCCGTCTCCAGCCCGGCAGAGGCCGCCGTCCAGCCGGGAATGCGCAACCCCATCCGTGCTGCGTAGGACGTGTCGGAGGTTTTGCTCGGGACCCAGATGATCAAGGGTTCTTCGGCGGACACGGGTGCTGCCACGGTAGCGGAAAAGCAAAAAGCCAGGAGAATGCGGGTCATCACGGAGGCCCTCGATCTGGGATTTCATTTTGGTGCGGCCACAAGCCGAACCAGGCGTCACTCCCCCAGGTCCTCCTCCATCACCGTTTCAGCCTATAGCGGAAATCCGGTTTTGGCGCAGCGACGATGTGGCAACTGTGTGACTTTGGCGCACCAAGTTCCATTTCATTACAACCTGCCACACAATGTGACAGGCAATCGACCCCTTTGATGGTAGCTTCGCCTTGAACTGCGCGAATGCGAACTAGTTAGCATGATGAGATCGAACTGACGGAACCGGCACTCAGCAGAGGCGTTAGATCCCCTGCGACGTAAGCCACACGTCAGGACGGCGTGTTAATCGCAAGGTGATCTCGCCGGCAACGCGTAAACGAGACAGAGTAGCAATGACCATTGTGCAGCTGGATACCGACAAAACGTCGAGCAGACAGACCTCCGTCGCAGCCCTTTCGGATATTCCGATCCAGAGGATCACACGCATCGTCGCACGCATTGCCATGGGCGTATCCGTCATCGTCATTCTGTGCGCCTGGCGTCAGACCGGCCTCTGGTAAGAGCCTGCCTGCCCCCAAGGGGCCGCACGCCACCGATCAACGACGCGATCTCATCACCGCCGTAATTGCGTCCGAATGACGTCGCAATACCCCGACTAGGCGGTCGAAGACCGAACCGGAATCGTGGAATACAGTGATGCGGTGGCATGGCCATCGCATCCTTTAACGGCAGTGCAGGCATGACCGAGGACAAGAGGCGCAGGATCGTGGAACAGGTCATCCAGCGACTCGATGCCCATGGCATGGCCTTTGAGACGGATCCGCAATTTCTCTGTGCGATCAACGACTGGATTGCCGGCACCATCGAGATGTCGCAGTTGCGCAAGCGTTTCCTCGATCTGCTGCAGGAGCGACACTCTGCCGTGCGAATCCGCTATGCGCTGCCGCAACGCCCGCCGCACCTCCAGCCGGCGGCAGATCCCTTGTCGACCGTCGCCCCGTCGGACGGTTTTGAACCTCACCCGAAAGGGACGGCGCAGGACATCGAGCCCGGCAATGGCGCGTAGGCGTTCGCCATATCGGGACACTCGCAACCGCCGGTCGTCAATGCTGCAAACCGCATTCAGGTACGGTTAAGCTTACCATCTTACATTCTTCCTCGGTTATATGCACAAGGGGGAATAGTATGGCATTGCACGGAACGGCTTTTGTCCTTGGCCTCGTCCTGTTCGTGGTTTCCCTGCCGCTCGCCGTCAAGTATGCCGGGCACACGCCGCGCCATGACATCGAATTTTCAAGACTGAGCCCGTGAACCGGGTGTGGCGCCGCAAGGGCGTGCGAAACATGCGACTTGACCGGATTTGCAACGGCGGCCGGCCGACTGGACATGCCTCTTCACCGTGATCTCAGGGGACGGCAGCTTGTCGCCGGATGGCGCATTCGCTAAGACCGCATGGGATTGCGGCAGGGCGTCGGGCGCACCACGCGCCGTGATGCCCCTGCCCGGCAATGGTCGGGCACATCCCGTGTCCCTGCAAGATTGGAAATCTTATGAACACGCCCTGGAGCAAACCGGTTGCCATCCTGATCGGTGAACCGCCGGAAGAAACCCTCATCACCACCACCCAGGCTGCCGCCTGGGCCATGATCGAGGATTGGCCGGTTGAAGACGGGCCGGCGCTCGACCGCGCGCTCGCCATCTGCGCAGCCGTCGACGCGCGCAAAAGCAAGCCGGAAGATGCCCGCAAGGCCTTTGTCGATGCAGCCAACGAGGCCGGCATTCTGGTCCGAAGCTAACCCATCAGCAAGGCGTGTCGCGTCGACTGGCTTGTCCAGCAGCTTCTGACACGCGCCTATAGATTACAGAAAGTGGGTCCGCGGCATCGCGCCAGATCGCGTGGTCAAAGGACATGCGCCGGCGCTCAGAACATGTGGCCGCAACGCCTAATGCCGTGCGGCACGGCCTCGTAAAGGCTCAGACAGGCCAGTAAGCGTCATCGCGAAAATTGACCGGGATCTCGGGTGCGGTCAGCAAAGCCTCGACCACATAGCTGATCCGAAGCTTCAGGTCGCGGATCTCCTGCGGCATGCGGACACCGAGACCGAGCGAGCGCAGGCGATGCCCGTCATAGCCGCGTTCGCTGAGGCGCCGTGCGGCCTCGACGTAGACGTCTGCAACGGTCGGCGGCGCCAGTTCTTCAACCGGCTGGTACAACCCGCCCCTGATCAACCGCAATGTCGATGCCATGCTTGCCCCCTCGCAGTCCTTCGCTCTTTCTGACGTCTGTGTGACCCGCCAAGCTTGCGGGAACCTGAACAGTGACACGTCTGGCGCGCCTACATGCATCCATCATTACGAAAGAATGTAAGAATGGACCTGTCCGCCGAGCGTCGGACATGGATGGCCGATCGATCAAAATTCTGTTATGATAGCCTAGTCGAGCGCATTGAGGAGTGGGCTCGGCGCCTTGTCATTTCGGTTTGAGGAGACCGGCAATGCATTATCTCACGCTCGTGACGGCCCTTAATCCCTATATTCTGGCCGTTCTCGCCCTGGTTCTGGCTTGCGGCGCCTATGATCGATGGCACAATTCACATTGATGCGGCTGGAAGCGGGATTGCATTCATCGGCTGCCGCTTGCAGCTGTTGAAGGCCGGTTTCCCTTCAAGCATCACGGGAATGCTGTTAAAGTCTCTCCGGTGAAATAATCCGGGAGCCTTCTCGTGCAGCAGACCATGACCTTTGACGATACATCCAGATCGCTCAGCCAGACGCTCCGTGATCTGATCAGCGGTATCCGAGGCAAGACGGTCAGCCTGCGCGATCTGATGGACCAGGTGGGTGAACAGGGGCTGCTGCTGATCTGCGCCGTGGCGTCGCTGCCGTTCCTCATCCCGGTGTCCATTCCCGGCGTCAGCACCGTGTTCGGGGCGGCGATCATTCTGGTCAGCATCGCCATCTGCCTCAACCGCATGCCCTGGCTGCCGGCCCGCATTCTGGACCGCAAGCTTGATTCGGCAAAGCTGGTTCCGGCGCTGGAAAAGGGCGCGCATCTGGTCGGCCGCGTGGATCGCTTTTTCAAGCCGCGCCTGGCGGCTCTGACTGCCGGTGGCGCCATTGGCCGCATCAACGCCCTTGCCATTACCTTTGGCGGCGTGCTGCTGATGTTTCCGCTCGGCCTCATCCCCTTTTCGAACACGCTGCCGGGTATTGCGATCCTGCTGCTGTCGACCGGCATGATGCAGCGGGATGGGCTGGTGGTGCTGGGCGGTTATCTGTTCCTGGCGATCACCACTGTTTATTTTGGCGCGTTGACCTTCATGGCCATTGCCGCCGGGAAAGGACTTGCCGGAACCTTTGCTTGATCGCACGATCTCGCGCGAAGACCGGAAGCCGCGGCGGCGGATACTGATAAACGGCCTGCTGTTGTTATGACTTCTGCCGCGCGGCGCGCTTGCGTCCCCACCAGAGGGTGAGGCGGCGGCGCTTGCGGCGCACGTAAGGCAGATCGTGCGACAGGACCAGAAGCCCGAGCGGCAACATCCAGAAACCGAGAATCGGCAGAAAGCCCAGTGCACCGCCGCCAATCAGCGCCGTACCGACGCTGATGCGCCCAATGCGCGACCGCGGCATGGGAACGCGCACACGCCCCAGATGCAACCGGCCACTGGCTGCGTCGAAGCCGAATTTCCCTGCCTTTTCCCTTTGGTCCACCTGTTTCACCTTCCAGCAGCATCGCCTGTTGTCGTTCGCCAGATGGGAAGGGAATGTGGATAAAGCAAGCGCGTGAAATTTTTTTGAAAAAACCGCTTGGCAAAACCGCCAAGCGTTTGTATTACCCCGCTCACACCGCGGCGACGCGATGTTCCCTGGTAGCTCAGCGGTAGAGCATTCGACTGTTAATCGACAGGTCGCCGGTTCGAATCCGGCCCGGGGAGCCAGTTTCTTCAGTGATTGACTGATTATAGATCAAAGCCGGTTCCTCTGTGAACCGGCTTTTTTCGTTCTTCCCGCAGATTTCGGCACCCGCTCGCCGGCCCTCTCCGCGACACCCCTCTCCTGCCCGCCTGGCCATCGAGGCCTTGCTTCATCAGCAAACCGTCAACAACCCCTTGACGTGAGTCGCAAACAGAATTAGAACAAAAAGAGAACAAATACGGAGATGCCTTATGACAAGCGCAGAACAGGCCGTACAGAATGCTCTGGCCGCCGTTGCCGCCTCCCGCGCCCTGCGGGAAAAAGCGGCTGAAGAACGCCGCAACACTTTTCAGCGAATCCAGATCGCGAGCCAAAAGCCTCTTTACGTCCCGAAAGGCGTGCAGATGCCCTTGCGCTTCAGCTGACCGTCGAGCCCGGTTTCAGGCTGAGCCGCGCCAAAGAGTTAAAAATTCGGAACCACTCCTGTTTTCATCGGTTCTATCCACGGCACAATCGGAATGCCTGAACGAAAAACAGGAGTAACACTCATGATCAAGACACTGATGACCGTCTCCATCCTCTCGCTTGGCCTTGCAGGTGGCGCTGTCGCACAGACCTCGATGAGCGGGAGTTCCTCGGCTGGCTCCGACACGGGCTATGGCGTATCGACGAATTCCGGCTACGGCACGACGTCCGGTGCGGGCACGGTTGATCCGACGATGACCTACAGCACGACCCCGCCGGCGCATAGCGGCACGTCCCTGTCTCTGCAGGGCAATTGCAGCGCACCGGTTCCGGCCGATCAGGTCGAAGCCTCCAAGAGCCCGGTATCGCGCACGCAGTGCTGACACCGGCCACCGACACAGGGTCGGTAGCGATCTATCGAAAGGGGTGGCTGAAGGCCGCCCCTTTTTTTTCGCCGTCTGACAGGCACCGACCGGCAGAGCTGGTTTGCAACGGCACCTTAAGCGGCTGAAAAAATCCGAACGGTTTTTGCACGCGCAGGTGTGGATGCAGAACGTATTTCCTTGCCGAGCGCCCCTCAACGTCGGAAAAGCATTTCAGCCAATATTTGCAAGGTAGGGCATCCCCATGACTATCAATCCGTCCGTGCTGAGTGTGATCGGCAATACGCCTCTGATCCGCCTCAAAGGCCCGTCCGAGCTGACGAGCTGCGAAATTCTCGGCAAGGCAGAATTTCTCAATCCCGGCCAGTCCGTAAAAGACCGCGCCGCCCTCTACATCATCCGGGATGCGGAAAAGAAGGGCCTGCTGCGGCCGGGCGGAGTGATCGTCGAAGGCACGGCCGGCAACACCGGTATCGGCCTGACACTGGTCGCCAAGGCGCTCCGCTATCGCACCGTCATCGTCATTCCGGAAACGCAGAGCCAGGAAAAGAAGGATGCGCTGCGGCTTCTCGGGGCCGAGCTGGTCGAAGTGCCGGCCGTTCCCTACAAGAACCCCAACAATTACGTCAAACTGTCCGGACGCCTTGCCGAGGAACTGGCAAAGACCGAACCGAATGGCGCGATCTGGGCCAATCAATTCGACAATATCGCCAACCGGCAGGCGCACATCGAAACGACGGCCGAGGAAATCTGGGCGCAGACGGACGGCAAGGTGGATGGCTTCATCTGTGCCGTTGGCTCCGGCGGAACCCTTGCCGGCACCGGCATGGGCCTGAAGGCGAAGAACCCCGCCATAAAGATCGGCCTTGCCGATCCGGAAGGGGCGGCCCTTTATGAATTCTACACCCATGGCGAACTGAAATCGGAAGGGTCTTCGATCACCGAAGGCATCGGTCAGGGCCGGATTACCGCGAATCTCGAGGATTTTACGCCCGACTACGCCTATCGCATCACTGATGCCGAAGCCTTGCCGACGGTGTTCGATCTGGTGGAAGAAGAGGGACTTTGCCTCGGCGGCTCGTCCGGCATCAATATTGCCGGCGCCATTCGCCTGGCTCGGGATCTCGGCCCCGGCCACACGATCGTGACGATCCTGTGCGACTATGGCAACCGCTACCAGTCCAAGCTGTTCAATCCGGACTTCCTCTCCTCGAAGGGTTTGCCGATCCCGCAATGGCTGGTAGAGAAACGGGATATTGTCATTCCCTTCCAGCAAGCCTGAGGATCTCCATGCCGACGAAAGCCCTCTACCGTGACGATTTCTATCTTTCCACGGCAGAGGGCACGGTGACAGCCGTCCACGAGGATGGCGCCATCGAGCTGGACCAGACCTGTTTTTACGCAACCTCCGGCGGCCAGCCGGGGGATACCGGATTTCTGGAGCGCGCCGACGGCTCCAAGATCCTGCTCGGCCCGACACGGCATGGCGCGACGAAAGACATCATCCATCATGTGCCGCTTGACGGCCAGACCGCGCCTCAGCTCGGTGAAAAGCTTGTCCTGCATGTCGATTGGCCGCGGCGCTACAAGCTGATGCGCATGCACACCGCCTGCCACCTGCTTTCCGTTGTCTGCCCCTTCCCCATTACCGGTGCAGCCGTCGGCGAAGACGAATCGCGTGTCGATTTCGACATGGGCGATACGGTGAACAAGGAGGAGGTGACGGCCAAACTGATGAGCCTCGTCTCCGAGAACCACCCCGTCTTCCTGCAATGGATTACCGACGAGGAACTGGCGGCCAATCCGGATATCGTCAAATCGAAGAACGTTCGCCCGCCAGTCGGTCTCGGCCGGGTGAGCCTCGTGTGCATCGGCGAAAATTCCGCCGTTGACAGCCAACCCTGCGGCGGCACACATGTGTCCGAAACCCAGGAGGTCGGGGCGGTTTACATTGCCCGGATCGAGAAGAAGGGCAAGGAAAACCGCCGGCTGCGCATCCGCTTCGGGACACCGGACAGCGAAAGCGCTTGAACCCGCCGTTGCGGCGCCTTGCTCCAACACACCATCGGGGCGCGTCAAAAGCCGCCGACTATCGAGGAGAGAACACCATGAGCACGGGTCAAAGCCGCTTCGTCGTTTCCGCTGAATGGGTGGAAAGCCAGCTTGCGGACCCGGGTTTTCGCGTGGTGGACGCCTCCTGGTATCTGCCGGCGCAGGGGCGCAACGGCGCGCTTGAATATGCAGCCGGCCATATTCCGGGCGCCGTGTTCTTCGACCAGGATGCCATTGCCGATCACACCACCGGCCTGCCGCATTCGCTTCCCTCGCCGGAGTTTTTCGCAACCGAAGTCGGCAAGCTCGGCATCAGCGAGCATGACATCATCGTCGTCTACGACGGTCCCGGCTTCTTCTCGGCGCCGCGCGTCTGGTGGATGCTGCGGGTCATGGGGGCTGAACACGTCTATGTACTGGATGGCGGCCTGGATGGCTGGAAGGCGAGCGGCCGTCCGCTCGAGACGGAACTCCCCGAGCCTGAACCTGCCATCTTCACGCCGCGCCTCAGCGCCCGCCGCATCACCAGCCTCACCGAGATGCGCGCCGTGGTGGACAGCGGCTCGGCGCAGGTCGTGGATGCGCGCGGTCCCGGCCGCTTTACCGGTGACGAGGCCGAACCGCGCGCCGGCATGCGGTCGGGTCACATGCCCGGCGCGCGCAGCCTTCCCGCCGCAAGCCTGTCGGAGGGCGGCCACCTGAAAAGCCTCGACACGCTGAAGACGATGATGACCGAAGCCGGCATCGACCTGTCGCGGCCGGTCGTCACCAGCTGCGGCTCCGGCGTCACGGCCGCGGTCGTCACGCTCGCGCTCGAATCCCTCGGCCACACCAGCAATTCGCTTTATGACGGCTCCTGGTCGGAATGGGGCGGACGCTCCGATACGCCGGTCGTCACCGGCCCGGCCGAACCGCTGGAGCCCTTGCCCCACGGCCCGCTCAAGGCGCATGTGACGCGTCTGGAAATGATGGCACCGCCGCGCCAGAGCCTTGCCGTGCCGGTCAATCTCCATACCGCACTCATGAGTGCCCAAAACATTCCGCTTCATTATTATCGGTATCTCTACCGGCAGGTCGGCAAGCGATGGCACTGGTACAACCGCCTGCGCCTCAGCGACGAGGAGCTGTCGGCGATCCTCACCGACGAACGGGTGTCGGTCACCATCCTTTACGTGAACGCAGCGCCGGCCGGTTTCTTCGAACTCAATCACGTGAATGAAGACGTGGTGGAGCTCAGCTATTTCGGCCTCTTCGAACACGCGCTCGGTCTTGGCATCGGTAAATGGTTCCTGCTGCAGGCGCTCTATGCCGCCTGGCAGTTCAATCCGAAGACGGTGACGGTAACCACCAACACGCTGGACCACCCGCGCGCCCTGCCGCTCTACCAGATGATGGGCTTTGCCCCTGTCGGCACCTACGAGGCCTGGGTTGAGCCCATGTCGGATGCAGAGCTTCTGGCGCTTGCCAAGCGCGACTGAACTTTTCCGCGTAACGCGCAGGAATCGGGTGGCGGCAACGCCGCCCGGTCCGCATGGTCGCAAGCATCGCAACAGAGGGATGCCGCCATGCCAAACATCCAGTTCACCGCCATGCCCACGCCAGTGGCCGATACCTTCCGCAAGGGCGGCGTCGACGCCTATGGAAACGTGCCCGAGCGCATGATCTCGCCCGGCGGCGGCATGCCGTGTCGCCATTGCCTCGACATGATCGCTGAAGGCGAGGAGATGCTGGTGCTTGCCTACCGCCCCTTCGAGGCGCTGCAGCCCTATGCCGAAACCGGTCCGATCTTTCTGCATGGCCGCGACTGCCCGCGTTACGAGGCGGTGGAAATCCTGCCGCCGATGCTGAGCAGCCCGGATTACATCGTGCGCGGCTATGGGCAAAACGACCGCATCGTCTACGGCACCGGCGCGGTGACCGCGACGGAAGCGATTGCGGCGCGGGCCGATGCGCTTCTTCAACGCCCCGAGATCGCCTATGTGCATATCCGCTCGGCGCGCAACAACTGCTATCAATGCCGGGTGGACCGGGCCTGACGCGGCCCGGCTCAAGTCGAGGCGGGGTCAGTCGCGGGACGCGTCCGCCTGCAGATCCTCGGCCATCTGCAAAAGCGCCTTCACGATGGCACCTCCGCTGCGTTCATCCTCGCTCAAGCGCCGCGCGATGACCTCGCGCAGATTGAGGAGAGCGGCATCGACACTGCGGGGCAGATCCGGCCCCTGATCGTCGCGCCGGCCTCGACCGGCCTCGCGACGCTGGCGGATGCGTTCTGCCACCATCGAGAGGCGCTCCAGAATGGCGCTCGCCAGTCCGCGATTGCTGTCGAGATGCGCGCGGCCCTCGTCGGTGATGGAATAACGCTTCTTGTTGCCATCCATTTCGGCAGAAACATAGCCCGCTTCTTCCAGATAGGTCAGCGTCGGATAGATGACGCCGGGGCTCGGCGCATAGAAGCCATAGGTCAGTTCCTCCACATGGCGGATGATCTCATAGCCATGGCGCGGCTCCTTTTCGATCAGCGCCAGCACCAGAAGG
This sequence comes from Neorhizobium fuzhouense, assembly GCF_042611105.1. NCBI lineage: Bacteria > Pseudomonadati > Pseudomonadota > Alphaproteobacteria > Hyphomicrobiales > Rhizobiaceae > Neorhizobium > Neorhizobium fuzhouense. The sequence goes on along the minus strand of NZ_JBHFFP010000015.1, from coordinate 63,027 downwards.
CGCAGATCGCCCTGCAGCAGGAAGCGCCCGATGCGGCTGTCGCCGCCATCGTCCTGCCCGCCATCGTCGGGGCCTCGCCCCCGCCCGCCCCGGCCGAAGCCGCGACCGAAACCATCGCCGCGCATGGCAAACAGGCCTTCCAGTTCCATACGCATCCGGTTGCCGCGGTGATGACCGCCGTCACATCTGTGTCCAAACATCGATTATTCCTCACGATTGTTTTTCGATATATCTAAGATAATCGAAAATCACCGAAACGCAAGATACAGACCTATCGAAGATCGATCTTTTTTTGAGGAGACCTGAGCGAACCCCTGGAACCGTAGGCCAGCGCAAGGAAAAGCAGGAGCGAACTTGCTGTCTCAGATATATCGAAGACTTCATTTTACAGGGATGCGGACCGCATCCGCCAAGTTCCGAGAGCAGCTGCGCACATGTTGAAATATGCATCTAAAGGCCGAGCCATTGTCATTTTCCTGATGCGCCCCCGTGGCATTGCCCCTACACTTGCGCTGTAACGAACGAGGGACCGTCCATGTCACTGCTGCTCGCCCCGAACTCCATGACCCGCCGCTCGCTCCTGGGCGGCCTTGCCGCCGGCTCCGCGCTGGTGCTGCTGCATCCCTTTGCAGCGCGCGCGGCCGCCAACCAGGCGCATCTGCGGCTGATGGAGACGACTGATATCCACGTCAACATCATGCCCTACGACTATTATGCCGATAAGCCGAACGACACGCTGGGCCTGTCGCGCACCGCAAGCTTCATCGACCAGGTTCGCGCCGAAGCCGGCAATTCCATGCTGATCGACAATGGCGACCTGTTGCAGGGCAATCCCATGGGCGATTACATGGCCTATGAGAAGGGCACGAAGGGCGGCGACCTGCATCCCGTGATGAAGGCGATGAACGTGCTCGGCTATGATTGCGGCACGCTCGGCAACCACGAATTCAATTACGGGCTCGACTTCCTGTTCAACGTCATGGCCGGCGCGAAATTCCCGGTCGTCTGCGCAAACCTCACCAAGGGCCAGCTTGCGTCGGACCCGAAGAAGGACGACCTGTTCTTCAAGCCGTACCGGATCATCGAGAAGCAGATCCGCGACGGTTCCGGCGCCACGAGCCCGCTGAAGATCGGCTTCATCGGCTTCGTGCCGCCGCAGATCATGGTCTGGGACGCCAAGAACCTCGAGGGCAAGGCGCAGACGCGTGACATCGTCGAAGCCGCGAAAGCCTGGGTGCCGGTCATGAAGGAAGAAGGCGCCGACATCGTCGTCGCGCTCTCCCACTCCGGCATCGACGGCACGGGCCAGAGCGAGCGCATGGAAAATGCCTCGCTGTATCTGGCCGGCGTCGACGGCATCGATGCGATCTTCACCGGCCACCAGCATCTCGTCTTCCCCGGCCCGAAGGATTTCGACGGCATTGCCGGCGCCGATATCAAGAAGGGCACGCTGATGGGCAAGCCGGCGGTCATGGCCGGCTTCTGGGGCTCGCATATGGGTCTCATCGATCTTCTGATCGAAAAGGACGGCAACAGCTGGAAGATCGTCGATTTCACCACCGAAGCCCGGCCGATCTATCACCGCGACGAAAACCGCAAGGTGGTGGCCGATGCCAAGGACAAGGCGGAGATCGTGGCCGCCGTGAAGGAAGAGCATGAGGCAACACTTGCCTATGTGCGCCGTCCGGTCGGCAAGACGTCAGCGCCGCTCTATTCCTATTTCGCGCTGGTGGCCGACGATCCGTCGGTGCAGATCGTCTCCAATGCCCAGACATGGTACGTCAAGGATCTCCTGAAGGAAGGCCAGTACAAGGATTATCCGGTGCTCTCGGCGGCGGCCCCCTTCAAGGCCGGTGGCCGCAACGGCCCGGACTATTTTACCGATGTGCCGGCCGGCAACATCGCCATCAAGAACGTGGCGGATCTCTATCTCTATCCGAACACGGTGCAGGCGGTGCTGATCACCGGCGCGCAGGTGAAAAACTGGCTCGAAATGTCAGCCGGCATGTTCAACCAGGTGCCGGAAGGGGCAAAGGATGTGCCGCTGCTCAGCACCTCCTTCCCCTCCTATAATTATGACGTGATCGACGGCGTCACCTACCAGATCGACCTGTCGCAGCCGGCCCGTTTCGACAAGGACGGCAAGCTGGCAAATCCGGATTCAAACCGCATCACGGACCTGAAGTTCGACGGCAAACCGATTGATCCGGCACAGAAATTCGTCGTCGCCACCAACAACTACCGCGCCGGCGGCGGCGGCAAGTTTCCCGACATTGCCGGCGATAAGGTGATCCTGGTGGCACCCGACACCAACCGCGACGTGATCGTGCGCTACATCATCGCCGAGGGCACGATCAATCCGTCTGCCGACGCCAACTGGTCGTTCAAACCGTTGCCGGGCACGACCGCCGTCTTCGAAAGCGGCCCGAAAGGCCGGCAGTATCTCGCCGACGTGAAGGGCGCAAAAATCGAGGATGCCGGCGACGGCGCCGAAGGTTTTGCAAAATTCCGTTTGGTGCTCTGAGCGGACAGCCTCGACAGACACGCCGCCGGCAGGACCATGCCGGCGGTCACGGCGTCAATGCAGCTGCCCGCCGTGGCTCTCGCGGGCAAGCGCTTCGAACACCGCCTGCATGTCCTCGGGATCATCGTTGACGACGAATGGCTTTGCCGCGCTTTCCGGCATTGCCTGGTTGACGACGAACAGGAAGGCGACCTCTTCCAGCATCAGCGTTTCGGACGCCTCGAAAAGCACCGATGCATCCAGCGACACATCGAGCAGAACGCCGGAGGCTCCAGCCAACATCTTCGCATCCAGTTTTTCCGGTGTGATCGGACCCACGATCTCCACGCCGGATGCTGCCCAGGCCCGCCGCGCCGAAGGAGAGACAAAATCCTCGGCGGCAACGATGATGATCTTCAATTTCTGCACCTTGATGCTGCTCCCAGGCGCCGGACATCTCTTTGTTATTTACGCACCCCTGCTGCCACCTGTTCAATGCTTCCCAACAGTCGAAGGGCGCAACAGTTTCATCAAGGAGATGCCAATCGCGTCATAGCGATCGCAGGCGCACAAGGCCACCCATGCAGGGACGCAAACTGCCGCGGGCGCAACCGCTGACAGCAGCGAAGGCCGAAGCCGGCCTTCCTGCGATGGATCGGTACAAGGTCTTCTCGGCAGCGATCCGCCTTAGTGGCGGTGCGGTTCGCCCGCCGTGGTCACGCCTGCCTGCGAAAACGTCGCCATGCCGGAGTGGCAGGCGGCGGCGGCCTTGACGATGCCGGCAGCAAGTGCCGCGCCCGTTCCCTCGCCAAGCCGCATTCCAAGCGCCAGAAGCGGCGTCTTTCCAAGCTTTTCGATGGCCTTCAGGTGGCCCGGCTCGCCGGACACGTGGCCGATCAGGCAATGATCGAGCGCTGCCGGATTGGCAGCCTTCAGGATCGAGGCGGCCGCCGTTGCCACATAGCCGTCGATCAGCACCGGGATCTTTTCCACCCGGCAGGCCAAGATCGCGCCGGCCATGGCCGCCACTTCGCGCCCACCCAGACGCCGCAGCACTTCCAGCGGATCGGACAGATGATCCTTGTGGAAGGCCACCGCCGCCTTCACCGCAGCGATCTTGCGGGCCAGAACCTCACCCTGCGAGCCGGTGCCCGGGCCAACCCAGTCTTCCGCATCGCCACCGTAAAGCGCCAGATTGATGGCGGCGGCGATCGTCGTATTGCCGATGCCCATTTCGCCGATGCACAGAAGGTCGGTGCCGCCGGCAATCGCCTCCATGCCGAAGGCCATCGTTGCGGCGCAGTCGCGCTCCGAAAGCGCCGGCTCGCAGGTGATGTCGCCGGTCGGATAATCCAGCGCCAGATCGAAGATCTTCAGGCCGAGGTCATAGGTTGCGCAGATCTGGTTGATGGCGGCACCGCCTGCGGCAAAATTTTCCACCATCTGCTGCGTCACGCTCGGCGGATAGGGCGTGATTCCATGCTTTGCCACGCCATGATTGCCGGCAAAGATGGCGACCAGCGGACGGTTGACCGCCGGCGCCCGCCCCGTCCAGGCCGCCAGCCAGTAGGCGATCTCTTCGAGCCGACCCAGCGAGCCGGCGGGCTTGGTCAATTGCTGGTCACGCTCGCGGGCATTGACCAGCGCACGGGTGTCGGGGCCGGGAAGCTCGCGCAGCAGCACGCGAAAATCGTCGAAAGGCAGGCCGCTCATGCTCATCGGATGATTCTTCCTTTGGTCTTGTCTCGCCGCGCTATGTTTGTGCGACGGAATCTGATTTGCTGGGCCCCTGTTTATCAGGCATCGACGGAGGAACAACTGCCAAACGCCAAGGAATTTTGGTTGGATTTTGCGACCGATCTTGCCCGCTCCCTCGCCTTCCTGTCGCGCCTGCCGGTTCCGGCGCGGTTTTTCAAAGGCCATGACGGAACGGTATCACGGGCCTGCCGCGCCTTTCCCCTGGCCGGCGCGCTGATTGCCGTACCGCCGGCGCTCGTGCTTCTGGTGCTTGGACACCAGACGGCGGCGCCGCTGGTCGTCGCACTTCTGACGCTTGCGCTGATGGCGGGTCTGACCGGCGGCCTTCACGAGGATGGTGTGGCCGATTGCGCCGATGGGCTCGGAGGCGGCCGCGACAAGGAGCATGCGCTTGCCATCATGAAGGACAGCCGGACCGGCAGCTACGGCGTGCTTGCCCTCATCCTGTCGGTCGGCGTGCGCGCTGCGGCCCTTTCCGCGCTGATTACGGCGGGCTCGGCATCGCTCGCTGCCCTGTCGCTCGTCACCGCCGCGGCGGTATCGCGCGCGCTGATGGTGTGGCACTGGGCAGCACTTGCCCCTGCCCGCGCCAAGGGCACGGCGGTTGCCGTCGGCCAGCCGCAGGCGGATGCGCGCCTTTTCGCCCTGGTCTCAGCAAGCCTCCTCGCGCTTGTCTGTCTTGGCCGACCGTTCGGACTTTTCCCCCTGCTGCTGTCGCTCGGCGTCGCCGCCCTGTCTGCCCATCTCTTCACGCGCTTTGTGTCGAACAAGATCGGGGGACATACGGGCGACACCATCGGCGCCACCCAGCAGATCACGGAAATGGCACTGCTCTCAACCCTTGTGATCATGCTCTGACAGGCCAATATTATCCTTATGATCAGCCCCTGTATTCGCGTCTGCAGCCTTGATGAGACAACCGGCCTCTGCACCGGCTGCGCCCGCAGCCTTGACGAGATCGGCGGATGGGTCACCTTCACCGAGCATGAGCGGCAAGACATCATCGCAGCGCTTCCCGCGCGGCTTGCAAGCCTTGCGCTGACGGCGGTTCAAGGCACAGCGTCAACCGGTCGGGATGGTCACGCCTCATGAACGGCCTTACCCTCGTGCTAATCCTGCTTGTCGGCGGTCTTGGCCTCCTGGTCTTCAACCACGACACCGGCCAGACCTTCGGCATGGCCAATGACGATTTCGCCCACCTCATCTATCTCCTGCCCATTGCAGCGGTTTTGTCTGCGGGCATTTTGGCCGGCCGGCGCGGACCGGCCGGAGAAGTGCTGCGCAACATCGTCATCTGGCTGGTGATCATCACGGTGCTCGTTGCCGGCTATCTGTACCGCGACGATTTCAGCCGCTTTGCTGCGCGCATGACCGCCGGCCTGATGCCGGGCAGCGCCGTGGTGATGACGACGAGCGAAGGCGGCCAGGAAGTCATCCTGCACCGGCGCCTCGGCGGTCATTTCCAGGCGCGGGTCGAGGTGGATGGCACGACGATTCAGATGCTGGTGGATACCGGCGCAAGTGCGGTCGTGCTGTCGGCGGAAGATGCCGAACGCCTCGGATTGAAACCGGAGACACTGACCTATTCCGTGCGAGTGCAGACGGCAAACGGCGAAGCCTATGCCGCTCCGGTGCGCCTGTCGCGCGTGGCGATCGGCCCCATCGAGCGCGAAAATATCCGCGCCCTGGTGGCCGAAGAAGGGCGCCTCACCGAGAGCCTGCTCGGCATGACCTTCCTCTCCACCCTGGGCTCTCTGCAGATCCAGACCGACGAGTTGAAGCTGCGCGACTGACGGCAGCAGCCCCACCGCACCCTCTATCCTTCCGCAATGCCGGCCTTTCCTTCGCAGGTGGCCGTGTCCGCCAAAAGACAAGATCCGGAGGATTGATCAAGCATGCCGGACTTTCCGGCATGGAGCCAAACGGTCCTGAGGTCCATGGTGCGGATGGTTCTTCCAGCCCCATACAAGGACAATTCTCTGATGACGCATCAATCCTGCGCGGACGACATATGCCGCAGCGATGAGAGCCGGTCCGCCTGGCTTGCGGTCGCCTCCCTGGCTCTTGGCAGCTTCAGTCTCGTCACGGCCGAATTTCTGCCGGCAAGTCTCATCCCCGCCATTGCGACCGATCTGTCGATCAGCCCCGGTCTTGCCGGACAAACGGTCACGGCGACAGCCGCCATCGCCGCCTTTGCAGGGCCCGGCATCGTCGTTGGCGCCCGCAGGCTCGATCGTCGGGTGGTGCTGTTGAGCCTCAGCCTTCTGCTCGTCATCTCCAGCCTGATTGCGGCCACGGCATCGGGCTTTGCGCTTCTGCTTCTCGCCCGCTTGCTTCTCGGCGTCGCGCTTGGCGGCTTCTGGGCGCTGTCGGCGGCGTTCGCCATGCGCCTCGTTTCGACGGACAACCTGCCCCGCGCCATGGCAATCGTCATGGCCGGCGTTTCCGTCGCCACCGTTTGCGCCGCCCCGCTCGGCGCCTGGATCGGCAACCTCCTCGGCTGGCGATCGGCCTTTGCATTAACGGCGGGGCTCGGAATCATTGCCCTCACGATCCAGGCACTGACGGTGCCCGCCATGCCGCCGGCTGGTCACGCCGGCTTTGCCACCATGGCGCGGCTGTTTCGCCGCCCTGCTTTGCGCACCCTGCTGCTCGTCATCGTCTTTGCCGTTGCGGGACATTTCGCCGGCTTCACCTTCATCCGCAGCTATCTGGACGAGGTCATCCGTCTTGACGTGACGAACGTCTCCTTGGTTCTGCTCGCCTTCGGGATTGCGGGGTTCTTCGGGAATATGGCGGGTGGCGCGGTGTCGGCGCGCAGCAGCAGCCTCTCGCTTGGCCTCGCCGCCGGCCTCATCGCGCTTGCGGCGGCCACCATGGCGCTGTCGGCCAGCATTCCAGCGCTCGCCATCGCTGCCGTCGCTGTCTGGGGTTTCGGGTTCGGCGCCTTTCCCGTCAGCGTCCAGAGCCGGATCACCCGCATCGCCTCCGACGAGGTGGAGAGCGCCGGCGCCGTGATGCTGACCACCTTCCAGGTCGCGATATCGGCCGGTGCCATCATCGGCGGCCTTCTGGTGGATGCGATCGGACCGATCGGCGTCATCAGCTTTGCCGGGGCGGCGACGGCGCTCGGCGCGTTCATGATGATGGCTGGAACGTCAAGGCAGGCGGCAGAGGACGCCGCCTGATCCGCATAGGACCAGGGGCGGTCGCCGACGGCACCGCCCTTGTGGATGCTATTTGCGCAGGCGATACCCGGTCTTGAAGATCCAGGCCAGCACGCTCAGGCACAGGGTCAGGAAGACCGCGATCATCGCCAGGCTGATCAGCGGATTGACGTCGGCGATCTCGTAAAAGCTCCAGCGAAAGCCGGACACCAGGTAAAGCACCGGGTTGAGGTGGCTCACCGCCTGCCAGAAGGGCGGCAGCATGTCGATGGAATAGAAGCTGCCTCCCAGAAACGTCAGCGGCGGCACGACCAGCATCGGCACCAGGTTCAACTGCTCGAAATTATCCGCCCAGATGCCGATGATGAAGCCGAAGAGCGAAAACGTCACCGCCGTCAGCACCATGAACATCAGCATGATCAGCGGATGCGCGATGGTAAGGTCGACAAAGAGCGATGCGGTCGCCAGGATGATCAGGCCGACAATGAGCCCCTTGGTGGCCGCCGCCCCGACATAGCCGATGACGATTTCTGCCATGGAGACAGGGGCTGAGAGGATCTCGTAGATCGTGCCGGTGAACTTTGGAAAATAGATGCCGATGGAGGCGTTGCCGATGCACTGGCTGAGCAGCGTCAGCATGATCAGGCCCGGCGTGATGAAGGCGCCATAGGAGACGCCACCCACCTCGTTGATGCGCGAGCCGATCGCCGTGCCGAACACGATGAAATAGAGGGAGGTGGTGATGACGGGCGAAATGACGCTCTGCAGCAGCGTGCGCTTCATCCGCGCCATCTCGAAGAAATAGATGGCCTTGATTGCCTCGATATTCATGGCCGTTCTCCGACAAGCGAGACAAATATGTCTTCAAGCGAGCTTTGCCGGGTGGCGACATCGCTGATTGACAGTCCCTCCGCCTCGATGGCGGCAAGCACGGCGCCGATGCGCCCCTCGCCGGCGCCATTGCCATACTCATGCACCAGTCCGCGCCCGCCATCGGCAAGCGTCAGGCCAAGGGCTGCAAGCGTAGGCGGCAGGCTCTCCAGCGGCTCCTTCAACTCCAGTCGCAACTGCTTGCGCCCGAGCTTTTGCATCAGCGCCCGCTTTTCCTCGACCAGCAGCAGTTCGCCGCCGCTGATGACGCCGATCCGGTCCGCCATTTCTTCCGCTTCTTCAATGTAATGCGTGGTGAGGATGACCGTCACCCCCGTCTCGCGCAGCCGGCCGATGGCCGCCCACATGCCGCGCCGAAGCTCCACATCGACGCCCGCCGTCGGCTCATCAAGGAAGAGGATGCGCGGTTCATGTGCCAAAGCCTTGGCAATCAGCACGCGCCGCTTCATGCCGCCGGAAAGCTCGCGCAGCTTGGCATTGCGCTTGTCCCACAGCGTCAGGTCCTTGAGGATCTGCTCGATCAGCGCAGGATTGGACTTTGCCCCATGCACGCCGCGCGAAAACGTCACGGTGTTCCACACGGTTTCGAACTGGTCGGTGGTCAGTTCCTGCGGCACGAGTCCGATCAGCGCGCGGGTCTTGCGAAATTCCTGGACCACATCGTGCCCGCCAACCAGCACCGTGCCCGATGTGGGAACGGAGATCCCGCAGATGATCGAGATCAGCGTAGTCTTGCCGGCGCCGTTCGGCCCGAGCAGTGCCAGGATTTCTCCCTCGCGGATCTCCAGATCAACGCCTTTCAGCGCCGAAAACCCGTTGGCATAGGTCTTGGTGAGTTTTTGGATGGAAACAATGGAGGACATGAGGGGATGAGCACACGCGTTGGGCAGGATATGCGCTTTATATAGGCACGCCTCCGCAATAGCGAGGGGTCGGGGTCGCCAACCCTCGAAGTGCCCTCGCCTCGATCCCGTCAGATGCGCCCCCGCCGAGCCCTTTTTCGGCGCTTCAGCGCAAACTCCACCGCCACGTCGATCCACCCGGAATAGCTCACGCCGCACTGCGAAAGTGCCAGCGGATACATGCTGCGATCGGTGCAGCCGGGCATAGTATTGATCTCGTTGAGGTAGAGGCTTCCATCTTCGAGCAGGAAGAAATCGACGCGCGCGATCCCCTCGCAGCCCAGCGCCCGAAAGGCTTTTGCCGCCAGCCTGCGCGCATCCTGCGCAATCTCGTCCGACACCAGTGCCGGCACATGGATCGCCGCACCGTCCGGATCGAAATATTTGGCTTCGTAATTGTAGAAGTCATGTTTTTTGGAGGTGACGATTTCGCCGGGCGGCGACACGGTGAGACTGCCGTCGGCCTGTTCCAGCACGGCGCATTCGATCTCGCGGCCGGCAAGAAACTGCTCCACCAGCAACTTGTCATCGAATTCGAAGGCCTTGGTCAGCGCCGGCAGAGCCGCCTGCGCGCCATCGACACGCGACACGCCGAAGGATGATCCCTGCCGCGCCGGCTTGACGAAGAAGGGATAACCGAACTCCGCCTCGAGCGCTGCCACATCCGGCACGTCTCCAGCCGCAAGGCAGCGTGCCGGCGCGACGGGAACGCCGGCCTCCCGCAGCAGCCGCTTGGCGACATCCTTGTCCATGGCAACCGCCGAGCCGAGAAGGCCGCAGCCGGTATAGGCGACACCCGCCAGCTCTGCATAACCCTGCACCGTGCCATCTTCGCCATACGGCCCATGCAGCACCGGAAACAGCAGATCGAGCTTCGGCAGGTCCTTTGGCGCGCCGGGCTCGACGGCTACCAGAAGGCCCTCGCCGCCCGGAACCAGCGCCACCCTGATGCCGCGTTGCGCTTCCAGCGCCCGCCCCGTCTCGTCATCCTCCTGCAGCCACCATCCGCCGTCGCGGGCAATGCCGATCGGCACCACTGCGTAGCGGCTGCGGTCCATCGCCTTCATCACATTGGTGGCAGACAGAATGGACACGTCATGTTCGGCGGATCGGCCACCGAACAGGACGCCGATGCGGATTTTTGGGCTCATGAGATCTCCGGAAAAGGATTTTTGACAGCAATGAAAGGGGCGATGGGAAGACGTCGGGCCGTGTGCAGCGGAGCAGAAGGGTTCAATCCGCTCCGGTTGCATGCGTGAGCATCATCGCCACTATGTCGAAAGTCGGGCCGCACGCAGGGGCAGCCACCGTGCGTCGACAATAAATCAATCGCAATAGCGGTTGCCGGTGGCGCGGCTGCGCAGGTCGAAGTGAAAATGGTTCCAGTGTTCCGGATTGCTGCCAGGCCCGAGAACGGTGTTGAAATATTTGCAGCTGTCGGAGCGCACGGCCTTCAGGAGTGCCCCTTCGCGGAACGAAAACAGGCCCTTCTTGCGCACATCGATCTCATGACCATTCTTCAGCACGAACTTTCCGACATCGATTGCATTGCCACGGGCATGTTCCGACATCGGGTTGTAGCGCTGCCGGCTGTTGTTCATGCGCCGGCAGGAATAGCCGCCGAGCGGCTCGATCGTCTTCACGCTGGTGAAATAGCGCAGGCGCGAGGACGGGGCGAGTTCGTTCTTCACCCATTTGGCAAAGGCAAGGGTCGTCTGGCAATTGAGCGTAACCGATGGTCTGACGTCGATATCACCGGACAGGCCCGAGAGCTCCACCGGATAATCGATGCCGCAGCTCGGTCCGTCCGAAATGCGCGGCTTGTCGCGAAACTCGACGCCCATGCGTTTCAGCTCGCGCCGGCAGGCAATCTCGGAGGCCGGCATCGGGCCGTCAACCGGAGCGTCCATGCGGGGACTTTCCATGGGCCCGGCCGGATTGCGTGGCATCAGCATCGCCACCTGCTCCGGCTCCGGCTCCGGCTCGGCACGGCTTGGCGGCACGACCGGGCTCTGGTCGCTCCAGCGCGGCACCGCGGCCACCGAAGCGCCGGCATTTGTGATGCGGCCCGAGCGTGTGGAAACGGTTACGCCAGTCCCAAGGCCAACCGATGGCACCGCGCCGGCCGGCGTCACGGATGCCACCTGGCGTGCGGGCGCGACCGGCCTTGACGGGGTGTTCCCGGAAATATCCCGATCCTGCTCCTCGGCAAGCCCGACGACCCGGGCGCTCTCGGGGACCGGAGGCAAGACACCGTCCCCACCGGCTGCGGCCTTTCCGGCGGTTGCGGCGGATGTCGGGTGACCGGCGGGAGAGAGTGTCAGCGTGCCAAGCGATGTCGGCGGTGCCCCCATCACGACCGGTCGGTCTGTCGCCTGACGGGGCACGGACGCGCCGGCATGGACGGAACCGGATGGGCTTTCGCCCGCCGCTGCTTGCGTCTGGTTATAGGTCTGCGCCATCGGCTGCGGCGCTGCCGCATAACCCTGCTCGGCGGGTGTGGCTGGAAGTGATGCCGGCGGCACCAGGGGCCGGATCGAACCGACGCGCGCGCCGGTATCGACCGATTCGAGCGGCATCAGCCCGTCTGCCGAGCATCCGACCAGCATCGTCGAAATCATCAGGAAGGCCATCGCCCGCCGGGAGGAAAAAGCATACGCCATACGAAGCTCGTCACATCTCGTGGTGCGGGAAAGCCACACGCGACGATTCTAGGCGACCAGGGTAAACGAAAGCTTTCCGCAATCGGGCCTTTTCAAGGCGTTTTTTGCGGCGCGGCACCGCCACGTCAGCGGAACGGCCATGTCGCGCAGCCTTCGGCGATGGCCTGCCAATGAGCTTATTCGGCGGCCAACCGCGCCGGATCGGACAGCCGACCGATCAACTGATGAAAATCCTGGCTGCTGGGGCACTGGCTCAGCCGCTTCGCCAGCGCCTCGACCAGCCAGCTCGTGGCGGGCCCGGGCGGATTTGCAGTGCGGCGGATGTAATAGAGCGGATATTCCACCGTCTCATAGGCGTCGATATCGAGCGCCACCAGCCGGCCGCTCGCCAGATCCTCGCGCACCAGCGGCGCGGGAAGTCCGCCCCAGCCAAGTCCGCCGCGGATCAGCTGGTGTTTCGTCGCCACATCGCCAACGCGCCAGACCTTGAACGACAGCACGTTGAAATCGCGCCCCTTGGTAATGCCGGAAGCATCCGTCACCACCAGCTGCACGTCTTCGCGCACGTCGCGGCGCGTCAGCGGGCGCTCCATCTGCGCCAGACGATGATCGGCCGCAGCCACCGGCACCATGTAGGAATGACCGATCTTCTCGGCCGTCAGCGTGTCGTCCTCCTTCAGAAGGCTGCCGCCGATGCCGATCGTGGCGCGCCCTCCCGCCACCATGTCCATCACCATGCCAAGTTCTCCGGCATGAAGGCTGAGCGAAACGGAGGGGAAGCGCTTGCCGAAATCCGTCAGCGTTTCCACGATGGCGTCGGTCGGCACCATGTTGCTGACGGCAAGCGAGACATCCGCCTCAAGCCCCTGCTTCAGCGCCTTGGCCCGGGCGCGCATGACCTGCAGATCGGAATGGATGCGGCGTGCATCGGCCAGAAGCGCACGGCCGGCCTCGGTCAGCTGCGTCTGGCGCGAGCCGCTGCGTCGGAACAGCGACACTTCCAGCTGCGCCTCCAGATTGCCGATCGTATAGCTCACCACGGATTGCGCCCGGTTCAACTGGCGCGACGCCGCCGAAAAACTGCCGGTTTCGGCAACGGCAAGAAACACCTGCAACTGATCGAGCGTCGGATTGGCGTCCATGGGATTATCCAGAGAGTTGATGGATCTCTTCGATATTATCGCCATTTCCTCGATAGCTGTCCAATCTTATGTTCCGCACCGATGGAGGCGCTCCCAAGCCTCCCGCCAGAAATCAGGTTTGGATAACTGCCATGTCGAAGATCCTCCTCATCACCTCCAGCCCGCGCGGCGAAGAGTCCGTATCCACCAAGGTCGCAACCGATGTGGCCAGCGCCCTGGCCACCCGCACCGGCGGCGACGTTGTCGTGCGCGACCTTGCCGCTCAGCCGATCGCCCATCTCGATACCGTCACGACCTCGGCCATCCGCAAGGCTCCGGCCGACCGCACGGCCGAAGAAGCCGCTGCCGCTGCCATTTCCGACGCCCTCGTGGCCGAACTGGTTGCCGCCGACGAAATCGTCATCGCCACCGGCCTCATCAACTTCAACGTCTATTCCGGCCTGAAGAGCTGGATCGACAACGTCGCGCGCGCCGGCGTTACCTTCCGCTACACGGCAGAAGGCCCGGAAGGCCTGGTCACGGGCAAGAAGGTCTATATCGTGCTTGCCGCAGCCGGCGTCTATTCCGATGGCCCGGCCGCACCGCTCAACCACGCCGTTCCTTATCTCAAGACCGTTCTCGGCTTCCTGGGCATGACGGATGTGGAAGTGATCTATGTCGAAGGCCTGGCCTTCGGTCCGGAAGCCGTCGAAAATGCACTGGCCTCCGCCAAGAGCCGCACGGAAGAACTGGCCAAGGCTGCCTGATCCGTCCGCTGACGCTTGGTACTTTCCGAAGGGCCGCCGCTCACGCTGCGGCCCTTTGCGTGTCGTGCATCAGGCGCTGCGCGATGCGGCGCCATCGGAAAACAGGCCCGCCCCGTTCTGATCGATGATCTGGCGTGCCTTGCGAAACGTGCAGTCGAGCGCATCTTCCATCGAGGTAAACATGTCGGCGCGCACGAAGGTGCGCACCAGCACCTGCCCGTTCACTTCCTTCTCGATGCGTCCGGCAAGCCGAAGCTGCGATCCCTCGCGCATCGGCTCGGCGTAGATCATGCAGCCGGCATGCTCCTGCGGCTCGACTGTCTGGGCTGCGGCCGCCGGCTTGTCGGTGCCTGAAAACATCGAGAGGAATTTGGAGAGAATGGCCATGGTCGTCCCTGTCCGTGTCGCGTGTGAAACGAAACGCCGGCAGCCGGCGTCGGTTGAAGAAATGTTCAGATGATGAGGTTTGCCAGGATCTCGTTCTCGGTAATGTCCTGGTAGCCAAGGCCCGCCTCCTCGAAGCGGGCCAGAAGGCCGGCAAAATTCTCCGGCCGGATGGTTTCGATACCGATCAGGATCGAGCCAAAATTGCGCGCCGATTTCTTCAGATATTCAAAGCGTGCAATATCGTCCTCGGGGCCGAGAAGGTTCAGGAAATCGCGCAGCGCGCCGGGGCGCTGGGCAAGCCGCAGGATGAAGTATTTCTTCAGCCCCGCATACCGCATGGCGCGCTCCTTGACATCCGGCAGGCGCTCAAAATCGAAATTGCCGCCGGAGACGACGGCAATGATGACCTTGCCTTTCACTGCATCGTCCGGAAGTGCGGCAAGCGCCGTCAGCGAAAGCGCACCGGCCGGCTCCAGCACCACGCCCTCGATATTGAGCATTTCGGTGATGGTGACGCAGATGGCGTTTTCCGGCACCGCCATCACCTGGGTTTCGGGAAACTGTTTCAACGCCTCGAAATTCAGGTCGCCGATGCGCGCGACGGCTGCGCCATCGACGAAATTGTCGACTTTCGAAAGGGTTATGGGATGGCCGGCCTTCAGGCTTTCCTTGAGGCTTGGCGCCCCTGCCGGCTCCACCATCAGGAAGGCATCGCGTTGGAGCGTGTCCAGGAGATAACCCGTCATGCCCGACGACAGCCCGCCGCCACCGACCGGCATGATGACGAGATCGGGCGTCACGCCGTCTGGAAGTTGGTTGGCAATTTCAGCCGCGACGGTTGCCTGTCCCTCGACGATATCGGCATGATCGAAGGGCGGCACCATCATGCCGCCGATCTCCTCCACATGCGCACGCGCGGCCGCATAGCACTGGTCGAAGATATCGCCGATCAGGCGGATAGTGATGAAGGGACCGCCGAACATGCGGGTCTTGTCGATTTTCTGCTGCGGGGTCGTGACCGGCATGAAGACCACGCCCGGCACCTCGAAATGGCGGCAGACAAAGGCAAAGCCCTGCGCATGGTTGCCCGCGGAAGCGCAGACGAAGGTACGTCCGCGGGCACCGTCGGCAATGGCCTTGCGCAGAAAGTTGAAGGCGCCGCGGATCTTGTAGGAGCGCACCGGAGACAGATCCTCGCGCTTCAGCCACACCTCCGCCCCGAAACGGCGGCTCAGATGCTCATTGAGTTGCAGGGGGGTCTCGGGAAAGATCTCCCGCATCGCGGCCATCGCCTCATCCACAACTGCGCGGTTCATCATATTCCATCCGTTGAAATTCCATTCGCCCCCCGCTATGCCATAGGTGATCGAGAGAGACAAAAGCTTCTTTCCGGACCCAACCATCAGGACATCCAGCTTTTGAACGCAAATCTGTTCCGATCCTCCCTGTATGTGGCGGCTCTTTGCGGGCTCTACATTTCCATCGCGATGTTCGTGCCGGCGTTCGTCGACCTCTATTACGGCAATCCGGACTGGCGGTTGTTTGCCCTGTCGGGATCGCTGGTCGGCGGTGTGTCCTGTGCCACCGCCATGGCCATGCGCGGCACGCCACCCGTCTTCACCAAGCGGCTCGGCTTTGTGCTGGTCAACCTTCTGTGGGCGGTGTTTTCGCTGGCCGGCGCCATTCCCTTTTATCTTTCGCCGCTCGGCCTCACGTTCTCGCAATCCCTGTTCGAATCGATTTCCGCCATCACGACCACCGGCTCGACCGTGATATCC
Organism: Neorhizobium fuzhouense; assembly: GCF_042611105.1. Lineage (NCBI taxonomy): Bacteria > Pseudomonadati > Pseudomonadota > Alphaproteobacteria > Hyphomicrobiales > Rhizobiaceae > Neorhizobium > Neorhizobium fuzhouense. Next base: position 47,090 of record NZ_JBHFFP010000015.1, on the reverse strand, counting down.
GGACTGGATACCACGGCACCAGGTATCCTGATGTGGCGCTCGCTTCTTTGCTGGCTTGGCGGCATCGGCATCGTGGCTCTGGGGCTGTTCATCCTGCCGTCATTGCATATCGGCGGCATGTCGATCTTCAAGCTGGAATCGTCTGACACCAACGACAAGCCGTTTGCCAAGCTCGCAAGCTTTACCCGCGCCTTCATGGCCATCTACGTGGCTCTGACCCTGTCATGCACGATTGCTTATGACTTGGCCGGCATGAGCCACTTCGATGCGCTGAACCATGCGATGTCGACCGTGGCGACCGCCGGTTTCTCCACGCATGACGCCTCGTTTGCCTATTTCGACAACGAGCAGTTGCTGGTCATCGGCACCATCTTTCTTGCCGTCTGCAGCCTACCGTTTTCCGTGCTGATCCTGCTGTCGATCAAGGGGCGGCTGGATACGCTGCGTGACCCGCAGATTACCGTGTTCCTCGGCTATCTGGCAGGCATGGGGACGGCGCTCGGGATTTATCACCACCTGCGCAATGGCGTGCCGATCGACAGTGCGCTCATCCATTCCTTCTTCAACATCACCTCGATCCTGTCGACCGGCGGCTTTGCCAGCGACGACTATACGCTCTGGGGACCCTTTGCCGTGGCGCTGGCGCTGTTTGCCACCTTCATGGGCGGCTGCTCCGGTTCGACTGCCGGCGGCATCAAGGCCTATCGCTTCGTCATCCTGTTCAACGTGGTGCGCGCCGGCCTGAAACGGCTGATCTATCCGAATGCGATCTATCCGGTGCGCTACGGGCGCACACCCGTTGACATGGAAGTACAACGCGGCGTCTTCCTGTTCGTCACGCTGTTCATCTTCCTCTGGGTCATCGGCACGCTCGGCATGACATTGATCGGCTACGATCTTCTGACCTCGAGCTCCGCCGTCGTCACCGCCCTGTCCAACACCGGCCCCGGCATCGGCCATCTCATCGGCCCCGTCGGCAATTTTTCAACGATCAGCGACCCGGCCCTCAACCTGCTCTCGCTGATGATGCTGCTGGGCCGCCTCGAAATCCTCACCGTGATGGTGCTGCTCCTGCCGCTGTTCTGGCGCAACTGAGGCTGTATGCTGGGGAAAAGTAAGGCCGGTGGTGCGGACGGCGGGGATCGAACCCGCATGACCAAGGCCGAGGGATTTTAAGTCCCTTGCGTCTACCAGTTTCGCCACGTCCGCATGCGAAGCCTTCTTCGAGGGCTTGCGACAAAAATGCAAGGGCATGTTTGGGCGGATTCGGTCTGCCCTTGCAAGAAGAAGACGACATATCATGTCACAATTGTTCCGGCTGCCCGCGCCTGCAATGATCTGGCCTGCCGGGCCCTCACCCGTCCCCGCCGGGATAAGCTCGGACGGCCACGGAACTTGCGCTTGTAGCCGGCAGTTGGACGCGCACCAGCAAAGGAATGCACCCGATGAAAATTTCCACCCTTGTCGTTTTTGGCGCCCTTGCCCTTTCGGCCTGCAGCACGGTCACCGATGGGCCGGGCTACGATCCCATCCCCGGCAGCATCACCTATACCGGGCAGCCGCGCACAAAGCTCACGAAGTCACCGATCGGCAGCACCTTCTCGCATGAATTTCCCGCCAATGGCGGGCAGTATGTCGAGACCTACAAGATCCAGCCGGATCGCAGCCTGAAGATCGTCCGGCGCATTTTCCAGCCCGATATCCTGAATTTCAACGATTAGCCGGCGACGGGCGGCCGAGCCCGCGGCCAACGGGACACGAGCCGCAAAGCTACGGACGCAGGATGCACGCGCCCCTTGCATCCTTCGCCTGCGGCCCTATGTCGTCACCGCATCGAAAGGAATTCTCGTGAAATATCGCTTTCTCATCGTCGAAGACGGCCTGCTGATTGCCATGGATCTGGAAGAAGCCATCGAGCGCAGCGGACATGAGGTGGTGGGCATTGCACCGGACATGAAGGTGGCGCTGAACTATGCCAAGGATGCCGATATCGCCTTTGTCGATGTGCGCCTGGCCGATGGCGAGACGGGTCCGCAACTGGCGCGCATTCTTGTCGAGCGCGGCATTCTTGTGGTCTTCGTCACCGGCAATCCGATGCTCGTGGAAGGTCGCGACGCCGGCGCGCTCGGCGTCATCGCCAAGCCGCTGACGCATCAGGCCGCGCTCGACGTCATCCAGTTTGCCGTCGACTGGAAAAACGGCATCACCCGCAATCCGCCAGGACGCCTTCGCCTGTTCAAGCCGCTTGCCACTCCCGGAAACTGACGTTCGAAAATAGCGCCAGGCCATTGAAAGCATGCAAAAAGGCGCGGACATGACCGCGCCTTTCCTGTGCCTATGCTAAAAAACGATCCGGTCAGCCGGCGAGCTTGTTGGCGATCTTGGCCACGTGGGCACCCTGGAAGCGGGCACCTTCCAGCTCGATTGCGGAAGGCTGGCGCGAACCGTCGCCATTGGTGATGGTGGAGGCGCCGTAAGGCGAACCGCCCTTGACTTCTTCCGTGCCCATCTGGCCCTGGAACGAATAGGGAAGACCGGCCACGACCATGCCGTGGTGCAGGAAGGTCGGAATGAAGGACAGGATGGTCGATTCCTGGCCGCCGTGCTGGGTGGCGGTCGAGGTGAAGACGGATCCGACCTTGCCGATCAGCTTGCCGGTAAACCACTGGCCACCCGTCTGGTCCCAGAAATTGCGCATCTGCGAGGCCACCGTGCCGAAGCGCGTGCCGGCACCGACGATGATCGCGTCATAGGCTTCCAGATCAGCGGGCGTGGCAATCGCGGCCGGCTGGTCGAGCTTGTAGTGCGAGGCCTTGGCCACCTCTTCCGGCACCAGTTCCGGCACGCGCAGCACGGTCACGTCCGCGCCTTCGGACTTGGCGCCTTCGGCCACAGCGTAAGCCATGGTTTCGATATGCCCATAGGTGGAATGATAAAGTACGAGTACCTTTGCCATGTCGTTTTCTCCCTTGGTTGACAACGCCGGACTGGCGTTCGTGTTGGTGAGGAGATTACCCGCAATGGGGCTGGAATCTACCCCTAATCGAAGCACGCACTGTTCACCTATTGAAAACGACAACAACAGTTCGGTCACATTTCAGCAACAAATCGGCAGGATGTCCTTGGCTGCCACGTGGGCTTGCACGCTGAATATGTCTTCATCTGCCGGCGGGTTTGGCCTAGGAAGAAAAGACATGCCTTGCTTGATCATTCCCGCACCATGAGGACTGCCATGACGTCTCGGATCGTAACCGCTGCCATGCTCGCCATCGGCGATGAACTTCTGTCGGGCCGGACGAAGGACAAGAACATTGGCCACCTGGCTGACCTTCTCCTGTTGTCGGGGATAGACCTGAAGGAAGTCCGCATTGTCGCGGATGAGGAGGACGCGATCGTCGAGGCGCTGAATGCGCTGAGGCGCCGCTACACCTACGTCTTCACCTCCGGCGGCATCGGCCCGACGCATGATGACATCACCGCCGATGCGGTCTCGAAGGCGTTCGGCCTGCCCTGCGAGCATGATGCGGCAGCCATGCAGTTGCTGGCAGCCATGTACGAGCGTCGGGGCATGGAGTTTACCGATGCCCGCCAGCGGATGGCCCGCATGCCAAGGGGTGCCCGCCACATCGCCAATCCGGTATCCACGGCACCGGGCTTCATCGTCGAGAATGTGTATGTGATGGCCGGCGTGCCGCAGGTCTTCCAGGCCATGATCGACAACATCCTGCCCGAGCTTCAAACGGGGGCAAAGATGCTCACCCGCTCGCTTGCCTGCCCCTATGGCGAAGGCGATATCGGTACGCTGCTGGGCGCCATCCAGAAGGCCCATCCGGACACCAGCATCGGTTCCTATCCGAAGTATGACGGCCAGCGCTTCTCCACCGAACTGGTGGTGCGCGCTCGCGACGCGGCAGTCCTTGACTCAGCGTCAGAGGCGATCAGCGCCATGATCCGCGATCTCGATACCGCGCGCGCCGCCGGCAATCCCGGCCCTGAAGCCTGAAGCCTTGAACCTGAAGCGGAAAGGCGAGTTCGCGCCCCACATCTTCAGGTGACTCAGCGTGAGGCTGATGGAACACGCCAGCGCTTGACCCAGCGCAAGGCGCGTCCCATCTCCAAGGGCATGGTGGAAGAACATCCGCCATGAGCGCAAAGGAGATATCGCCATGGGTTACAAGACCATCCTCGCCGTCCTCGACAGCCCGAAGAACACCGGGCCCATTTCCGAGTTCGCGATCGATCTGGCGCGCCAGTTTTCCGCGCATGTCGTGGGTCTTCGAGCCGAAATCCTGCCGACGGTGCCGCTGATCGCGCCGATGGAAATTCCCGACCCGACGGCCATGGAGATGCTGCAGCAGGCGGCGGAAGTGGAGACGGGCAAGATTGCCGCGGCGTTTCGCGAAAAGGCGGAGCACGAGGGCATATCCTTCGAATGGCGTTCCTTTGTCTCCTCGGCCGGCTACAGTTCCGAAAGCGTTCTGGAATGCGCGCGCGCCAGCGATCTGATCCTTGCGGCGCAGACCGACCCGGCCTTGAGCAATGACAACAGCGCGGATCTCGAAACGCTGCTGTTTGAAAGCGGCCGCCCGGTGCTGCTGGTGCCCTATATCCTTTCGGCTCCCAAGCCCGTTCGCCGCGTGCTCATCGGCTGGAATGGCTCGAAAGAGGCGGCCCGCGCCGCCTTCGACGCGCTGCCCTTCCTCACCCGGGCCGAAAGCGTCGAAATTCTCTCCATCGATCCGCCCGGCATGCCACGCCAGGCGCCGGACCTTGCCGGTGCCGATCTGGCCGCAGCGCTTGCCCGCCACGGCGTCAACGTCACGCTGACCACGCTGGAAAAGGGCGAGCTTTCGGTGGAAGCCGTCATCGAGAACCGGCTCTCCGATAACAGCATCGATCTTCTGGTGATGGGCGGCTACGGCCATTCGCGCTGGTGGGAAATGCTGTTTGGCGGCGTCACCCGCAATGTCCTGACCAGCATGACGGCGCTGACGCTTCTGTCGCGTTGATCCGGCTTGCGCGCAGACGCGATTTGCAGCTAATAGCAACGGCCAACGGGACGAGGACGACACGCCTTGGTCCCGCGGGCTGCTCCGGCGTCACGGCCAGCCCTTGACCTTTCTTCAAGCGCCGTTGCGGAGCCACCCCGAATGTCCCTACCCGATAAAGCCTTTCCCGTCTCCTGGGATCAGTTCCACCGCGATGCCCGTGCCCTTGCCTGGCGACTGGCAGGCCTTGGCCAGGAGTTTCGCGCCATTGTCTGCATCACCCGTGGCGGCCTCGTGCCGGCGGCCATCATCTCGCGCGAACTGAACATCCGCCTCATCGAAACCGTCTGCATCGCCTCCTACCACGACTATGTGAACCAGGGCGAAATGAATGTGCTGAAGGGTATTGCCGCCGACCTGACGACCGATGGCGGCCGCGGCGTTCTGGTGGTGGATGACCTCACCGACACCGGCAAGACAGCATCGGAAGTGCGCGCCATGATGCCGCAAGCCCATTTTGCCTGCGTCTACGCCAAGCCGAAGGGCGTTCCGACGGTCGATACCTTCGTCACTGAAGTCTCGCAGGACACCTGGATCTACTTTCCCTGGGACATGGGCTTCACCTATCAGGAGCCGATCGCCAAGGGCAGCAAGGGCTGAGCCACCATCCAGCAGACAGGGGCGATCCGCACGACTGCGGATCGCTTGGGCCGCCCCTCTTTCTGAGGTGATACTAACTTTCATTTTTCTTCATAGCCTTAGCCGCTTCTTTTTGGGCGGGCGCTCGCTAAGGTTTAAGCCTTCCTTCACGTTCCTGCCCCATATTTTGGGCGTGTTCTCGTATCTGCGCGATACAACGCCGATCATGATCGATCGAGCTTTTGAGCACACGGTGCGTTGCCAATGTTCCGGTTTTGCCGGCCACGACGCAGAGACGCCAGATGCAGCGATCGCCGAAATCTCTGACCCTGACGGCCAAACTGGCCGCCATCATTGTCGCCATCAACCTCGCAGGCATGCTGGGCCTCTCCTTCTACACCTGGCGCAGCGAAAGCGCGTCCATGCTGGAAGATGCCACGGAGAGTTGGAGCAAGGACAGCGCCCAGTTCGCAAGCCTTGCCTCCGGTGGCGTGAAATGGGGCAAGGCCGAGGCCGTGGCAGAAACCTATGCGCTCTACCGCGACGATGCCAATCTCAATCTTGTCCAGTTCACGGCCTACGGCGCGGATCTGAAACCGGTCAACAGCTGGAGCCGATCCGGTCCGCAGAACCTGCCGACAGACGCTGACCTTGCCAAGGCAGCAGGCACCCGGCCGGAAAAGCCGCGCGTGGACATGAGCGCCGTCGGCAACGGCTATGTCACCGTGGTTGCGCCGCTTCCGCTCGACAAGGGCGGCAAGGCGAGTGGCTATGTCGTGACCACCTGGTCGGCTGAGAGCATTCTGGCAGAAGCGACGCATAAGACATTGCTGGCGCTCTCCCTGCAGTTTGCCATCATTGCCATCGCCATTGCCGTCTTCATCCTCACCATGGGCCGCATCATCGGCCAGCCGCTGAAGGCCTTGAGCGGCCGCATCACCGGGCTTCAGGCCGGTGATCTCGACACGCCCGTCCCCTACCGCGACCGGGGCGACGAAATCGGCTTTCTCGCCCGCGCTCTAGAAGGATTTCGCAACGATGCCGTGGCAACGCTTGAGCAGCGCCGGCTTGCCGAGGAACAGCAGCGAACGCTGAATGAGGAGCGCCTGCGCAATGCGGCGCAGACCCAGGCAACGGCTGCCACGCAGAACCACGTGATGCAGACGCTGGGCCTGGCGTTGGAGCGGGTGGCAAAGGGCAATCTCGATACGCGCCTCGACAATCTGGGACCGGAATTCGACAAGCTGCGGCTTGATTTCAACGCCATGGTGGCCTCGATCACCCGTGCCGTCGGCGACATCAAGACGGCCTCATTTGCAGTGGAAACCGGCGCCAGTGGACTGGCAGGTCAGGCCGAACAGCTGGCGCAGCGCACCGAGCGGCAGGCCGCCTCGCTTGAAGAAACCGCGGCCGCCCTTGGCCAGGTGACCAGCACCGTGCGCACGTCCTCGCACAATGCCGAAACCACCGGCGCGATGATTGCCGAAGCGAAGGCCGAGGCGCAGCATTCGGCCCACGTGGTGCGCAATGCGATCGGCGCCATGGACCGCATTCAACAGTCCTCCTCGCAGATCGGCCAGATCATTTCGGTGATCGACGAGATCGCCTTCCAGACCAACCTTCTGGCTCTCAATGCCGGGGTGGAAGCGGCGCGTGCCGGTGAAGCCGGCAAGGGCTTTGCCGTCGTTGCCCAGGAGGTGCGCGAACTCGCCCAGCGCTCGGCCAATGCCGCCAAGCAGATCAAGACGCTGATCGACGTTTCCAATTCCGAGGTCTCCGGCGGTGTCGAGCTCGTCAACCAGACGGGCGATGCACTCCTCAAGATCGAATCGCATATCGCCCGCATCAACGACGGCATTCTGGTCCTGGTCGATGCGTATCGCCAGCAGGCGTCGGGCCTCCAGGAAATCAACGGCGCCCTCAACAACATGGACCAGACGACGCAGCAGAATGCAGCCATGGTGGAAGAAACCAGTGCTGCCTGCCACGAACTTCTGTCGCAGAGCCAGCTGATGCAGGACGCGGCAAACCGCTTCCAGCTGAGCCCCGGCGCCCCGTCCGCACACGCCGCGCGCCACGTTGCCTGAAATCATTCTTCCGCTTCGCAAGCAGCCCGGCACGCGACACGCGGGCTGCCCTTCAAAACCTCAACCGCAATAGAGGACCACCTGATGAGACGCACAGTCACAAGCCTTGCAGCCCTTGCCCTCCTTGCCTTCGGCGCTCAGCCGCTCCTGGCTGAAGATGCCCATGTCGCCCCGGTGACCGCCTTCTTGAAGACGGGGGTCAGCCCCTGGGTCAACGATCCCATCATCATCTCCGCGATCAAGGCGCAGAACGCCCAGCATGCCGGCCTGACGGAAGCCGATATCATCAAGCTCGACAAGAAGTGGCGCGCCGAGGTGGAGGCTTCCGACAAGCCGCTGATCTCTGCGACACTCGGCAATGCCGTCTCCACCTTCCTGAAGAGCCAGCAGGCCGCCTCCAAGGGCGCAATTTCCGAAGTCTTCGTCATGGACAACAAGGGCCTGAATGTCGGCCAGAGCGATATCACCTCCGACTACTGGCAGGGTGACGAGGCAAAATTCCAGAAAAGCTTCGGCGTCGGCAAGGGCGCCATCTTCGTCGATGGTATCGAAAAGGACGAATCGACCCAGGCGCTGCAGTCGCAGGCCTCCATGACCATCATGGACGAAACCGGCACTCCGATCGGCGCCATCACAGTCGGCGTCAACATGGACGCCCTTTGATACCTCACCCGTCCGCACCGCCTCGCGGCCGCCCTCCGGGGCGGCCTCCTTATTGAACTGGCAGCCGCACGCCGCAAGCGGGACCCGCGCACGGCGGCGGCCGTCAGGCACCCGCATCGGAATGCCGCAGCCGCCGGCGATGCGTGCGCTCGACATGTCCCCTCCTCCCACCCAACCTCGTTCGACCGACACGCGCCTCTGCGCCACCGGCAGGCTTGTCCTTGTGCCTGCCTCATGCGATGAGGCGGCTTCATCGGTTCCCGTTGCTGATCACCGCCGGGGGCCGGCAGCGACCAAGCGTCGGCCAGTGCCGGCCATGCACAGAAGGCGTCCCGGATCCATGCTTCCCTGGATACAGATCGACGAGGCAGACATTCCCGGCGATGGCGGCACGTTGCGGCTCAAGCAGCGCGGCAGCGAATTTTCCATCATGCTCGGTGCCAACGAGCTGATGAACAGCCGCCTCAGCGGATCGGAGGAGGCGCTCGCCGTCCTGTCGCAGGAAAAGATCGCCGGTCGAAAAAAGCCGCATATGCTGATCGGCGGCCTCGGCATGGGCTTTACCTTGCGCGCGGCGCTTGCCGTTCTGCCGCCGGACGCGAAGATCACCGTGGCGGAACTGGTGCCGGCCGTCGTTGCTTGGGCACGCGGCCCCATGGCAGAGGTGTTCAAGGGGAGCCTCGACGACCCGCGGGTCACCATCCACGAAGGCGATGTCGGTGGCCTGATCGCCGCCTCCCCGGCCACGTTCGACGCCATCCTGCTCGACGTCGACAACGGTCCCGACGGGCTGACGCGCCCCTCCAACGACCGGCTCTACGATCATGAGGGCCTGCGCGCGACGCGCGCGGCGCTCTGCCCCGGCGGCGTGCTATCCGTCTGGTCCTCCGGCCCGGATGCTGCCTTCACGCGCCGCCTCAAGGACAGCGGATTTTTGGCCGAGGCAAAAACGGTGCGCGCCAGTACCAAACGCAGCGGCGCCCGCCATGTGATCTGGCTTGCCGTGAAGCGCTGACAACGTCCGACGCTCAAACGAAAAAAGGCGCCGCATCGCTGCAGCGCCCCTGTTGCGTATGCGGTGCCTGTGAGCCTCAGGCGGCGCTGCGATAACCGTGGCTGGTGCCGCCATGGCCGTCCAGGCGGAACTTGGACAGGATCGCCGTCAACTGGCGGCTTTCGGCGGCCAGCACCTGGCTTGCGGCGGTCGTTTCTTCCACCATGGCCGCATTCTGCTGCGTCATCTGGTCCATGTGGTTGACGGAGGTGTTGATCTCGCCGAGCGCTGCGGATTGCTCGCCGGCGGCGCGCGCAATCATCGCCACATGCTCGTTGACGCGGTTGACCTGCTCCTCGATTTCCTTCAGCGCCTCGCCGGTGGACAGAACCAGCGTCACGCCGCCCTTCACCTCGTCGGCCGATGCATTGATCAGCGTCTTGATTTCCTTGGCGGCATTGGCCGAACGCTGCGCCAGTTCACGCACTTCCTGGGCAACCACGGCAAAACCGCGACCCGCCTCGCCGGCACGCGCTGCCTCGACGCCGGCATTCAGCGCCAGGAGGTTGGTCTGGAAGGCAATCTCGTCGATGACGGAGATGATCTGGCTGATCTTCTGCGAGGACTGCTCGATGCGGCCCATGGCATCGATCGCGTCGCGCACGATGCCGCCCGAGCGGCCGGCGCTCACCTTGGTTTCCGAAACCATGCGGGTCGCCTCATTGGCGCGATCCGTGGAGGTGCGCACCGTGGTGGTGATTTCCTCAAGCGCTGCCGCCGTCTCTTCGAGCGAGGCAGCCTGCTGCTCGGTGCGGCGGGCAAGCTGGTTGGAAGCGGTCGACAGTTCTCCGGAATTGTCGGTGATGGTGCTGGCAGCGCTGCGCACGTTTTCCATCGTCACCCGCAGCGTGGCCATGGTCGCGTTGACGTTTTCCTTGAGTTCCGCAAAGGCGCCCTGGAACTGGCCGCGCATGTCCTGCGTCAGGTCCTGCTCGGCAAGGGCAGCAATCACGCGGCGCACTTCGGTGACGCCCTGATCGACATTTTCCACCAGTTCGTTGACGCTCGCGGCAAAGCGCTGCAGATCGGCATCGTCGTAAGACTTGGTGATGCGCTGGCTGAAATCCCCGGCCGCGGCCGAGGCCACGATACCGCTGATCGAAACCTGCAGATCCTTGCTCTGCCGGTTGAGCGCGGCTTCCTGCGCTTCCATGGCACGCATCTGGATTTCGTTGGCACGAAACACTTCAAGGGCCCGCGCCATCTCGCCGATTTCGTCGAGGCGGTCGGTATCGGTGACCGGCTGGTCGGTGTTGCCCTTGGCCATGTTGCTCATGACCTGCGTCATCCGCCGGATCGGGCCGGCGATATCACGCCGCGCGATGATGAGGCTGAGGGCGACGCCGAGCGCGATGCAGACGGCGGCCGTGATGGCGAGGATCAGCACGGTCGTCTGGGAATCTTCAATGGCACGGCTGCGCGACTGCGACAGCGTGTTGGCGGAATAGGTGCTGTAGACCTTGACGGTCGCCGTCACCGCCTTCTGGCCATCCAGCGCCTTGGCAAGCGCTGCGGCCATCACCTTGGGATCCTTGCCCGCATCGGTCCCGGCCACCTTCACCATCTCGCGGATGGTATCGAAATAGGCGCCAAGGCTCGCGCGGATATCGGCCAGCTGCTTCTGCTCGTTGGCATCGGCGGTGGCTGCGATCTTCGGCAGACGCTCCAGCATTTCCTTGGAGCGCTTTTCCGTTTCTGCGGCAAAGTCGGCGGATTTTTCCGGCGCAAGCGCCAGCTGATAGGTCATGCGGCTGATGGCGATGATATCGACGCGCAGATCCATCGCCTCGCGGGCAACCTCCTCGCGCTGGCCCGTGTCTTTGAGCGAGGAGCCAAGCAGGAAAAGGCCTTGCGTGCCGACGCCGGCAATGGCCGCGGCCGCAACGCCCATCAACACCACGACAAGGCCGATCTTCTTCAGGATGGACAGGTTCTTGATTTTCACGAGACGCATCTCCGGGCAGGACAACAACATCAACTGTCCACGCGGGATCACGCAGACTGAGTATCTGCCGAAATCCTAAACTTCGAATATTAAATTTTTGCGCTGCAAACAGTGTGGATTATGGCACCCTCATGCGTCGATTTTGACGCCCTCAACACCGGTGACGGTCGTGTATGCGCAGCGACCCGCGCAGCTTCGACGTAAGGCCTCCTTACTCAAGCCTTTGAGTTTCCTTGGGGATTTTTTTCTCCCCGTTTTCCACAGCTTACAAACACAATATCTTGTGGTTAAAAAACGGTTGCAAACTACGCCTTGACGAATCTATCGGTTCGGCCGAGATTGAATTCCATGTTGCGGCGGCGACTGGACCGGAGCACGAGGCCGGTTCTCCAAGCGCAAAATCACCCCATCCGTCTGCAGGCGGCTTGCCATGAAGGCACGCACGCTGGGCGGTATTCGCGTGCCTTTTGCGCCACCGTCACGACAAAATTGGGCTGGTGGAAAACTGTCGTTTATACTATATTTAGTGTTTACAGCCACAGTGACCACCATATATCAGGTCACCACTCCAAGGATGGCTTGCCGCATTCGCATGACGGGCAACGGCCGCCGGTTGAAACGCAACCGCCGCGGATGAGATTTTCTGCGCCTTTCATGGCGCATAGCGAGGACGAAAAAGATGCGCATAGAACGTCGTTTCACCAAGCCGGGTCAGGGTGCCTACGCCGATATCGCCTTCCGCAAGGGGGTCAGCGAAATCCGCAATCCCGATGGCTCGATCGTCTTCCGGCTGGCCGATATCGATGTTCCCGCGCAGTTTTCGCAGGTCGCCACCGACGTGCTGGCGCAGAAGTATTTCCGCAAAGCCGGCGTGCCGAAGTTCTTGAAGAAGGTCGAGGAAAACGATGTTCCCTCCTTTCTCTGGCGCTCCGTGGCCGATGAAAAGAAGCTGAAGGATCTGCCGGAAGCCGAGCGCTACGGGTCGGAAACCGATGCGCGCCAGGTGTTTTCGCGTCTCGCCGGCACCTGGACCTACTGGGGCTGGAAGGGTGGCTATTTCTCGTCCGAAGAAGACGCCTCCGCTTTCATGGACGAGTTGTCCTACATGCTCGCCACCCAGCGCGTTGCGCCGAACTCGCCGCAGTGGTTCAACACCGGCCTGCACTGGGCCTATGGCATTGACGGTCCCGGCCAGGGGCATTTCTACGTCGACCCCTTCACCGGCAAGCTGACGAAGTCGAAATCCTCTTACGAGCATCCGCAGCCGCATGCCTGCTTCATCCAGTCCGTCGAGGACGACCTCGTCAACGAGGGCGGCATCATGGACCTGTGGGTGCGTGAAGCGCGCCTGTTCAAGTACGGCTCCGGCACCGGCTCCAACTTCTCCTATCTGCGCGGCGAAGGCGAAAAGCTGTCGGGCGGCGGTCGCTCGTCCGGCCTCATGTCCTTCCTGAAGATCGGTGACCGCGCAGCCGGCGCCATCAAGTCCGGTGGCACCACGCGCCGTGCGGCCAAGATGGTCGTCGTTGACATCGACCATCCGGATATCGAAGCCTATATCGACTGGAAGGTGAAGGAAGAGCAGAAGGTTGCCGCTCTCGTCACCGGTTCCAAGGTGGTTGCCAAGCACCTCAAGGCCATCATGAAGGCCTGCGTCAACTGTGAAGCCGACAACGAAGCCTGCTACGATCCGAACCAGAACCCGGCCCTGAAGCGCGAGATCAAGGCGGCCAAGAAGGACCAGGTTCCGGAAAACTATGTGAAGCGCGTCATCCAGTTCGCCAAGCAGGGCTACAAGGATCTCGACTTCAAGACCTATGACACGGACTGGGATTCGGAAGCCTATCTGACGGTCTCCGGCCAGAACTCCAACAATTCCGTCTCGCTGAAGGACGATTTTTTGCGCGCTGTCGAGAATGACGGCGAGTGGAACCTGACCGCCCGCAAGGACGGCAAGGTGATGAAGACGCTGAAGGCCCGCGACCTCTGGGAAAAGATTTCCTACGCCGCCTGGGCATCGGCCGATCCGGGCCTGCACTTCAACACGACGATGAACGACTGGCACACCTGCCCGGCGGCAGGCCCGATCCGCGCATCGAACCCGTGCTCGGAATACATGTTCCTTGACGACACGGCCTGCAACCTTGCTTCGCTGAACCTTCTGCAGTTCAAGGACGCCAAGACCAAGAACATCGACATTGCCGATTACGAACACGCCGTTCGCCTCTGGACCGTCGTGCTGGAAGTTTCCGTCATGATGGCGCAGTTCCCGTCGCGCCAGATTGCCGAACTGTCCTACCAGTACCGCACGCTCGGCCTCGGCTACGCCAATATCGGCGGCCTCCTGATGTCCTCGGGCATCCCGTATGACTCTGCGGAAGGTCGCGCCATTGCCGGCTCGCTTACCGCCATCATGACGGGTGTGGCTTACGCAACGTCAGCGGAAATCGCTTCCGAGCTTGGCCCCTTCCCCGGCTTTGCGCCGAACCGCGACAACATGCTGCGCGTCATGCGCAACCATCGCCGCGCCGCCTACGGCGAAGCGACCGGCTATGAAGGCCTGTCGGTCAACCCGGTCCCGCTCGTCCATGCGGAAAACCCGGACCAGGATCTCGTGGCCCATGCCAAGGCGGCCTGGGACAAGGCGATCGCGCTTGGCGAACAGCACGGCTACCGCAATGCCCAGACGACGGTGATTGCGCCGACCGGCACGATCGGCCTCGTGATGGATTGCGACACGACCGGCATCGAGCCCGACTTCGCGCTGGTGAAGTTCAAGAAGCTCGCCGGCGGCGGCTACTTCAAGATCATCAACGGCGCCGTTCCGGAAGCGCTACGCACGCTCGGCTACACGGAAAGCCAGATTGCCGAGATCGAGGCCTATGCCGTCGGCCATGGCAACATCAACCAGGCGCCCGGCATCAACCCCGGCTCGCTGAAGGCCAAGGGCTTTACCGACGAGAAGATCGACGCGATCAACGGCGCCACCAAGGCCGCCTTCGACATCAAGTTCGTCTTCAACCAGTGGACGCTCGGCGCCGACTTCCTCAAGGAAACCCTGAAAGTTTCCGACGAGCAGCTCGCCGACATGAGCTTCAACCTTCTGGAGCATATCGGCTTCTCAAAGAAGGACATCGAAGCTGCCAACATCCATGTCTGCGGTGCAATGACGCTGGAAGGCGCGCCTTTCCTGAAGAACGAGCACCTGCCCGTCTTCGATTGCGCCAACCCCTGCGGCAAGATCGGCAAGCGGTATCTGTCGGTCGAAAGCCATATCCGCATGATGGCGGCGGCCCAGCCCTTCATCTCCGGTGCCATTTCCAAGACGATCAACATGCCGAACGAGGCAACCGTCGAGGATTGCGGCGCCGCCTACATGCTCTCCTGGAAGCTCGCGCTGAAGGCCAACGCCCTCTATCGCGATGGCTCGAAGCTGTCGCAGCCGCTCAACGCCTCGCTCATCGAGGACGAGGAGGACGAGGATGCGGTGGAAGAGCTGATCCAGCAGCCACAGGCCGCGCAGGCCGTGACGATCACCGAAAAGATCGTCGAGCGCGTCATCGAGCGCGTCACCCGCGAGCGGGAAAAGCTGCCGAACCGCCGCCAGGGCTATACCCAGAAGGCGAATGTCGGTGGTCACAAGGTCTATCTGCGCACCGGCGAATTCGGTGACGGACGCATCGGCGAGATCTTCATCGACATGCACAAGGAAGGTGCTGCCTTCCGTGCGATGATGAACAACTTTGCCATCGCCATCTCGCTCGGCCTGCAATACGGCGTGCCGCTCGAGGAATATGTCGAGGCCTTCACCTTCACCAAGTTCGAGCCGGCCGGCATCGTGACGGGCAATGACGCGATCAAGAACGCCACGTCGATCCTCGACTACGTGTTCCGCGAACTCGCCGTCTCCTATCTCGGCCGCCACGATCTGGCCCATGTCGACACCTCCGACTTCTCGCAGACGGCACTCGGCAAGGGCATCCAGGAAGGCAAGACGAACCTCGTCTCCACCGGCTGGACGCGCGGCTACAAGCCGACGCTGGTCTCCAGCAGCGAGCGCGGCATGAGCGGTTCGGAAGCCAAGGGTTCGGCAACCGCCGCCCCTGCCAAGGCATCGGCTGGCGGCAATGTGACGGCCTTTGCGGGCTCCGCCGCCCGCAAGCTCGAAACCACGCTTGCCATTTCGACCTCGGAAGTCGTCTCCTTCAAGCGCGATTACGAAGAGCGCGCCAAGGAAATGGCCGAAGAGATCGCCGAAGAAGTGATCGCTGACGAAAGCCAGCAGGCCGCAACCGCCCTCTTCTCCGACAAGGCCGAAGCCGACGCAGCCGCTGCCAAGGCCGACGCCAAGAAGGTGGAAGCCGAACGCCGCATGCGCTCCATCGCGCAAGGCTACACGGGCAACATGTGCTCCGAGTGCCAGAACTTCACGATGGTGCGCAATGGCACCTGCGAGAAGTGCGACACGTGCGGTGCGACGAGCGGGTGCAGCTGATTGCGCTCACGATTGAAGGAATGCAGCGGCCCGGGGGAAACCTCGGGCCTTTTGCTGCCGGAAGATGACTGCCGGTTCATGCGAGGCGATGGATCCTCGGGTCAAGCCCGAGGATGACGGAGGGAATGGTTGGCGTGCCGACATTCAGTGATGACGTTCTGAGATATGGATGAGGTCTCCACGTGCCGGGCAAGGAGAAGAGTGTCATCCTCGGGCTTGACCCGAGGATCCATCCCCACGCATGCTACACGCATGACGGGTTATGTCTACATCATCACCAATCAGAGAAACGGGACGCTCTATATCGGCGTGACGTCCGACATCGCGCGGCGGATCTGGGAGCATCGCGAAGGACTCAACGATGGATTTGCCACCAAATACGGTTGCCGCATGCTGGTCTGGTACGAGGAGCATGACAGGATCGAGACGGCTATCCAGCGCGAAAAATCACTGAAGCGCTGGTACCGGAAATGGAAAATCCAGCTGATCGAAAGCATGAATCCGGACTGGCGCGACCTCTACCCTGAACTCTGGTAGGAGCCTTCCAACGAAGGCAGGTTCATTGGAAAAGACGCAAAGGGTGTGCGATCAAGCGACACCACCGTCGGAGCTGCATCAAACCAGGACATCCGTCAGAAATTTCGAAAGAAGCTGGTTCAACTCGCCAGCGCGCTCACGGTGCACGCCATGACCGGCACCGGCTATGCGGATCGGCTTGCCGCTCCGGATATTGGCGTAAGCAATGGTATCAATGTAATCGAGATTGATGACCGGATCATCTTCGCCGTTGATGATGGCGAGCGGGACGGGTGAGGTTTCGGCGAGGTGGCGCTGGTTGCAACCTTCGCCGGCCACTGCGGCTTCAACCATATACTGCCGTGCCAGCCCATCCGTACGACGCACAGCAGCCAGAAAAAAGCCATCCTCTGCCGCAGCTTCTCCCAGCGCCATGCCGACGACCATTTTTATCTGGTCATCAGACACATCAGCGCTCCCCGTATACGCCATCTCCGGGCTCGGCTTGAAGCCGGCTCCGAGACCCGCGAGCGAATTCTCGATCGGTGGCGTCCCGAACAGGAACGCACCCCGGATTGGCAGGCTTGATCCGAGCATCTCAAGCACGACATGTCCTCCAAGGGAGTGCCCGACGCCGACAAACTCTAGCACGCCGAGCCCCTGAAGGAGCTCCTCGACAGCGCTGGCGTAACCCGGAATGCTGTAACTGCGCCGCGGCTCGATCGCATTGGAGGAGGCGCCATGGCCCAACAGGTCGATGGCCAGCACGCGGTATCGATCCTTCAGTGCATCGATCTGTGGTGCAAAACTTTCCTTGCACAGAGAATTGGCATGAACCATTACCACAGGCATCCCATCGCCTCCGGTGTCGCTATAGGCAAGGCGGCCGTGGCTTGTCTCCAAATCAGAACCGTGCATCGGGAAAGCCTCTTGTTTGCTATCTGCGGTCAATGCTGCAGCACAGCAGGCGAGGCACAGACAGTCAAGCGGGGGCAGAAAATCGAAATTTCGTCCGCTCAAAAATCGGGTTCAAGGGGCTGGCCAAAGGCCGACTGTCCCCGATCGTGATGTCATTGATCGAGAATTTGAACGCCCCGCGGAAGACCGTGGTGATGGGGAGTCAACAAGCTGGATCCACGGGTCAAGCCCGAGGATGACGACCAAGTGGGGCCAACGCCCCATATTTCGTATCGACAAGAGCCGGGCGACGTTATCCTTGCGCTTGACTCGAGGATCCATTGCCCCGCCTGCTGCCCGCAAGACCGCGCAATGTCCCCATCATAACCGATCAATTAAACAGGGCACGCCCTGATGTTACCACCTGCCTTTGAGCCTGTTCGCCCCCCTCTGCCCTGCCGGGCATCTCCCCCACAGGTGGGGAGATCACCGTGCCGCAGCGTCGCCGTTCCCATTGCAGGTGGGCGGCAACTACCTCGACGCAAAATTTGTCTCCAGATTGACAGGCGGCCAGCCTCGTTGGCCCAGGGAGGGCGATTTGCATGGCGGATCGCGCTCCCTGTACCTTCATGGCTGGGCGAACCGGTGCCGTTCTGCCGATCTCCCCACCTGTGGGGGAGATGCCCGGCAGGGCAGAGGGGGCGCGCTTGCGCATCGGGGCAGATGCTTGGGTTTGGGCGCAAAGGCACCATCCAGCGGAAGCCCCCGCAAAACAGCCCTACCCCTCCAGCCACCCCGCCGGCACCGGGGCGTCGTCGTAACCACCGTAAACAGACTGATCGAAGGGAATGACCGCGCCCGTCATCATGCCGCTCTCGTCAGACGCCATCCAGAGCACCGTGCGGGCCACTTCCTTGGGATCAAGGATTCGGCCGAAGGGTTTTTCGGCGGCCTTGCGGTCGATGAAGTCGGGGTCGCCGGTTTCCGACAGGATGAGCTTGCGCTCGTGGTCGGAATTCATCCAGCCGATATCCAGCTGGTTGACGTGGATGCGGTGGCGCATCAGCGAGAAGGCGGCGTTGCGCGTCAGCGTCGCCAGCGCCCCCTTCGACGCCGAATAGGGGGTAAGGAACGGCTGGCCGGCCAGGCTCGACATCGAGCCGATATTGACGATCCGCCCCTCGATGCCGTCGCGGATCATGAGCTTCACCGCATCCTGCATCAGAAAGAAGGGGGCGCGAGTATTGACCGCAAACATGCGGTCGAACAACTCCGGCGTGGTGGTGAGAAGATTGCCACGGTCGGTGAGGCCAGCGGCATTCACCAAGATATCGAGGCGGGAAAATTCCCGGTCTGCAGCGGCGATCACGGTGCGCACCGCATCGATATCGGCAAGGTCTGCAGCGACCATTTTGACCGGCACGCCCGTATCGGCCGCAATGCGCTCTGCCACCGCCTCGCCCTTTCGAGCGTCGCGACTGACAAGCACAAGGCCGGCCGCCCCCGCTTGCGCAAACTGCGTGGCAATGGCGGCACCCAGACCCTGCGTGCCGCCCGTGATAACCGCGATCCTGCCTTCAATCCGGCTCATGGCCGCTCCTCCCCTTCCTCTGTCGCCACTCCGGCAGGCCGTTCAATCTGCCGGATCTCTTTGCGGACGGGCGCCTCCCCGCGCCCGCTCCGCTTACCCTAAAAAACTCAGGCCTTGCCTTCCAGCCCGGTTGCCACCACCGAAACGCGGAAGCGGCCATCGAGATTGCGGTCGAAAATGGCGCCGACGACGATGTCGGCTTCGTCCTGCACCTCGTCGCGAATGCGGCTTGCGGCCTCGTCCACCTCAAACAGCGTCATGTCGGAGCCTCCGGAGATGGAGATGAGCACGCCCCGCGCGCCATGCACCGAGATATCGTCCAGGAGCGGATTGGCGATGGCGGCTTCCGCAGCCTTCATCGCCCGGCCCGTGCCTTCCGCCTCGCCGGTGCCCATCATCGCCCGGCCCATGCCGCGCATGACGGATTTCACGTCGGCGAAGTCGAGGTTGATGAGACCCTCCTTGACGATGAGATCGGTGATGCAGCCAACACCGGCAAACAGCACGCGGTCGGCGGTCATGAAAGCATCGGCAAAGGTGGTCTTGGCGTCGGCAATGCGGAACAGGTTCTGGTTCGGAATGACGATGACCGTGTCGGCCGCCAGCCGCAGGGCCTCGATGCCGGCCTCCGCCGTCCTCAGGCGCCGGTTGCCCTCGAAGGAAAACGGCTTGGTGACGACGCCGACCGTCAGGATGCCGGCGGCCCGCGCGGCAGCGGCAATCACCGGTGCGGCCCCCGTGCCGGTGCCGCCGCCCATGCCGGCGGTGACGAAGCACATGTGCGAACCGGCCAGATGATCCATGATCTCGTCGATGGATTCTTCAGCGGCCGCCCGTCCGACCTCGGGCAGCGAGCCGGCACCGAGGCCTTCCGTCACATGCGCGCCAAGCTGAATGCGGCGCGAGGCCTTGGAGGTGGCCAGCACCTGCGCATCGGTGTTGGCGGCGATGAATTCGACGCCTTCGAGATCTTCGGCGATCATGTTGTTGATCGCGTTGCCGCCGCCGCCGCCCACTCCGATGACGGTGATGTGGGGCCGCAATCCGGTAATGCCGCTCCTGGCATTGCTCATGGTATTCTCCTTTTATGCAGAGCCTGCAGCCCGGCGATCGCGCCGTCATGCAGCCTGTCGGATGCAAACGGACGCTTCAATTCTGTGATGAGACGCATCGTGCTTCCGGTAACCGATCCCGATGAGGGGCCGATGCTTACGGGCCGACGGCGAATCGGGGGCACATTAGCATGGCCAAGGCGGCAAAGCCGGGGCGAAGACGCGCTGAAGAGAGAGATGTTTTGACAGGCCGTCTCCCGGCTATCGCCACCCGCATAAAGATGCCTGCCCCAACGAAAAATGGCTTCCCCGGACCTGGGGAAGCCATGACTTTTACGCCTCTTCGGCGTGTAGACTAGAACTTGTAGTTGATGCCCGCCTTGACCGAATGATCGTGCAGGTCGCGCTCGGAGGGCGCACCATTGTCGAAGCTGCGGACGTTCGGCGTGCCGGTGTAGTTGTATTCCACCTTGGCCGAAATGTTGGACGTCAGCTTCTGCTCGACGCCGGCGCCGATGATATAGCCGGGCTTCCAGCCATCCGGGCCGGACACGTTGCCGTTGTCGCGGAAACTGGTCATGGCAAGGCCGGCCGTGCCATAGATCAGCGTCTGGTCGAGCGGCATGCCGACCTTGCCCTTGGCGGCCAGGCGATGACGCTCCTTGAGCTCGCCGCCGTTGACGCGCACTTCCGTGTCGCCCATGTAGGAGGCTTCGACTTCACCGCCGACGACGGCGCGGCCGACCGTGGTGTTGTAGCCTGCCTGCACGCCGGCTGCGACGCCGTTGTTGCTGGAGAACGGGTTCAGTTTCGGCATCCCAACGCCGGCATGCGCACCGACATAGGCGCCATCCCAGCCGGACGAGACCGACGGTTCGCTATAGACCGGCGGCTCCGAATAGGGCGCGGCAAGATCGGCAGCGCAAGTGGCCGAGGCAAAGGCAACAGTGGCGGAAAGGGTGGCGAAAAGCGCCACGGCATAAGGCTTCGAGGTCATGATACTACTCCATACACAGCCTGCATGTGGCGAATGCGCAGGCGATACATTCGGCTGTCACCACGGGATCCTCTAAACGGCCAAGCCCCATACCGAGCGCCGATCCCGCACCAAAGATACCTTTCATTCGCATCAATTCATAAACATTCCATTAACCGAGCCTGGGCCGGCGCACCCGTCTGTGGCAGTCTGACACAAGACCTTTCGAAATGCCTTCGCAGGCGTCAGGGATTTTCCTTAAGATAGGCAATCACATCGTCGATCTGCGACTGAAACCAGAAGCCGTAAAAGCGCATTTTCGTGCCGGGAATTTTTTTCGACGGGCTTGCGAGAAATTCGCCAAGTGCGGCCTCGTCCCACACCAAGCCGGCCGCCCCCGCCTCTCGAAGCGCCGGTGAATAGGCATAGCCCGCCACGCTTGCGGCCCGCCGCCCGACCACGCCCTTCAGGTTCGGACCAAAGCCGTTGCTGTCGCTGTCCACCACATGACAGGACGCGCATTGCTGGAAGGTGCGACGCCCCTTCTGCGCATCGGCGGCATCGGCCGGCGCAGTGGTGAAAGCCAACAAAGCAAAGAGCAGCGCCTGTCGCACACGCGCTCGCCGAGGAAATTTTCCCCCTGCGTGGTTTCGTTCGAAAAGAAAAAACGCTCTTCCTGTCACGTTACCCTGCCGCCCCCCATTCGCCCTGTCTCACGATGGCGGCGCAACGCACGACTGCCGGCCATGACGCGCCCGAGAAACAGTAGGCCCGAAAGCAAGGTTGGCAAGAGAAGAGAGGCATAGGTATCGCTCCACATGTCCGACCACCGCAGCGGGTTGCCGTCGGCGAGATCATCGAAGAGATCGAGCACTTCGTTTGTCATCTGGAGGGCAGCGACCAGAAGCAGGCTGAACGCGATACGGCGCGAGACGAGCAGACACATGAGAAACGTGCCGAGCGCCACCAAGACATGGAGGCTCTCAGGTCCAAGACGGGTCACGTCGAGCACTATCTGCTTCATCTCGCCATACATGACATCGTCCCCGCACGCGCTGGAACGCGTCCTACCATCGATCATCGACCCGAGGCCAGACCTTGCTGTCTCCGGAAAAAGGATCGGGCTTTCACAGATTGAATCAACGCCTTGCCGGATCGATTCATCCAAGCACCGTAAGGTGCTGATAGAACGTCGCTTTTTGACTGGTTTCAGCCAAAGAAAAGGCCTTGTCCGGCAGGGGAAACGGGACAAGGCCTGAAACAGACTGGAGATAAAAGTCTTGTTCTTGTCGGGCCGTGGTGGATCACAGCCGGGTCACCGCATCTGGGAGGTCTGCAGCGACCATCTTGTTCGCTCTGTTAACGGATTTCTCGCATTCTGGTTCCACCAAGCATTAACTTCCTCCCCCTACCGTCTCTCCCTCACAGAGCATGGAGACAAGGATGGCGGCCCCTTCTTTTCGCTTCACCCATTTCGACCTGAAGGCACAGCGCGCCGGCACGATCATCGAGGTGACGCTGTCGGCCGTCAACAATGTGCGGCTGATGTCGGCGGTCAATTACCAGCGCTTTACGGAAAAGCTGGATTTCAAATTCATCGGCGGCGTGGCGAAGAAATCGCCCATCCGGCTGGTCATTCCCGAAGGCGGCCACTGGCATCTGGTGGTGGATGGCGAAGGCCATCATGGCCTGGCCGATTCAGCGGTGAGGATGGTGAGCGCCCCGTCCGCCGGCACCGCTCCGCCGGCGCGCAAACAGGCCTGATGGCCCGTAGCGATAGATTTCAGGCCCCGCCCCTCTCCCGGCGCAGCTTTGCCCACCAGTCCAGGCGCTTGCGGATCTCGCGCTCGAACCCGCGCTCCGGCGGGTCGTAAAACACCTGCCGGCCAAGCTTGTCGGGGAAATAGTCCTGTCCCGAAAACGCATCCGGCTCGTCGTGGTCGTAACGGTAGCCGTCGCCATAGCCCTCGCCCTTCATCAGCTTGGTCGGGGCGTTCAGAATGCGCTTTGGCGGCAGAAGCGAGCCGTTTTCCTTGGCCGTGCGCATCGCCGCCTTGAAGGCGACGTAGACGGCGTTGGATTTGGGCGCGGTGGCGAGATAGACGCAGGCCTGAGCGAGCGCCAGTTCCCCCTCCGGCGAGCCCAGATAATCATAGGCATCCTTGGCGGCATTGCAGATGACCAGCGCCTGCGGATCGGCAAGGCCGATATCCTCGACCGCCATGCGCACCAGCCGGCGGCCGATATAGAGCGGATCCTCTCCGGCATCGAACATGCGTGCGAGATAATAGAGCGCCGCATCGGGGTCGGAGCCACGCACCGATTTGTGCAGCGCAGAGATGAGATTGTAATGGCCGTCCTGCGCCTTGTCATAGACCGGCGCGCGGCGCTGGACGATGCGCGACAGGCCCTCTGTGTCGAACCGCTCGCCCTCGCGGGCCGCCCGCCACACCTCTTCGGCAAGCGTCAGCACGGCACGGCCATCGCCATCGGCCATACGGACAAGGGCAGCACGCGCCTCCTCATCGAGGGGAAGCGGCTTGCCCTCCACCGTCTCGGCGCGCGACAGAAGTTCGGCGAGGCTTTCTTCGTCATGGGCACGAAAGGTCAGCACCCGCGCCCGCGACAGGAGAGCGGCGTTCAGCTCGAAACTCGGGTTTTCGGTGGTTGCGCCGACAAGGATGACGGTCCCGTCTTCCATCACGGGCAGAAAACTGTCCTGCTGGGCACGGTTGAAGCGGTGGATCTCGTCCACGAAGAGCAGGGTCTGGCGCCCATCCATCCGGCGAAGCCGCGCGGCCTCGAACACCTTCTTCAGATCCGCCACGCCCGAAAAGATCGCCGAAATCTGTTCGAAGGCAAGCCCCGCCTCGCCGGACAGGAGCCGTGCCACCGTGGTCTTTCCCGTGCCCGGCGGCCCCCAGAAGATCATCGAGCCCAGCGAGCCCGAGGCGATCATGCGGCGAAGAACGCCGTCCTCGCCCGTCAGGTGCGGCTGGCCCGTCACCTCGGCAAGCGAAGTCGGGCGCAGGCGATCGGCAAGCGGTCGCTTCGATGCGACCGCCTCCGGCAGGCTTTTGCGGAACAGATCCTCGCTCATCGGAAGAATTGACGAATGCGCTGTCCGTCGCGCTCGATCTCGACGCGCCACAGCGACGGATTGCTAGCCGCGAGCGTCTGCAGCACCTTGGTGGACGACACCGCATCTCCGTTCAGCGATACGACGATATCGCCGGCCTGGAATCCCAGCCGGGCCGCCGGCGAACCACGCACCACCTCGGAGACGACGACGCCAGTCTTGTCGGTGGGAAGGCGCAGCTCGGTTGCAAGCTTCGGCGACAGATTGGCGACGCGCAGGCCCGCAAACGGGTTGCGTCCCTCGATCAGTCGTTCATCGCGCGGCACCGTTTCCGGCGCGGTGCCCAGCACCATCGTCAACTGGCGTTCGCCACCGTTTTGCGACACGGTCAGATGCACCGGCTTGCCAAGACCGGCCGTCGTCAGGCGATACCAGAGCGCATCCGGATGCTCGACGGCAATGCCGTTGGCCGCGGTAATCACTTCGCCGGGCTTCAGCCCCGCCTTGTCGGCCGGTCCGCCTTCGGTGACGCTCACCACGATGGCGCCGCGCGCGGTCTTGAGACCCAGCGCCTCGGCAACTTCCGATGTCACCGGCTGGAAGGTCGCCCCGACATAGGGCTTTTCAAAGCTTGTCTTGCCCTCCTCGGCTGCGGCCACGAAGACTTTGACGAGATTGGCCGGAATGGCAAAGCCGATACCGTTCGAGCCACCGCCGCGCGAAAAGATCGCCGTATTGATGCCGATCAGTTCGCCCCTCATGTTCATGAGCGCACCGCCGGAATTGCCGGGATTGATCGAGGCATCGGTCTGGATGAAGAAGCCGACATCACCGCTCGAGACCTGGTTGCGGGCCAGCGCCGAGACAATGCCGCTGGTCACCGTCTGCCCGACGCCGAAGGGATTGCCGATGGCGAGCACCAGGTCGCCGACCTCGACCGCATCCGAATTGCCGATGGCAAGAACCGGGAACTCTTCCTTGGCCTTGATCTTCAGGACGGCAAGATCGATGTTTTCGTCCTTCAGCAGTACCTCGCAGGGAAACTCGCGGCCATCCGGCAGCGCGATCTTGATGTCGTCGGCTCCCTGGATGACGTGGTTGTTGGTCACCACGAGGCCGTTGTGCGAGACGATGACGCCAGAGCCCAGCGACGACTGCTTTTCCGAACGGTTCGGCATGCGCTGGCCGAAAAACTGCTCGAAGAAGGGGTCGCCGGCAAACGGGTTCTGTCGCTGCACGACGCGCTCGGCATAGACGTTCACCACGGCGCCCGATGTCTGCTTGACCAGTGGCGCAAAGGACAATTGCATCTCCGGGCGGCTCTGCGGCACGGTCTTGTCCTGCGCAAAACCCTGCGACGGCAGGATCAGCGACAGCGCCAGAAGGCAGAGGGAGATGCTTTTCGGCATGCTCAGCATGTGATTCCTCACTTTGACGGGTAGGATGATTTCTATCTGTAAACGCTAGAAATGAAAGGTGGCCGAAAATGGGGATGCAAGGACGGCGAATGCTGCCCGCGCATTAAACTATGTTCATGTGATGAAGACATAGATCCAGACGTTGAAAAGGCGAGCCTTCTCCCTCATTGCCCGGCGCAGCAGCCCCTTTGTCGCAGCACGCGCGCACCACCGAAGCCGGAATGCTCGGCTTTCGGTGGGAACCATTTGGCCCGCGCTTCGTAGTGGGGGTTCATGGAGACCAAAATGATGAAGACGAACCGCCTTGCCCACACCCTTGCCGCCGGCGCCGCTGCGCTCATGGGCTTTGCCGCCCTTCCCGCCGCCCCGGCGTTTGCCGCAAGCTTTGATTGCCAGAAGGCCGATCTTTCGGGCGGCGAGAAGGTGATCTGCGAGGACCGGTCGCTGAACGATCTCGATGTGAAGATGGCAACCACCTTCGACATCCTGACTTCGCTCATGGCGATGGGTAACCGAGACCAGTTGAAGGAAACGCAACTGGCCTGGCTGAAGAAGCGTCAGGAGTGCGGGGCCGACGCGGCCTGCATTCGCGCGGCCTATGAGGAGCGCATGACGCAGCTGAACGAGGCGACAAAGACGCTGATCCGCCCGCTCTGACGGACGGATCTGCGGGCTCGTCAGGCCTTGCGGCTGTTGCCGATATAGATGAGCGCAAGCGCCCCGGCGAGAAGCGCGATTGCCAGATACCGTCCGCCGTCGAGCGGAATGACGGCATTGCCGAACCAGCCGAAGTGATCGATCAGCAGGCTCATCGCCAGCTGGCCGGTGATGACGGCAACGGTTGCCGCTGCAATCCCGACGCGCGGCACGGCCACTACGTTGACGAGAATATAGACCACGCCGAACAGGGCACCGATCAGCTGCCATTTCGGTGCCGTGAACAGCGTCTGCGCGTGGGCCGGCTCGAAGAAGAAGAATAGCAGGAAGGAAATGGCGGCGCCCAGCACGAATGTGAGCCAGGCCGTTTCCATCACGCCCGCCGCACGGCCGAGACGCCCGTTAATGGAGGATTGCGCCGCAAGCGAAATACCGCCGGCCAGCGCCAGAAGAGTGACAAGCACGAAGATCATCGGTTGAGAATCCCAAGAGCCAGAACAATGAGCAGGAGTGCACCGAGGCGATAACGGTCCATGGCGCGGCGCGGCGTGCCGAAGAAACCGAAATGGTCGATCGCGAGACTTGCCGCGACCTGGCCGCACAGAATGCCGACCATGGTGGTTCCGACGCCGATGACCGGCGTCGCAAGCGTCAGCACGATGACATAGACCGGGCCGAGAACGCCGCCGACCAGAAGCCAGCGCGGTTGGGCAAACAGGCCCGGCAGGCTGCGCTTCGGCGCAAAGACAAGCGCCACCGACATCAGGAGGCCGCCGACCAGGAAGATCGACAGGGTTGCCGCCATATGCCCCACCTCCTCGCCGAGGGGACCGAGCAGCCCCGCCTCGACGGACAGCCCCATGCCGGAAGCGACGACCAGCAGAAGAATGACAATGTGCCCCATACGGCGGCTCTCCCTTCTTGTTGAAGGAAACGGAGGTAGGCTAGTGTCCGAAAAACAACAATGATGCCTCAGAGCAAATGAAGTTTGTCCCATGAGCAATGATCTGACGCTTCTGTCGCTGCGGCTGTTCGTCGATCTCGCAGCGACCGCCAGTTTCAGCGCGACAGCGCGACGCCACAGCCTGCCACCCTCCTCCGTCTCCCGCCATATCAGCGGCCTGGAAGAGCTGCTCGGCCAGCGCCTGCTGTTTCGCAACACACGCGCGGTGACGTTGACGGATGCGGGATCGGCCTATTTGCGCGAGGTGCGAGAGGCCTTGTCGCAGATCGACCTTGCGAGCGAACAGGCCCGCGGGGCAGCCGGCGAGGCACGCGGCCTCCTGCGCATCAATGCGCCCGTTGCGTTCGGGCGCCGCCATATCGCGCCGCTGCTTTCCGCCTATCAGGGCCTGCACCCGCGGGTGGAGGTGGACCTCACGCTTTCCGATACCTTCATCGATCCGGTGGCCGAGGGCGCCGACATCACCATCCGCATCGGGCAGATGAAGGATTCAAGCCTCAGCGGGCGCAAGCTGACGCCGCAGCGCTACGTCGTCTGCGCCTCTCCCGCGTATCTCGCGCAACACGGCGCGCCGCAGGGGCCGGACGCACTCACCGACCACAATTGCCTGCTCTACAAGGGCATCAACGGCGCGCAGAGATGGTATTTTCGAACGGCAGCAGGTGGTGGAGAATTGCGCCCCCATCTCGTGCGCGGCAATCTCACCAGCAACAATGCCGATAGCCTTGTGGAGGCCGCCCTCCAGCACCAGGGGCTCGTGCTGTTTCCCACCTGGCTCTTGCATGAGCATCTGGCAAGCGGCAGGCTGGTGCCGGTGATGGCCGATGTCGAGGCGGCCGTCGATACCAGCATTCACGACATTCACCTGATCTATCCGGAAAACCGCCTGCGCTCCTTCAAGGTGCTGTCCTTCCGCGATTATCTGCTTGGCCGGATCGGGACGCCGCCCTACTGGGATCACCCGGTAGCGCCCGCGCCGTAAGGGCCCACAAACTGAAAGGGCCTGCCGAATTGCGCCGGCAGGCCTTTTCGTCATGGCTCCGGTTCAGCCCTTATTCCGGCAGGATGCGCACGGCGCCCTTGTCGGCGCTGGAGGCGAAGGCGGCATAGGCCTTGAGTGCCGTCGTGACATTGCGCTTGCGCGGCGCGGCCGGCTTCCAGCCGAGCTTGTCCTGTTCGGCACGGCGGCTCGCCAGTTCGCTGTCCTGAACCAGAAGGTTGATCGTGCGGTTGGGAATATCGATCTCGATCATGTCGCCTTCGCGCACGAGACCGATCGCACCGCCATTGGCCGCTTCCGGCGAGGCATGGCCGATGGAAAGGCCGGATGTGCCACCGGAAAAGCGTCCATCGGTGATCAGCGCGCAGGCCTTGCCGAGCCCCTTCGACTTCAGATAGCTCGTCGGATAGAGCATTTCCTGCATGCCGGGGCCGCCCTTCGGGCCTTCGTAACGGATGACGACGACATCGCCGGCCTTCACCTCATTGTTGAGGATGGCCTTCACCGATGCATCCTGGCTCTCGAAGACGCGCGCCGGACCGGTGAATTTCAGGATCGATTCGTCAACGCCCGCCGTCTTCACGATGCAGCCGTCGAGCGCGATATTGCCGTAGAGCACCGCGAGACCGCCATCCTTGGAAAACGGCTTTTCGACCGAGCGGATGACACCCGTTTCGCCATCGGTATCCAGCTCGTCCCAGCGCGAGGACTGCGAGAAGGCAACCTGCGTCGGCACGCCGCCGGGGGCTGCCTTGAAGAAGGTGCGCACGCTTTCCGAATTGGTGCGGGTAATATCCCAGCGGTTGATGGCATCGCCAAGCGTTGCCTCATGCACTGTCTTGCAATTGGTATTGATGAGGCCGCCGCGTTCCAGTTCGCCCAGAATGCGCATGATGCCGCCGGCCCGGTGGACGTCTTCCATGTGGACGTCCTGCTTGGCCGGCGCCACCTTGGAGAGGCACGGAACCCGGCGCGACAGGCGGTCGATATCGTCCATGGTGAAATCGACGCCGCCCTCATAGGCCGCCGCCAGGATATGCAGAACCGTATTGGTCGATCCGCCCATGGCGATATCGAGCGTCATGGCGTTTTCAAACGCTTCCTTGGAGGCGATGGTGCGCGGCAGGACGCTGTCGTCCTCCTGCTCGTAGTAGCGGCGGGCGAGATCGACGATCAGGTGGCCGGCTTCGACGAACAGGCGCTTGCGGTCGGAATGGGTGGCAAGCGTCGAACCGTTGCCGGGCAGCGACAGGCCGAGCGCTTCGGTGAGGCAGTTCATGGAATTGGCGGTGAACATGCCCGAGCACGAGCCGCAGGTGGGACAGGCCGAGCGTTCGATTGCCTGCACATCCGCGTCGGAATATTTTTCGTCGGCCGCCGCCACCATGGCATCAACAAGGTCGAGCGCGACGGTCTTGCCATGCATGACCACCTTGCCGGCCTCCATCGGACCGCCGGACACGAAGACGGCCGGAATGTTGAGGCGCATGGCGGCATTTAGCATGCCGGGCGTGATCTTGTCGCAGTTGGAGATGCAGACCATGGCATCGGCGCAATGCGCATTGACCATATATTCGACGCTGTCTGCGATGATCTCGCGCGACGGCAGCGAATAGAGCATGCCGTCATGGCCCATGGCGATGCCGTCGTCGACGGCAATCGTGTTGAATTCCTTGGCAACGCCGCCGGCCGCCTCGATCTCGCGCGCCACCAGCTGACCGAGATCCTTGAGGTGCACATGGCCCGGCACGAACTGCGTGAAGGAATTGACCACGGCAATGATCGGCTTGCCGAAATCGCTGTCCTTCATGCCCGTGGCGCGCCAGAGACCGCGGGCGCCCGCCATGTTGCGGCCATGGGTCGTCGTTCTCGAACGGTATGCAGGCATGGTATTATCCTCAGGTCTTGAACGTGGGAGGGGCATGACCGCTGCTTTGCTGGCCATAATGCCCTGCTTTTGGGCTTTTCCTAGCGGAAACGGCCTGCTGTGTCACTATCACGACAGGCCAAAGCGGTACGCCTCGCCCCGTCTTCAGCATCACGAGAACGTGGCTGCCGCACTTTCTACACCCTCTGTGAAACCGGCTTCCTTGCCGTTACGTATAGAGATGATCATAAACACCCGCCGCTCTGCAGGAGACTGTCCATGCCGGCCTATCGTCCGCCCCGCATCCCCGCTTCCGAGATCACGCCGCAGTCGCTCTATCTGTCGCGGCGCGGCTTTATCGCCGGCGCTGCCGCCGGCATGGCGCTCACCGGTGCTAGCGGTGCTCTCGCAGCCCCCATCGCCACGACGCCGAGCACCTACAAGGTGAACGACAAGCTGACGCCGAAAAAGGACGTCACCACCTACAACAATTTCTACGAGTTCGGCGTCAACAAGGCCGATCCGGCCCAGAATTCCGGCGACTTCAAGCCGACCCCCTGGGCGATTACCGTCGGCGGCATGGTGGCAAAACCGCAGGTGATCGACATGGAAAAGATCATGGCGGAAATCCCGATGGAAGAGCGCGTCTACCGTATGCGCTGCGTCGAGGCCTGGTCCATGGTCATCCCCTGGGTCGGCTTTCCGATCTCCGCCATTCTCGACCGGGTCGAGCCGCTCGGCAGCGCCAAATATGTCGCCTTCGAAACCGTCGTGCGCCCCGAGCAGATGCCCGGCCAGCGCGGCTTCTTCCAGGCCCTGCCCTGGCCCTATGTCGAAGGCCTGCGGCTGGACGAGGCCCGCCATCCGCTGGCAATCCTCGCCACCGGCGTTTATGGCGAAACCCTGCCCAACCAGAACGGCGCGCCGATCCGCCTCGTCACCCCTTGGAAATATGGCTTCAAGGGCATCAAGTCGATCGTCAAGATCACGCTGACCGACAAGCAACCGCCGTCGACCTGGAATATTTCCGCGCCGAACGAATACGGCTTTTATGCCAATGTGAACCCGAAGGTCGACCATCCCCGCTGGAGCCAGGCAACCGAACGGCGCATCGGCGAAGGCAGCGGCCTGTTTGGCGGCCGCACCGTCGACACACTTCCCTTCAACGGTTACGGCGACGAGGTGGCCAGCCTCTATGCCGGCATGGACCTGAAGAAGTTCTACTGACCATGGCAAGCCTTGCCCTGCCCGCGCGCTATCGATCCAGTTCCGTCTGGGTGCTGTATGCACTCGGACTGCTGCCTGGCCTCTATGCCTTTTATCAGGGCGTGTTTGGCGACCTCGGGTCCGACCCGGTGCGCACATTCGAACATCTGCTTGGGCTGTGGGCTCTGCGCTTTCTCTGCCTCGGCCTCGCCGTCACGCCGATCCGCGATCTTTTCGGTGTCAACCTGATCGCCTATCGGCGGGCGCTGGGGCTCATCGCCTTCTACTATGTGCTGGCGCATTTTGCCGTCTACCTGACGCTTGACCGGGCGCTCGTCTTTTCCTCGATCCTCGGCGATCTTCTGAAGCGGCCCTATATCATGCTCGGCATGGCGGGACTTGTGATGCTGACGCCGCTCGCGCTCACCTCCAACCGCTGGTCGATCAGAAAACTTGGCAGCCGCTGGAACACGCTGCACAAACTCGCCTATCCCATCCTGCTCGTTGCCATTCTGCATTTCGTGCTGTCACGCAAGAGCCTGACGCTGGAGCCGGCCTTCTATATCGCCGTGGTGACGGTTCTCTTGGGCTACCGCCTGGTGCGGCCAAAGCTGATGGAGCGCAAGAGGGCAAGAAAGGCCGCCGCCTTTCAGCGTAACTGAGACTTCGCCTCAATCTCTTTGAGGATAAACGCAAAAGGCCGGGTGATCGCTCACCCGGCCTTTTTTCCGTGTCTGCCCCTTGTCAGGGCAAAACCTTATGCGGCTTCGGCAGCTTCTGCTTCAGCGGCAACGCGAGCCTTGTCGGCAGCGCCCTTGGCGTTCACATCGCGTTCAACGAACTCGATGACGGCCATGGCAGCGTTGTCGCCCTGGCGGAAGCCAGCCTTCATGATACGCAGGTAACCGCCGTTGCGGGTTGCGTAGCGCGAAGCGATGGCATCGAACAGCTTCTTCACAGCGTCCTGATCCTGGATCTGCGAAATGGCCTGACGGCGAGCGTGCAGGTCGCCGCGCTTGCCGAGCGTGACCAGCTTTTCGACGATCGGACGGATTTCCTTGGCCTTCGGAAGCGTCGTTACGATCTGCTCATGGGTGATGAGCGAAGCCGCCATGTTGGCAAACATTGCCTTGCGATGGCTGGCGGTACGGTTGAGCTTGCGGCCGGCTTTCTGGTGGCGCATCTCTGGTCTCCTTTACTTGCAGGCATCCGCCTGCAGTTTAAACATGCTTTCCAATTCGCGAAGCGGGCCACCTTGCGGGCCCGCCCGGAACGGTTGGGCGGTTAATACTGATCTTCGTAGCGCTTGGCGAGATCTTCGATGTTTTCCGGCGGCCAGGCAGGAACTTCCATACCCAGATGCAGGCCCATGGAAGCGAGCACTTCCTTGATCTCGTTCAGCGACTTGCGACCGAAGTTCGGCGTGCGCAGCATTTCCGCCTCGGTCTTCTGGATGAGGTCGCCGATGTAGACGATGTTGTCGTTCTTCAGGCAGTTGGCCGAACGGACAGAGAGTTCCAGTTCGTCGACCTTCTTGAGGAGAGCCGGGTTGAACGCCAGTTCAGTGACCGATTCTTCTTCTGCTTCCTTCTGCGGCTCGTCGAAGTTGACGAAGACCGACAGCTGGTCCTGAAGAATGCGAGCGGCAAACGCCACGGCATCCTCGCCCGTGACCGAACCATCGGTTTCGATGGTCATGGTCAGCTTGTCATAGTCGAGAACCTGGCCTTCGCGGGTGTTTTCCACCTTGTAGGACACTTTCTTGACCGGGGAGTAGAGGCTGTCGACCGGAATGAGGCCGATCGGCGCATCTTCGGCACGGTTGCGATCGGCAGGCACATAGCCCTTGCCGTTGTTCACCGTGAATTCCATGCGGATTTCCGCACCCTCGTCGAGCGTGCAGATGACATGGTTCGGATTGAGGATCTCGATGTCACCAACCGTCTGGATATCGCCGGCAAGCACCGCACCCGGGCCCTGCTTGCGCACGACCATCCGCTTTGCATCGTCGCCATCCATCTTGATGGCGATTTCCTTGATGTTGAGCACGATGTCCGTCACATCTTCCCGCACGCCGGGGATGGAGGAGAATTCGTGCAGAACGCCGTCGATCTGCACAGCAGTGACGGCGGCACCACGCAGCGACGACAAGAGAACGCGGCGCAGCGCGTTGCCGAGCGTCAGACCAAAACCGCGTTCCAGCGGCTCCGCGACGAGCGTGGCCTTGGTGCGACCGGACGAGGTGAACTCCACCTTGTTCGGCTTGATCAGTTCCTGCCAGTTCTTCTGGATCATGATTAAAACCTTCCGTTCGCTGCCACTATCCAATCGTGGCAACCGAGCATGAGAAGCGCCAAGGAGAAACACTCTTCTTGGGCGTTACGGCAAAGCCGCCATACCCCGATTGACGAAGTAAGGCGGCATCACACGAATTCGAACCGAGGCCGCCGCCAAGAGCAGCCTCCGAAGGCGAATTAGACGCGGCGCTTCTTGCGCGGACGGCAACCATTGTGCGGGATCGGCGTCACGTCACGGATGGAGGTGATCATGAAACCCGCAGCCTGGAGGGCGCGCAGAGCCGATTCACGACCGGAACCCGGGCCGCAGACTTCGACTTCGAGAGACTTCATGCCGTGTTCCTGAGCCTTCTTGGCGCAGTCTTCAGCAGCGATCTGGGCAGCAAACGGCGTCGACTTGCGCGAACCCTTGAAACCCTTGGCACCAGCAGACGACCAGGCAATCGCATTGCCCTGCGCATCGGTGATGGTGATCATGGTGTTGTTGAACGTCGAGTTGACGTGTGCAACGCCCGACGAAATGTTCTTACGTTCGCGACGGCGGACGCGTGTGGCTTCCTTGGCCATGGTCTTCCTTTCGTTGATATCGTCACCGCCGTAGCACCAGCGGCTCCACCTTTTCAGGCAACAGAAACGAGGCAGTAGCCAATAGCTTTCCCTGCTACCGCCTACTGCCTATCGGCTCATGCCTGAAAAATTACTTCTTCTTACCGGCGATCGCCTTTGCCGGACCCTTGCGGGTGCGGGCATTGGTGTGCGTGCGCTGACCGCGGACCGGCAGGCCGCGACGATGGCGCAGGCCGCGGTAGCAGCCGAGGTCCATCAGACGCTTGATGTTCATCGCGGTTTCGCGACGCAGGTCACCTTCAACCTGGTAATCGCGGTCGATGGTTTCGCGGATCGAGAGGACTTCTGCGTCCGTCAGCTGATGAACGCGACGTTCAGCCGGAATACCGACCTTCTCGACGATTTCCTGTGCGAATTTAGGGCCGATCCCGTGAATATAGGTCAGCGCGATAACGACGCGCTTCGCAGTCGGGATGTTGACGCCAGCGATACGTGCCACGCCTATTCTCCTTGCGTTCCAGTTGCCATCCGGCAAGTGGTGCTTCTTCCATGAGAGCAGCCATAGAGGGCCGCCAGTTCAAATCTCATCCGTGACAAGTCAAAACGACCGGACCGGACATCCTTGCGGATGTTCCGCGCCGATCGCAGCAATGTCGCGAGTTGGCGCGGTCTTTAGCGGAATCAGTCGAAAATAGCAACCGGCCCCGCCAAGATTCTTGGGGTAACGCCCGGGCAAACCTCAAAGGTCTGCCAGGATCGCTTCAATCTGCGACGTCACGACGTCCATTTCTGCCATGCCATCGACGCTCTTCAGCTTGCCCTTGGCATAGTAGTAGCCGATGAGCGGCGAGGTTTCCTTGTAGTACACCTCGAGTCGCTGCGTCATCGTCTCGGCATTGTCG
Source organism: Neorhizobium fuzhouense (assembly GCF_042611105.1). NCBI lineage: Bacteria > Pseudomonadati > Pseudomonadota > Alphaproteobacteria > Hyphomicrobiales > Rhizobiaceae > Neorhizobium > Neorhizobium fuzhouense. Next base: position 12,230 of record NZ_JBHFFP010000015.1, on the reverse strand, counting down.
TCCGGACGGCGCTTGAAGTGGGTCGAACCACACTTGTCGCAAACCCCTTCGACGCCCGGCTTGTGGTCCGTGTCGTGGTAGACGGAACCGCAGCTTGCGCAGCTGTAGCGACCCGAAACACGGCGCACCAGCTCCTTGTCGTTGACCCGAAGCTCGATCACCACCGAGAGGTCGATGCCCTTGGCCGCAAGCATGGCCTCGGTCGCATCGGCCTGCACCAGCGTGCGCGGAAAGCCATCGAGAATAAAGCCGTTGGCACAGTCCGGCTGGTCGATCCGCTCCGAGACGATCGCAATCACGATGTCGTCGGAGACGAGCTTGCCCGAATCGAGCACCGCCTTGACGCGCTTGCCCACTTCGGTTTCCGCCAGGATCGCTGCACGCAGCATGTCACCCGTCGACAATTGCGGAAGGCCGTGCTTTTCAACGATCCGCTGGGCTTGGGTCCCCTTACCCGCCCCCGGCGGCCCCAAAAGAATCAATCTCATCGTCCCCTCTTTCCTCCACGCAGCTTGGACTTCTTGATCAGACCTTCATATTGCTGTGCAATCAGATGGCCCTGGATCTGTGCTACCGTATCAAGGGTAACACTGACAACGATCAAAAGCGAAGTACCACCAAGGGCTAATGGGATACCCGTCCTTGCGATCAGCGTTTCGGGAAGAATGCAGACGAACACGAGGTAGATGGCGCCGATGACGGTGATGCGCGTCAGGACGTAGTCGATGTATTCCGCGGTGCGCTCGCCCGGACGAATGCCCGGAATGAAGCCGCCATGCTTCTTCAGATTGTCGGCCGTATCCTTCGGATTGAAGACGATGGCCGTGTAGAAGAACGAGAAGAAGGCAATCAGCGCGCCATAGAACAGCATGAACAGCGGCTGGCCGTGCTGCAGCGAGCCGATGACGGCCGTTGCCCAGGACGGCAGGTTCGTATTGCCGGCGAAACCCGCAGCCGTCGCCGGCAGAAGCAGAAGCGACGAGGCAAAGATCGCCGGGATGACGCCCGCGGTGTTCAGCTTCAGCGGCAGGTGCGACGTATCGCCCTGGAACATCCGATTGCCGACCTGGCGCTTCGGATACTGGATCAGCAGCCGGCGCTGGGCGCGTTCGACGAAGACGATGAGCGCGATGACGCCGATGGCAACGACGACGACGGTCAGGATGAGCGCGGTCGACAGCGCACCGGTACGGCCGAGTTCCAGCGTTCCGGCCAGCGCCTTCGGCAGGCCTGCGGCAATGCCGGCGAAGATGATCAGCGAAATGCCGTTGCCGATGCCGCGCGAGGTGATCTGCTCGCCGAGCCACATCAGGAACATGGTGCCGCCGAGCAGCGTCACGACCGTCGAGATGCGGAAGAACCAGCCCGGATCAATCACCAGCCCCTGCCCGCTCTCAAGGCCGGCGGCAATGCCATAGGCCTGCAGCGTGCCGAGAAGGACCGTGCCGTAACGGGTATACTGGTTGATGATCTTGCGGCCCTGTTCGCCTTCCTTCTTCAGGTTTTCCAGAGAAGGCACGACGGAGGTCATCAGCTGCACGATGATCGACGCGGAGATATACGGCATGATGCCGAGCGCGAAGATCGCCATGCGCTCGACAGCACCGCCGGCAAACATGTTGAAGAGGCCGAGAATGCCGCCCGCCTGGCCGCGGAAGGCCTGCGCATAGGCTTCAGGGTTGAGACCCGGCAGCGGAATATGCGTCCCGAGACGATAGACAAGCAGAGCCGCCAGTGTGAACCACAGGCGCTTCTTGAGATCCGTCGCTTTGGAAAAAGTTGAAAAATTAAGATTGGAGGCCAGTTGTTCAGCTGCAGAAGCCATGCATTTCTCCGCCTGACCAATTCCGGCGGCGCGCCCCTGCGGCCAGATCCGGAAAGCAGTCCATATTCAGGTTCATAAAACCGGGAGACGGAAGGGCTGCCATGCAACCTTATGCCTCACCCCGTTTTCCGCGATGTCCCGGACGTGCCCGCAAATCGGGTCCGGAATCGTGAGGCTCACATATGGGAGCAAAATCGCCCGGTGTGAAGCACCCCGGGCGATTCTTCAGTTCATTATTCGGCGGAAGCAACTTCCGGCAGCTTGATCGAGCCACCGGCCTTTTCGATCTTCTCGACGGCAGCCTTGGAGGCGCCGGCGGCTTCGATCGAAACCTTGGCCGTCAGTTCGCCATCCGACAGAATGCGGATGCCGTCCTTCAGGCGACGGATGACACCGGCGGCCTTGAGGGCTGCCGCATCGATCGGTGCAGAAGCGTCGAGCTTCTTGGCGTCGATGGCGGTCTGGATGCGGCCGAGCGACACGACAACAAATTCGGACGCGAAGATGTTGTTGAAGCCGCGCTTCGGCAGACGACGGTAGATGGGCATCTGACCGCCTTCGAAGCCGTTGACGGCAACGCCGGAACGGGCCTTCTGACCCTTGACGCCGCGACCACCGGTCTTGCCCTTGCCAGAACCGATACCGCGACCAACGCGGATACGGTCCTTGGTGGAGCCTTCGTTGTCCTTGATTTCATTCAGTTTCATGATGTCTTCCTCCGTCTCACTTCTCGTCGACGACGCGAACGAGATGCTGGACAGACCGGATCATGCCACGCACAGACGGGGTGTCTTCCAGCGTGCGAACCCGGTGCATCTTGTTGAGGCCGAGGCCGATCAGCGTCTGGCGCTGTACGGCGGGCCGGCGAATGGGGCTTCCGATCTGTTCGACCGTTACCGTCTTGGTTTCATTGGCCATCGACGAACTCCTTATTCTTCCTGAGCATTGCCGGAAGCGGCACGGCGAGCCTGAAGCGTTGCATACTTGATGCCGCGCTGTGCTGCCACGTCCTTCGGATGCACCTGGTGCTTCAGGGCGTCGAACGTTGCGCGAACCATGTTGTACGGGTTCGACGAACCGGTCGACTTTGCAACGACGTCATGAACGCCGAGCGTTTCGAAAACGGCGCGCATCGGGCCACCGGCGATGATACCGGTACCGGCCTTGGCGGCACGCAGCAGAACCTTGCCAGCGCCGTGACGGCCATTGACGTCATGATGAAGCGTACGGCCATCGCGCAGCGGTACGAAGATCAGGTCGCGCTTGGCAGCTTCAGTTGCCTTGCGGATAGCTTCCGGCACTTCACGTGCCTTGCCATGGCCAAAGCCAACGCGGCCCTTCTGGTCGCCAACGACGACGAGTGCAGCGAAACCGAAACGACGGCCACCCTTGACAACCTTGGCAACGCGATTGATCGCGACCAGCTTGTCAACGAATTCGCTATCGCGCTCTTCGCGGTTCGAGCGATCGTCGCGCGAGCCTCTCTTTTCCTGTGCCATTGTCCTTTTCCTTTTTCTTTTCCGGTTCGAACGGCAACATTCGAATAGCCGACGGATCCCCGCCTTGAGGGATATCCACCGGCCGGTGATGGCGCACGAGACCAAGGTCCCGGACACCGAAACGTCCGGTCCCCGAAAGGACCGGACGAATGCCTTAGAAGCTCAGACCGCCTTCGCGGGCAGCATCGGCAAGTGCCTTGATGCGGCCGTGGAAAATGAAGGCGCCGCGGTCGAAGACCACTTCCTTCACGCCAGCCGTGACGGCGCGCTCTGCAACGAGCTTGCCGACTGCGGCAGCAGCAGCGATGTCGGCACCCGTCTTCAGGGACGTGCGCAGACCGCCATCGAGCGTGGAGGCGGCCGCAAGCGTGCGACCAGCCACGTCATCGATGACCTGGGCATAGATGTTCTTCGACGAGCGATGAACCGACAGACGCGGGCGACCGTTCGCAACCGCCTTGATCTGGCGGCGCACGCGGCTCGCGCGCTTTGCAAGTGCTTGTTTCCTGCTAGCCATTTCGCGTCAACCTTACTTCTTCTTGCCTTCCTTGCGGACGATACGTTCCTCGGCGTACTTGACGCCTTTGCCCTTGTAGGGCTCTGGACCGCGGTATTCGCGGATTTCCGCTGCTACCTGACCGACCTGCTGCTTATTGATGCCGGTGACGACGATTTCCGTCGGCTTCGGCACGGCAATGGTGATGCCCTGCGGGGGCTCATAGACGACGTCATGGCTGAAACCGAGCGACAGCTGCAGGTTCTTGCCCTGCATGGCCGCGCGGTAACCGACGCCGTTGATTTCGAGCTTGCGCTCAAAACCGTCCTTCACGCCTTTGAAGATGTTTTCGATCATCGTGCGGGACATGCCCCACTTGGACCGAGCATCCTTGCTGTCGTTGGCCGGAACCACCGATACGGCGTTATTGTCGAAGGTAACCTTCACTTCGTCGTTTGCAACGAAGACGAGTTCGCCTTTCGGGCCTTTTGCAGTCACTGTCTGGCCTTCAACCGAGGCCGTGATCCCTGCAGGTACCTGAACGGGCTTCTTACCGATACGAGACATTGTTCAACCTGTCTGTTTCGCTGGAGAACGTTGCATCAGCCTTAGAAGACCGAGCAAAGTACCTCGCCACCAACATTCTGTTCGCGAGCCTGGTGATCGGCCATCACACCCTTCGGAGTCGAAAGGATGGTGATGCCGAGGCCGTTCGCGACCTGCGGAATGGACTTAACCGAGACATAAACTCGGCGGCCCGGCTTGGACACGCGGCCAATCTCACGAATGACGGACGCGCCTTCATAGTACTTCAGTTCGATTTCGATCTCGGACTTGCCGTTACCGTAATCGGTCTGGGTGTAACCGCGGATGTAGCCTTCCGCCTGCAGCACGTCGAGCACGCGAACGCGCAGCTTGGAAGCCGGCGTGGTCACGGAAGACTTGCGACGGGCAGCGCCGTTGCGGATGCGGGTGAGCATATCGCCCAGAGGATCAGTCATGGTCATTGAACCGTCTCCTTACCAGCTGGACTTAACGATGCCGGGAACCTTGCCCAGGTTGCCCAGTTCGCGAAGCGCGATACGGGACATCTTGAGCTTGCGGTAGAAGGCGCGCGGGCGACCGGTGACTTCGCAACGGTTGCGGATGCGCGTCTTCGAACCGTCACGCGGCAGCGAAGCGAGCTTCAGAGTAGCCTGGAACCGCTCTTCGATGGGCAGGTCCTGGTTCATGACGGTTGCCTTCAGGGCTGCGCGCTTGGCAGCCTGTTCGGAAACCGTCTTGCGGCGGCGCTTGTTCTTTTCGATTGCGCTTGTTTTCGCCATATCGAGTTCCTTTTCTACGCTCGTCGTTACGGTTACTGACGGAACGGGAAGTTGAACTCTTTCAGAAGAGCCCGCGCTTCGTCGTCCTTGGTGGCCGTCGTGCAAACGATGATGTCCATGCCCCACATCTGATCAACCTTGTCGTAGTTGATCTCCGGGAACACAATGTGTTCCTTGATGCCCATGGCGAAGTTGCCACGGCCGTCAAAGCTCTTCGGATTCAGGCCGCGGAAGTCGCGAACGCGCGGCAGCGCGATGTTGACCAGGCGATCCAGGAATTCATACATGCGAGCGCCGCGCAGCGTCACCTTGGCGCCGATCGGCATGCCTTCGCGGACCTTGAAGCCGGCGATGGAGTTGCGGGCGCGGGTGATGACCGGCTTCTGGCCGGCAATCGCTGCGAGATCGGCGGCAGCAACGGAAGGCTTCTTCGAATCAGCCGTAGCTTCACCGACGCCCATGTTGATGACGATCTTCTCGAGCCGCGGAATCTGCATCTCGTTGGCGTAGGAAAACTGCTCCTGCATCGCCTTGCGAATGCGGGATACGTATTCTGCCTTGAGACGCGGCGTGTACTTTGCCTCAGCCATCGATCACATCTCCCGTACGCTTGGCCACACGGACCTTCTTGCCATCGACCACGGAGAAGCCAACGCGGGTCGGCTTGCCGTCCTTCGCGACGAGCGCGATATTGGACAGATGGATGGAGGCTTCCTTGTTGATGATGCCGGCTTCCTGCGTCTGGGTCTGGCGCTGGTGGCGCTTGACCATGTTGACGCCACGCACGACGGCGCGGTCTTCCTTCGGCATCACTTGAACGACTTCACCGGTACGGCCCTTGTCCTTGCCGGTGAGTACGACGACGTTGTCGCCCTTACGAATTTTCTGCATGGCTATCCGCCCCCTTAGAGTACTTCCGGAGCCAGCGAGATGATCTTCATATGGTTCTTGGCGCGAAGTTCGCGCGGAACCGGTCCGAAGATACGGGTGCCGATCGGCTCTTTTTTATTGTCGATGAGGACCGCTGCGTTGTTATCGAAGCGGATGACGCTGCCGTCGGGGCGGCGGATGTCCTTGGCGGTGCGAACAACGACGGCTTTCATAACGTCGCCCTTCTTGACGCGGCCGCGCGGGATGGCTTCCTTGATCGACACCACGATGATGTCGCCGATGGAAGCGTACTTGCGCTTGGAGCCGCCCAGCACCTTGATGCACATGACACGACGCGCGCCGGAATTATCGGCAACGTCGAGGTTTGTTTGCATCTGAATCATGTCAGGTCGCCTTCTCGTAATGACTGGAACGGTTGGGCCTTGGCCCCCTCTTCCAGCTCATGGACATATTTGTTTTTCGCGCGGGATGGATCTTGCCAAGGTGGTTTCTCGTCAAGAGACCTTCCCTGCGCTGCAAAGCAAAAGAACGCCCGTGACCGGGCGTTCTGCGCCAATGCGCTGCTTCATACAGATTTCTACGCCGAACACAAGGCCCGGAACGCATCGAGCTGTAAATTAAGCCTGGGCGGAGATGACCGTCCAGCACTTGTCTTTCGAGATCGGTGCGCATTCCTGAATGGAAACCACATCACCGGTCTTGTACTGATTGTTTTCGTCGTGAGCCTTGTACTTCTTGGAACGACGAACCGTCTTCTGGAGCAGCGGGTGAGCGAAACGACGCTCAACCCGAACCACTACCGTCTTGTCGTTCTTGTCGCTGACCACGACGCCCTGCAGAATGCGCTTCGGCATATTGTTCTTCCCTTAGGCCTTTGCTTCTGCCGCCTTCTGGCGGGCAATGGTTTTCACGCGGGCGATATCCTTGCGGACTTCGTTGACGCGCGAGGACTTTTCGAGCTGACCGGTTGCCTTCTGGAAGCGCAGGTTGAACTGCTCCTTCTTCAGGTCCGCAAGCTTGTCCTTGAGCTGGTCGGCCGTCAGGCCGCGTACTTCTTCGGCTTTCATGTGCCTTACCCCTTACTCTGCGATGCGCTGAACGAAGCGCGTCTTGACCGAGAGCTTGGCGGAGCCGAGACGCAGGGCCTCGCGCGCCGTTTCCTCGGACACACCGTCGATTTCAAACATCATACGGCCGGGCTTGACCTTGCAAGCCCAGTATTCAACCGAACCCTTGCCCTTACCCATACGCACTTCGGTCGGCTTTGCCGTGACCGGAACGTCCGGGAAGACGCGGATCCATACGCGACCGGCGCGCTTCATGTAACGCGTGATCGCGCGGCGGGCCGCTTCGATCTCGCGTGCATTGACGCGGTTCGGTTCGAGTGCCTTCAGGCCGAATTCACCGAATGCCAGGTCGAAGCCACCCTTGGCGACGCCCTTGATGCGGCCCTTGAACTGCTTGCGGTACTTGGTACGCTTTGGCTGCAACATTTTCTTACTTCTCCGAGCTTATCTTTCGCCAGCGCTAATCAAGCGTTCTCGCGACGACGATCACCACGGTCGCGGCTTGCCGGACCCTGTGCGTCACCTTCGAGAGCGCGGCGTTCAGAAGCCATCGGATCATGCTCAAGGATTTCGCCCTTGAAGATCCAGACCTTGATGCCGCAGATACCGAATGCGGTTTCGGCTTCCGCCGTCCCGTAATCGATGTCGGCGCGCAGCGTGTGAAGCGGCACGCGGCCTTCGCGGTACCATTCGGTACGCGCGATTTCCGCACCGCCGAGACGACCTGCGCAGGTGATCTTGATGCCTTCGGCGCCAAGACGCATGGCCGACTGAACGGCACGCTTCATGGCACGACGGAACGCCACGCGGCGTTCCAGCTGCTGGGCGATCGACTGAGCGACCAGCGTGGCATCCACTTCCGGCTTGCGCACTTCAACGATGTTGAGGTGCGTTTCGGAATTGGTCATCGTGGAGATCTTCTTGCGAAGCTTCTCGATGTCCGCACCCTTCTTGCCGATGATCAGACCCGGGCGAGCCGAGTGGATCGTGACGCGGCACTTCTTGTGCGGACGCTCGATGATCACCTTGGCGATGCCGGCCTGCTTCAGCTCGGACATCAGGTATGCGCGGATCTTCAGGTCTTCATGGAGCAGCTGGCCGTATTCGGCGTTGTCGGCGAACCAACGGCTGTCCCAGGTCCGGTTAATGCCGAGGCGGAAACCGATCGGATTGATTTTCTGACCCATTATGCGGCCTCCCCTTTTTCCTCGACTTCGCGCACGACGATCGTGAGATGCGCGAACGGCTTTTCGATGCGGGATGCACGACCACGGCCACGAGCGTGGAAGCGCTTCATGGTGATGGACTTGCCGACATAGGCTTCGGCGACGACAAGGCTGTCGACGTCGAGGTCATGGTTGTTTTCGGCGTTGGCGATTGCAGACTCAAGGGTCTTCTTCACCTGGCCGGAAATGCGCTTGCGGGAGAACTCGAGTTCTGCAAGCGCGCGCTCAACCTTCTTGCCGCGGATCATGGCGGCAACCAGGTTCAGCTTCTGCGGGCTGACGCGAAGCGTGCGGGCAACAGCCTGCGCTTCATTGTCCTTCAGCCGGCGTTCGGTCTTTGCCTTCGCCATGATTACTTCCTCTTTGCCTTCTTGTCCGCACCGTGACCGTAGTAGGTCCGGGTCGGAGAGAATTCACCGAACTTGTGGCCGACCATGTCTTCGTTGACGCTGACCGGAACATGCTTGCTGCCGTTGTAGACACCAAAGGTGAGACCGACGAACTGCGGCAGGATCGTGGAGCGACGGCTCCAGATCTTGATCACTTCGCTACGACCGCCTTCACGAACCTTCTCAGCCTTCTTGAGAAGATAGCCGTCAACGAACGGACCTTTCCATACTGAACGAGCCATTTCTGACTACCTCTCTTACTTCTTCTTCAGGTGGCGCGAGCGCATGATGAACTTGTCGGTCGACTTGTTCGAGCGAGTCCGCTTGCCCTTGGTCGGCTTGCCCCACGGGGAAACCGGGTGGCGACCACCGGACGTGCGGCCTTCACCACCGCCGTGCGGGTGGTCGACCGGGTTCATGACGACACCGCGGTTATGCGGGGTCTTGCCGCGCCAGCGGGTGCGACCGGCCTTGCCGTCGTTGGTGTTGCCGTGGTCCGGGTTGGACACGGCGCCAACGGTTGCCAGGCACGAGCCCGGAACCAGACGCTGTTCACCCGAATTGAGGCGCAGGATCGCCATGCCGGCATCGCGGCCGACGAGCTGGACATAGGTGCCAGCCGAACGTGCGATCTGACCGCCCTTGCCGGGCTTCATTTCGACGTTGTGGACGATCGAACCGACCGGGATGTACTGCAGCGGCATGGCGTTGCCGGGCTTGACGTCCACAGCCTTGTCGGAGGCAATCACCTTGTCGCCGGCAGCCAGACGCTGCGGAGCCAGGATGTAGGCCTGTTCGCCATCGGCGTAGTTGATGAGCGCGATGAAGGCCGAACGGTTCGGGTCGTATTCCAGACGTTCGACCGTGCCTTCGACTTCAAACTTGCGACGCTTGAAATCAACAAGACGGTAGGTGCGCTTGTGACCGCCGCCGATGAAGCGGGCGGTGATGCGACCGAGGTTGTTACGACCGCCGCTCTTGGAGAGACCTTCCGTCAGCGCCTTGACCGGCTTGCCCTTCCAGAGGCCAGAGCGGTCGACGATGACCAGCTGACGCTGGCTGGGGGTCGTCGGGTTAAAGCTTTTCAATGCCATTGTTCTTGTTCCCTACCTCAGACGCCGGTCGATACGTCGATCGACTGGCCTTCAGCAAGCGTCACGATCGCCTTCTTGACGTCCTTCTGCTTGCCGATGAAGCCGCGGAAACGCTTGGTCTTGCCCAGACGGACGAGCGTGTTGACGGCCTTGACCTTGACGCCGAACAGAGCTTCCACGGCAGCCTTGATTTCAGGCTTGGAAGCGTCCTTGGCGACGTTGAAGACGACCTGGTTCTGTTCAGACAGAAGCGTCGACTTTTCGGTGATCGAAGGAGAGACGATCACATCATAGTGGCGAAGATCGGTCACTTGAAACGCTCCTCTAGAGCTTCCACTGCAGCCTTCGACAGGACGAGCTTGCCGCGACGCAGGATGTCGTAAACATTGATGCCCTGAACCGGCAGAACATCGACGTTCGGGATGTTCTGGGCAGCGAGCTTGAAGTTGCTGTCGAGTTCGGCGCCGCCGATCACGAGAGCATTGGTGAGGCCGAGCGTCTCGAACGTGCCGGCCAGTGCCTTGGTCTTGACTTCGGCAGCAACCAGCTGATCGACGATGATCAGGTCTTCAGCCTTCAGCTTTGCCGAGAGCGCGTGACGCAGAGCAAGTGCACGAACCTTCTTGGGCAGGTCATGCTCGTGGCTGCGAACAACCGGACCATGAGCCTTGCCGCCGCCGCGGAACTGCGGAGCGCGTGCCGAATGGTGACGAGCGCGGCCCGTACCCTTCTGCTTGTACATCTTGGCGCCCGTGCGCGAAACTTCGGCGCGGGTCTTGGTCTTGTGCGTGCCCTGCTGCTTCTTGGCAAGCTGCCAGCGCACCATGCGGGCCAGGATGTCCTGGCGGGGGTCGAGGCCGAAGATCTCGTCCGACAGGGAGACCTTGCCGGCGTCTTTACCCTCGAGGGTCTTGACGTTGAATTCCATGTTCTTGGCTCCCTTACTTCGCGGCCGACTTGACGGCGTCGCGGACGATGATCCAGGAACCCTTCGAACCGGGGACGGCGCCCTTGACGAGGATCAGGCCACGGTCGTCATCCAGCGAAACCACTTCGAGGTTCTGGGTGGTGATGCGCGTCTGGCCCATGTGACCAGCCATGCGCTTGCCCTTCCAGACGCGACCCGGATCCTGGTTGGAACCGGTCGAACCATGCGAGCGGTGCGAAACGGACACACCGTGCGTGGCGCGAAGACCGCCGAAGTTATGGCGCTTCATGGCACCGGCAAAACCCTTACCGATCGAGGTACCCGTCACGTCGACCAGCTGGCCAGCCGTGAAGTGGCTCGGGGTGATGGCGGAACCAACATCGACGAGATTGTCGGCATCGACGCGGAATTCGACGACCTTTGCCTTCGGCTCGACCTGAGCCACGGCAAAGTGACCACGCAGGGCCTTCGTCGTGTTCTTGACCTTGGCAACGCCAGCGCCAAGCTGAACAGCCGTGTAGCCGTTCTTTTCATCTGTGCGGTGCGCGACAACCTGGCAGTTCTCAACGCGCAAAACCGTCACCGGGACATGCTCGCCAGCGTCGTTATAGACGCGGGTCATTCCCACTTTCTGTGCAATTACACCTGAACGCATCGGTTCAATCCTTCTCACTCAGCTCAAGACGCGAGTCTCAGAGCTTGATTTCCACGTCGACGCCGGCGGCGAGATCGAGCTTCATCAGCGCATCTACCGTCTGCGGGGTGGGATCGACGATGTCGAGCAGACGCTTATGCGTGCGCATTTCGAACTGCTCGCGGCTCTTCTTATCGATGTGAGGGGACCGGTTAACCGTAAACTTCTCGATGCGAGTCGGAAGCGGAACGGGGCCCCGGACGCTAGCTCCGGTGCGCTTCGCCGTCGACACAATCTCGCGCGTGGAAGCATCGAGAATTCGGTGATCGAACGCCTTCAGGCGAATGCGGATATTTTGGCCGTTCATTCGACGTTATCCTTGTTATCTTGTTCTCCCCGGTGCCAACAGCACGGCAGGGGGTGTTCTTTATCTGAAAAGGCGGGACCACCGGTGTCAAAGATCGAGGAGAACGCCGCGATGCGACATCCTCATCCAGTCTTCGGGCCCAAAAGCCCACCTTTTGGATTGTTTTACCCGCCTCGCAAAAGCGAAGCAGGCCGCAAATCTTGCTCGCGCGCCATTTGCAACATTTTCATGTCATACGCAAGCGCCAACCGGCGCTGCGCATGAAATTTCGTGGATCATCGGTTAAAAAGCACCGGGCGAGAGAAAACCCCTCGCCCGGCAGGCTTTGAATTACTCGATGATCGAAGCGACGATGCCCGCGCCAACGGTGCGGCCGCCTTCGCGGATTGCGAAGCGCAGCTTTTCTTCCATGGCGATCGGAACGATCAGTTCAACGGCAACCGTGACGTTGTCGCCCGGCATAACCATTTCCGTGCCTTCCGGAAGCGA